>CP073694.1:2700012-3000025 GCA_018228705.1 Dysosmobacter sp. Marseille-Q4140 | reverse complement strand
ATAGGAAAAACAACGTGACAAATGTGACCCATTTATGCTATAATTTTTATTTGAATTTAAGACGCTTATGCCTTTGAAGGATAAATCTTCCTTTTAGGCCGTGAACCATAGGGCCGCAACCAAAATAAGAGGGTGTTTTTCATGCGCAACAATCTCACCTTCGGCGTTGAAACCATACAAAGTGAATACCGCCGCATCGATGAGAAATGGCTGCGGATCCAATACCGGCTGCTGCTGTGGCTGACCGCCTTTACCCCGGTGGCAGAAGTATTCGTGTTTCTGCTGATGTCCCATCTGGGCAGCACGAACAGTTCGCCCGGCGAGTTCCTGCTGAAGTACGTGCTGGCGCCCTGCCTCTATAACGGAATCGTCGTCCTCATAGCCACCTTCTTTATGCGCGGGTCCCTTTCCGAGCGGAAAAAGATCTACGGCCTGTCGTGCCTGATGGTGGCGATGGCTTTCGGCGTATATACTTTCCACTCCACCTTCCCTGCTCTGTACGTAATCTTTGCCATCCCCATGGTGGTGACCGTCATTTACGGCGACCGCCATCTGACCACCATCGTCAGCGCTCTGTGCCTGGTTGGCAAGGCGGTGTCCGATCTGTTTTTGTTCTGGGACCCCGCGCGGATCAGTGTACTGGCCACTGCCACCACTACTACCAATTTCTGCGTGTCCCTGCTGCTGATCGTGCTGTTTTACGTGATCTGCTGGCTGCTGCTGCGCACAGAGCAGGACAAAAACAACGTCAGCCTGAATCTGGAGCAGGAGCGGCTGCGCTATCAGAAGCGCTCCATGACCGACGCCCTGACCCAGGTGGGCAATCGCCTGGCGCTGCGGTCCGCTTTCCAGTCCATGGAGGAGCAGCAGCATCAGTATACCTTCTACCTGGCCATGATGGATCTGGATGCCTTCAAGCAGCTCAACGACACCTTCGGCCATAATCAGGGCGACCAGTACCTGCGGGCACTGGGTCTTGTTCTGCTGAATCTGTCCAACCAGAATGTTCAGTCTTTCCGCTTCGGCGGAGACGAGTTCTGTATTCTCTTCTCCGGCCTCAACCTGGTGGAGGTCCGGGACGTGTGCCAGAAATTGCAGGACAGCTTTGCCAAATCGGAGATTCACCAGCGCTGTCAGCCCGTTACCGTCAGCATCGGCATTGCGGAGTATCGTCCGGGTGAAAAGCCCTCGCTTCTGCTGGAGCGGGCCGACCGGGCCCTGTACCAGGCCAAGCAGGAGCGGGGCAGCATCGCCTTCTGCGAGTGAGAAAACGGCAAACAGCGGAGCGCCTTTCGGCGTTCCGCTGTTTTTCCTTTTATTCAGGCCAGCAGCCGCAAAACCATGGTCAGGCCGTACAGCACCGGCTGGTGCAGCATATACACCAGCAGCGACCGCCGCCCCAGGGCCTCCAGCGGAGCGCACCGGCCCAGATCCGGCGCCGCCGCCAGGTGCTTCCCGGTCAGGCGGAAGAGGAAATATCCTGTGAGAAACAAAAACAGCCACGGGACCAGGGAGAAGTAATCCGTGGAGCGAAATCCGGGAAAGGGAAAGCCCAGGTAGGCGGTAGCCATGTTCCGGTAGAGCTCACCGGGAAGCGCCGCCAGACGCAGGCCCTCAAAGCCCAGGTATCCCCGGTTCACGCTCCGGGTCAGGACAAACAGCGCCGCGCTCAGCACCAGTCCCGCCCCGGCGGGCACCCGGCCCAGAGGCCGCTCCAGCAGGGCCCCCAGCAGCATGCACGAGCCCAGCAGCGTCAGCACGCCGAACCAGATCTCCTGTCCCGGCATCACCACCAGCGTCACCGCCGTCACCACGGCGCCGCAGCCGAACACCAGCCACCCCCGCCGCCAGTGGCGGCGGCCCAGGGAGAAGCTGAAGCCCGAGAGCAGGATGAAGGTCCAGCAGATGCTCTGCTGCCAGAGATAGGCGCCGCTGCTTTGATACCAGGGCCAGTCGGCCCCCAGGATGTACACCATGTCCCAGCAGCCGTGATAGGCGATCATGCTGAGCAGGGTCAGCCCCCGCAGGGTGTCCGGCAGGGCATACCGGGTCTTGTTGGGCGCGGTATTGGACACGGCCATGGGCATTCCTCCTCCGGCGGAACCTCTCACAGAGTCCGCCCGGGTCCATTATACCCTCCGCGCCCTCTCCGGGTCAAGCAGTGCACGCGCCCAAGGGCGCCCGCTCAGTCTGCGCCCCGGCCGGTCGTTCGGTCCAGCTTGTCCAGAAAGGAGGCCAGCGCGTAGCCCCCGGCACAGCACAGCGCGGAGAGCGCCACCTCCCACCAGCCAAGATAGTCCGTAGGGACGATCACCAGAGTGGAGGCCAGTACGATGCCCAAAATACCATGATAGGCCACGGCGTAGTGGCGGCGGAAGAACCAGCTGACAAGGCGGGCCAGCAACAGCATGGTGATCACCATGCCGGGCAGACATGCCGACAGCACCAGCAGATCCAGCCGGGCCAGCCCCTCCAGCATGGGCTGGTAGAGCCCCAGTGCCATCATCACCGAGGAGGAGGTCAGGCCCGGGATCACCACGCTCATCCCCCACAGCGCCCCGCAGAAGTTATACCACCAGAAGCTGGGCTCCACCGTCACCGACAGCACCCGGCCCACATAGAACAGCCCCGCGAACACCGCCGCGGCGCACACGAAAAGGCTCACCCAGGCGGAGGGGCGGCGCCCCTCCTTTCCTGCCTCCCGGAACAGGGAGGGCACCGTGCCAATAATAAGTCCGATGAACAGCCATGTAGTCACGGCGGCGGACCAGTCCAGACACACCGCGATGCCCTTGGCCACCCCCAGAAAGCCCACGGCCCATCCTAGACCCAGGGCCGGCAGGAACCGCCAATATTGAGGGATGGCAGTCCGCGGACGGGTCAGCATCTCCATCAGCGGGCGGTAGATACCGAACACCACCGCCAGCACGCCGCCGGAGACGCCCGGCAAAATGGCGCCGGCCCCGATCAGCACACCGCAGAGGAAGTCCCGCAGGGCGCGGGTCTTTTCCCCTTTGTTCCACGGCTCCCCCACCGGCCTCGCCTCCGCTCCTTCAAAAATCATACAGGTATGATAGCAGTTTTGCCGGGCAGTTGCAATCCGATGCAAAGTCTGGCTGTGAAATTTCTGCCGAAATCCTTTGTCGGCGCAGTGTTTTTGTGCAAATCATCCTGAACCAGACTGGAGTTTCGGCCTCTTTCTGGGCGAAAATACCAGTTGACAGGACAGACATCGCCGTGTAAACTGAAATGCAACTGAACACCAAACAACGCAAAGACGATGAAGAGAAGAGTAGCCGGGCAGATACGGCACAGAGAGCCTCCGATGGTGGGAACGAGGCGCGGAAGGGCCCGGGGAACATGGTCTTGGAGTCGCGTGGCCGACCGCGCATGCATAGGTCACGACGGGAGCGCCCGTGACAGCGCAGAAGTGTGATGGCACTTCCAAAGGCCGTCTCCGCGAGGAGACGCGCGAATCAAGGTGGTACCACGGCGCGTACGCGCTCGTCCTTGAAGCATCTGCTTCAAGGACTTTTTTGTTTTCCGCCTCAGTTCCCATTTTGGAAAGGAGCTTCGATACCGTGAGCGAATCCATCATCCAGATCCGAAATCTCACCAAGACCTTCGGCCAGGGCGAAGGCGCTGTCCACGCTCTGGAGGACATCAGCCTGGACATCCGCCAGGGGGAGATCTTCGGCATCATCGGCCTCTCCGGCGCCGGCAAGAGTACCCTGGTCCGGTGCATGAACCTGCTGGAACGGCCCACCAGCGGCACCGTCATCGTGGACGGGAAGGACATGACGGCCCTGTCGGAGACCGAGCTGCGTCAGGCCCGCCGGTCCATCACCATGATCTTCCAGAGCTTCAACCTGCTGATGCAGCGGACGGTTTTGCAGAACGTATGCCTGCCCCTGTCCCTCAGCGGTCTGCCCAAGGCGCGGCAGAAATCCCGCGCCTTGGAGCTTCTGGACCTGGTGGGCCTGGCCGACCGGGCCGACGCCTATCCCGCCCAGCTCTCCGGCGGCCAGAAGCAGCGGGTGGCCATCGCCCGGGCCCTGGCCACGGACCCCAAGGTCCTGCTGTGCGACGAGGCCACCTCCGCCCTGGACCCCACCACCACCGCCTCCATCCTGGGCCTTTTGAAGGACCTGAACCAGAAGCTGGGGGTCACCGTGGTGGTCATCACCCACCAGATGAGCGTCATCGAGGAGATCTGCGGCCGGGTGGCCATCATCTCCGAGAGCCGCATCGTGGAGAGCGGCGCCGTCAGCGACGTGTTCCGCCATCCCAAGACCTCCGCCGCCCGCCAGCTCATCATCCCCGGCAGCGAGGCCGCCCGGAACTTCACCGGCACGGGCAAGGTCTACCGCATCACCTTCGACGGCACCACCTCCGACCAGCCGGTGGTGGCCGGCATGGTGCTGGCCTGCGGGGAGCCGGTGAACATCTGGTTCGCCGACACCCGGGACATCGACGGCAAGGCATACGGCCACATGCTGGTCCAGCTGCCGGAGAGCGAAGTGACCGCCGGACGGATGCTGTCCTATCTGGACGAGATCGGCGTCACCTACGAGGAGGAATCACAACATGCTCAGTGCTGAATTTTGGATCATGTTCGCCCAGGGCCTGTGGGAGACCGTTTACGTGACAGTGCTCTCCACCCTGTTCGCCTACATTATCGGACTGCCCCTGGGACTGCTGCTGGCGGTGACCGACGCCGACGGCCTGCGGCCCAACGCCGCCGTCAGCAAGGTGTTCGGCACCGTGGTGAACCTGCTGCGGTCCGTGCCCTTTTTGATCATGGTCTTTCTGCTCAACGGCCTTACCCGCCTCATTATCGGCACCACTGTGGGCAGCCCCGCCATGATTCCGCCCCTGGTCATCGCCGCCTTCCCCTTTGTGGCCCGGCTGGTGGAGGCCTCCGCCCGCGAGGTGGACCGGGGCGTCATCGAGGCTGCGGAGTCCATGGGCGCCTCTCCCCTTCAGATCGTGACCCGGGTGATCCTGCCGGAGGCCACCCCCTCCCTGATCACCGGCGCCACCACCGCCACCGTCACCATCCTGGGCTACTCCGCCATGGCCGGCATCCTGGGCGGCGGCGGCCTGGGCGCCATCGCCATCAACTACGGCTACTACCGCAAGGAATCCGCCATCATGTGGGTGGCCGTGGTGCTCATCGTGGTCCTGGTGCAGATTCTCCAGGGCGCGGGCAACCGCATCGCCGCCCGGTCCGACCGGCGCATCCGCTGACAGTCCGCCGCCCGAGAGCGGCTGATTGATAGATCATCCCCTGACACCATCGTTTTTTGAAAAGGAGTATTGGACATGAAGAAGTTTTTCACCCTGACCCTCAGCGCCCTGCTGGTGCTGTCCCTGCTGGCCGGCTGCGGCGGCTCTGACACCGCGTCTGCCGGTGATGCCGCTGACGGCGGCGACGCTGCCGCGGAGACCACCACGTTGAAGGTGGGCGCCAGCATCACCCCCCACGCCGAGATCCTGGAGCAGTGCAAGCCCATTCTGGCCGAGCAGGGCATCGAGCTGGAGATCGTGGAGTACACCGACTACGTCCAGCCCAACGAGGCTCTGGAAAACGGCGATCTGGACGCCAACTACTTCCAGCACATCAACTACCTCAACTGGTTCAACGGTGACTACGGCACCCACCTGGTCTCCGCCTGCACCGTCCACTATGAGCCCTTCGGCATCTATCCCGGCAAGGCGTCCTCTCTGGAGGAGCTGAAGGACGGCGATGAGGTCATCGTCCCCAATGACGGCTCCAACGAGACCCGGGCCCTGCTGTTGCTGCAGCAGGAGGGCATCATCACCCTGAAGGACGGCATCACCGCCGCCTCCAACGCCACCGTGCGGGACATCGACTCCTACAATGTGGACATCACCATCCGCGAGATGGACGCCGCTCAGCTGACCTCCTCCCTCCAGGATGTGGCCCTGTCCGTCATCAACGGCAACTACGCCCTCCAGGCCGGCCTCAACGCCGGCACCGACGCCCTGGCCGTGGAGGACTCCCAGGGCGACGCCGCCCAGGAGTACGCCAACGTTCTGGCCGTGAAGGAGGGCAGCGAGGACAACGCCGCCATCCAGGCCCTGGTGGAGGCCCTGCACTCCGACACCGTTCGGGAGTACATCGAGAGCACATACAGCGGCGCTGTGGTGCCCCTGTTCTGATCCGGTACGGCTCTGGAAGCAGCCCGGGAAAGGCATTGCCTTTCCCGGGCTGTCTTTTATGGAGGACGCATGAAATTCCCGTAAAGTATTCGTAAAATTTTTCTGTCGGAACCGGTGGTATTTTCTTCATAGCCGTGCTAGAATGAAAAAAACGTCCTCCATTGGAGGACAAATCTGAAATCATAGGAGGTCTCTGGTATGGCAGCCCGCAAGGGAACCCAATATGAGATCGATATGTGCAGCGGTCCCATTCTCTCCAAGATGCTGCTGTTCTCCGTGCCGCTGATGTGCTCAAGTATTTTGCAGCTGCTGTTCAACGCCGCGGACATCGTGGTGGTGGGCCGCTGGGCCGGGGACAACTCCCTGGCGGCGGTGGGCTCCAACACAGCTCTGATCGGCCTGCTGACCAACCTGTTCGTGGGCCTGGCCGTAGGCGCCAACACCCTGGCCGCCAAATACTACGGTGCCCGGGACCGGATGGCCCTGTACAAGACCGTCCACACCTCCATGCTGCTGAGCCTGCTGAGCGGCCTGCTGCTGGCCCTGGTGGGCGCCCTGGGTGCCCGGACCATCCTCATCTGGATGCAGACCCCGGCCAACGTGCTGGATCTGGCCACGCTGTACCTGCGGATCTACTTCCTGGGGATGCCGGCCACCATGGTCTATAACTTCGGCGCCGCCCTGCTGCGGGCGGAGGGCGACACCCGCCGCCCCCTGTATTTCCTGACACTGGCGGGCGTGGTGAACATCATTTTGAACCTGTTCTTCGTCATCGCCATGAAGCTGGACGTGGCCGGTGTGGCCATCGCCACGGTGATCTCCCAGTGCATCTCCGCAGCCCTGGTGGTCCGGTGCATGGTGAAGGACACCGGCCCCCTGCACCTGAACCTGCGGAAGCTGCACATCTACCGGGACAGCCTGGGCCAGATCCTGCGGGTCGGCCTGCCGGCTGGGTTCCAGGGCATTCTCTTCTCCATCTCCAACGTGATGATCCAATCCTCCGTCAATACCTTCGGCGAGGTCATCATGGCCGGAAACTCTGCCGCCGCCAATATCGAGCAGTTCGTCTATGTGGCCATGAACGCCCTGTATCAGGCCAACATCTCCTTTGTCAGCCAGAACCTGGGCGCCGGCAACTACCACCGCATCCGCCGGATCGTCATTCGCGCCCAGCTGTGTGTGCTGGCATTGGGGCTGGTGTTTGGCAACGCCGCCTGGCTTTTCGGCAGCACGCTGCTGGGTATCTATTCCCGCAGCGAGGCCGTGATCCAGGCGGGGCTGATCCGCTTGGGCATCTGCGCCCGGACTTACGCCCTGTGCGGCGTCATGGACGTGATGGTGGGCGGCCTGCGGGGCATCGGCTACTCGGTCATGCCCATGATCGTCTCCCTGGTGGGCGCCTGCGGGCTGCGGCTTTTGTGGATCGCCACCATCTTTCAGATCCCCCGGTTCCACACCATTCAGATGCTCTACTGGTCCTACCCCATCTCCTGGGCCATCACCGCCGCAGTTCATATCCTGTGCTTCCTGTGGGCCATGAAGCGGCTGCGCCGCCATTTCCTGCCGGAGGAGACACTGCCGGACCCCGCTTTGTAACACACGTAAAAAGACCGGCGCCGCATTAGCGGCGCCGGTCCTTTTTCACCTCACAGGCCCAGCCATTCTTTGACAGACAGCACAGCACAGGCGCACAGCATCAGCGTCACCGCCCCCTGGCCCCAGGCCAGGGAATAGCCCACGACGCCCTTCTCCCGTCCGGCCACCAGCACCAGTGACCAGAACACATACAGTGATACCCCGGCAAACACCAGGGCCACCCATCCGGACAGAGCCGGCACCAGGGCAGAGGCTGCCACGAACAGTGCAAAGCCCGCTGCGGAGACGATGGCACCCTTTTGCAGCTGCGGCACGGTGGTCAGGAAAAAGCCTTTTTTCATATATGCGCTCCTTTTGCATCAGTATCCGTTGACAATGACGTTCAGCACTTTTCCGGCCACGGTGCCCGCCACGGAGCTGCCGCCGCCGCCGTTTTCCACCAGCACCACGAAGGCGTAGGGGGCCTCCTCATTCCGCAGGAACCCGGCAAACCACGCGTGAGGCTGCTGGTCCGCGCCCACCTCGGCGGTGCCGGACTTGGCGCAGATATCCATATTGGGAAAGCGGCTGGTGCCGTAAGTGGCCTCCACATTGTGGGCCATCATATCCGCCAGGGTGGCCGCCGTGTCCGCGGAGACCAGCCGTCCGGTGCGGCCGGTGAGATGGGGCAGGGACGGCAGGCCCAGGACGCCGGTGGTCTTGAGGATCAGGTAGGGCTCGGCGGCCTTGCCGCCGTTTGCGATGGCTCCCATGTACACCATCAGCGCCGCCGGGTTCACCAGGTCCTGATGCTGGCCCACGCCGGCCCAGCCCAGCTCCCCGTCGGTGATGCCGTCAAAGGAGAAGGTACCGGAGGCGGTGGGCAGGCCGCTGACGGAGTAGCTGTCCGTCAGGCCCGCCTGCTCCGTGTACTTCTTCAGCGTGGAGCCGCCCAGCTCCTGGGCGATCTGGGCGAAGGCCACGTTGCAGCTGTTGGCGAAGGCGGCGTTGATGTCCTGCTGGCCGTGGGTACCGGAGCAGACGATGGTCTCGTCCCCGATCTGGACGCTGCCCTGGCAGTCCCAGGTCCGGTCGAACAGGTCCGCCATCTCCTCGATGGCCGCCGCCAGGGTCACGGTCTTGAACACAGACCCGGGGGTGAAGGTGGAGGAGAGGAAGCGGTTGAGATACGCGCCCTTGTAGCGGTCGTTGGTCAGGATATCCTCCGGCACATTCAGAGGGTCGTAGCTGGGAGCGGAGACCATGCACAAGATCTCGCCGGTCTTGTAGTTGTACACCGCCACGGTGCCGGCCTTTCCGTTCAGCGCCTCATAGGCCTCGTAGTTGTAGCGGGCATCGATGGTGAGGTACAGCTCCCGTCCCTGCTGGGCGCCAGAGGCGCCGTTGAGCAGGCTGTACCCGGTCAGCTTGTCGGCAAAGGCGTTGAGGGCGCCGGTGCCGATGCTGCCCTGGAGGTCTCCCACCGCGTGGAGGGTGGCCTTGCGGACGGTGGAGCCGTCGTAGTAGGTGCGCTTGCCGTTCTCCACCCAGCTCAGGGCGTCCCCGTCCCGGTCCAGCACCGTGCCGCTGGCAAGCTCGCCGCTGGAGTTATACAGGTGGCGGTTGAAGGCCGAGGAGGCCCAGCTGCCGCCGCTGACAAAATACTTCACCAGAAACACACCCAGCCCCGCCGCCAGCAGCAGCGCCAGGATCAGGCACAGGATGGCCCGGCGTTCAATTTTCTTCATGGCCGTCCTCCTTTTCCGCATCCGCCCCGAAGGGATCCCCCACCGGCTCTGTCCGGCGGCGGGCCTCCTGAGTCAACCGCCGCTGCTGGAAGCGCCGGATGGCGAAGCTGGCGTTCTCCCGGGTGTCAGTGGCCTTCAAAAAGGCCAGCAGGCCCCAAGCCGACAGCATGGCGGAGCCGCCGTTGGAGACGAAGGGGAAGGTGACGCCGGTCAGGGGCAGCAGGTCCACAGAGCCGAACACGTTCAGGCAGGTCTGGAACACCAACAGCGACGCCGCCGCGCAGGCGGCGATGGTATAGAAGCTGGACCGGCCCACCCGGACTGCCCGGGCGGCGAAGAAGGCCAGGGTCACGATGGATCCCACCGCCAGCACGGCGATCAGCAGTCCCCACTCCTCGCACAGCATCCCGAACACCAGGTCCGTGTCCGCCGCGGCCACATTGTGGAGCCAGCCGTTGCCGGCACCCATGCCCAAAAGGCCGCCGGAGGCCGCCGCCGACATGGTGCGGGTCTGCTGGTAGCCGGTGGTGGAGGCCGCCTCCCAGGCGTGGCCCCAGGTGGCGAAGCGGCTGAGGATGTAAGGCTTGAACTTGACGATGATCCCGGCGCCGAACACCGCCGCGCCGCAGATCAGCGACAGCGTGGCAAAGTCCCCGGACCGGAGGTAGGCGATCACCAGGAAGGTGACGAAGAAGATGGCCGCCGTGCCGAAGTCGCTCATCAGACCCAGCAGCCCGATGCAAACACCGGTCAGCACAATGAACAGCGTCAGGTTCCGCCGGCGGAACAGCCGCTCCAGCGTGGCGGAGCCGGCAAAGATATAGCAGATCTTGGCGATCTCCGAGGGCTGGAAGGAAAAACCGCCCAGGGAGATCCAGTTGACGGCGCCGTATTTGCGGCTGCCGATCACCAGCGTGATGCCCAGAAGGCCGATGGCCCCGGCGGCCATGAGCCAGCGGATCTTCTGCACCCGGCTCAGGTCCCGCAGGAACAGCCCCACCACCAAAAACAGCACCAGCCCCAGCAGCACCGCCAAAAACTGCTTGAACAGGCTCCCCGGCGCGCTGGAGGCCGTCACCGACAGCGACAGCGTGGAGAGGAAGAAGGCGATGGTCTCCAGCTCGAACCCCACGCAGCGGGTGGCCCGCAGCGCGGCGAAGTACACCCACATCACCGCCGTCAGCCCCAGAAATGCCAGGGGAATGGCGGCGGAGGCCTCCTGGCCCGCCGCCGCGATCAGCTGCAGGCAGGCCAGGACCTGGAACACCGTCAGCCACAAAAAGGAGGGCCAGATGGCCGCGGGCCGCTCCGCCTTGCGTCGGGCCTCCAGGTTCTCCCGCTCCGCCACGGTCTGGGGCAAAAACACCAGGGGCACACCGCCCAGAGAGATGGTGTCTCCCAGCTTCACCGGGGCGGAGCCCTCCACCCGCTCGCCGTTGACGGCGGTGCCGCCCTTGGAATCCAGGTCGTAGAGGGTCCAGCTCTCGTCCTCCCCCCGGCACAGCGCCGCGTGCTGGCGGGAGACGCTGGGGTAGTTCAGCTGCACGTCCGCCGTCTTGCCCCGGCCCAGGATGTTCTCCCAATGGGTCAGGGGCAGGGCCGTGCCGTTGGGCAGGCTCAGCTGGGCCCAGGTCTCGGGGGTGTGGGGGATCCGCAGCAGCGACTGTACCGCCCGGAACAAAATCAAAATTGCCAGCGCGGGAAACAGGAAGCGGACAAAGGCCATGTACCACTCCCCAATCATCGGGTGCGCAGCCAGCAGGCCCGTCGCCGCATCCAGAGCCGCCTGAAAAGGCGCCGTCAGCGTGGCTTCCATGCTGCATCCGCCTCCTTTCTGTAAGTCATGGTATTATAGCATTTTTCCCGATGGCTGTACAGTCCCTCCTTTCCGGTCGGAATTTCCGGAATTTTGGGAATTTTCCAGGGGGGAATTTCTCTTTTTCTCTTGACCTTCCGAAAAAAATCCATTAAAATAATTAACCGGCCATAATATTTACGGGCATCCGCCCGTTCTATTTTTAAGACCGTACAACCACTTTTAGGAAAGGCCGATGGATCATGACACATCCCTACAAGACGCGGGAAGGCGGCGCCACGGTGACGATCTTCGTCCCCTATGACTGCAAGAACAACTGCCCCTTCTGCATCAATAAAGGCGAGTACGCGGACCTGACCGGCTTCTCTGCGGAGAAGATCTGCCAGAGCATCCGGCGGATGGACGCCATCACTCCGTACTGCGACTTCGTCTTTACCGGAGGGGAGCCCTTCGCGGACCTCAAGTCCCTGCAGACCATGCTGGACTGCATCCCCACCACCCACAAGGTCTATATCAACACCACCCTGCCGGTGTCCGAGCACCAGTCCGAGGCCGACATCCTGGCCTTTGCCGAGCGCAACAAGCACAAGATCACCTGCATCAACGTCTCCCGCCACATGCAGCACTATGTGGTGGAGTCCAACGACGGATTGCTTGCCAAGCTCCCGGTGCCCTTCCGGATCAACTGCGTGCTGTACAAGAATTACCCGGCCAAGAATCTGGTTCCCTACATGGAGCGGTTCCACCAGATCCCCGGCGCCTCCATCCAGTTCCGCTTTGACTACACCGCCACCACGCCGGAGAACCTCTACGACGAGGACGGCGACAAGATCCTCCAGGATCTCAAGCAGGTGGCCCGGTACACGGGGCTGGACGGCTGCCGGATGCGCTGCGGCTTCCATTTCGACTATAAGGGCATGGAGCTGACCTATCACAAGACCCTGCCCTACTCCACCATCGTGGAGACCGACCCTGTCAACGGTGTCACCTACGACATTCTGTACGATATCCTCATCAAGCAAAACGGCGACATCCACTCCGACTGGGACGGCACCCCGCTGGATGTGGACGCCTATGAAAAGGTGGTCTTTGAGCCCTACGACCTGAAGTGGCTGGCCCGGATCGCGTAAACACCAAAAGCGGCGGAACACCCGCCGCTTTTTTCTTCACAAAGGAGGCAATCATATGAAACCCATCCAAACTGTGGGCGTCATCGGCCTGGGCGCTTTGGGCGTGCTGTACGCCGACCAGTTCACCCGCGCCCTGGGAAAGGACCGCGTCCTGGTGCTGGCGGACCATGACCGGACCGAGCGCTACCGCCGGGAGGGCATCTGGTACAACGGCAATCTGTGCGACTTCCAGTACGCCGACGCCGCTCAGGTCACAGAGCCTGTGGATCTGCTGCTCTTCGCCGTGAAGTTCGGCGGACTGGATGCGGCTGTGGAGACCTGCCGCCATCTGGTGGGGCCGGACACCCTCGTGCTGTCGGTCCTCAACGGCATCGCCAGCGAGGAGGTGCTGGGCCGGGCCTACGGCGCGGAGAAGGTGATCTGGTGCGTGGCCCAGAAGATGTCCGCCAAAAAGGAGGGCAACCGGGCCTTCTGCGATCCCACCGGAGAGCTGGCCGTTGGCCTGCCCGCCGGGGCGGACCGGGCGCCGCTGGAGCGGCTCACCGCCTTCTTTGACGCCATCGGTTTCGCCTACTCCCTGCCCGCGGACATCCGCACCCACATGTGGAGCAAGCTCCTGTGCAACACCGGCTGCAACCAGGCGGCCCTGGTGTTCCAGTGCGGCTACGGCGGACTCCAGGTCCCCGGCAGGGCCCGGGACACCATGACCGGCGCCATGGCGGAGGTGGTGGCAGTGGCCGCCGCCGAGGGCGTGGCCCTGTCCCAGGCGGATATCGACAGCTGGGTCGCCATCATCGACAGCTTCCCGCCGGACGGGGAGCCCTCCATGCGCCAGGACGGCAAGGCCCGCTGCCCCAGCGAGGTGGAGCTCTTTGCCGGCACCATCCGCCGTCTGGGGGCCCGGCATGGCGTCCCCACGCCGGTGAACGACTGGCTCTACGAGCAGATCAAGGCCATGGAGGCCGCCTATTAAGCCGCAGTCTGGTCCATACAGCCCATTCTATGCACAGCGCGGAGGGGAAAATGCCCTCCGCGCTGTTTCTTACGCTTCCTCTTCTTCCGGCCGGTGCTTTTTCCGGCCCCAGCGGAACCCCCGCTTCCCCGACTCCTCCTGGATACCCTCCAGGGTCAGCAGCAGGTTGCTGCGGAACAGCAAGCCCATGAACTTCAGCAGGCCGTCCCGGGTCTCCTTGTCCAGGTCCTTCATAGCCCGGACCATGGCGCCCACGGCCTTGAAGCTGTCCGCCTTCAGATCCGTCAGCGTAGCGGCGCCGGAGGCGGAGAGCACCGTGAACATGGCTTCCACGAACTTCCCCCGCTGTTCCGGCGTCATGGTCCGGACCCAGGCGCGAAGCTCCAGGTCGCTGAGGTGGGCCTGCCGGGTCACCTGCCGCAGCGTGAGGAAATGGTCTCCCATCACCTGCCAGGAAAAGCCGTCGTGCTGCAGGAAGCCCAGCTGGTCGCTGTCCACCACGGTATAGTCCTCCTCGTGCTCCAGCAGCATCCCCACCACCGAGGACTTGGGCACGATGGAGACGATCCTGTCCCCCAGCCGCCGGTGCTGGGGCAGGTCCAGGAAATCGTCCCGAAAGCCGGGGCCGTCGTTGGACCAGACGGTGTCGATCCGCCGCTGGACTGCCGCCGGGCAGAACACCCCGGCGTACACCGCCAGGTTGCCGCCCTTGGAGTGGCCGCCCAGGAGCAGACGCCGCCGGGGATACTGCCGGGCCACCTCCGCCGTATACTGGGCGGCCTTTTTCTGGGCGGGCACCTCCGGCAGCCAGGACAGGTCAAAGTCCTCCTTCCAGCCCGCCAGGGTATCGTCGGTACCCCGGAAGGACAGGTACACCCGCCCGTCCCCGGTCTCCACAGCCAGGGCGGCGAACTGCTCTCCCCGCTCCGCGTCCAGCCAATCCACAAAGCAGTTGAGACCCATGTCCCCAAAGCGGCGGGACTCCGCCATCTTCCGCAGCATCTCCGGGATGGCGTCGGGCACCAGGACCCCCATGTCGATTTTTTCGCCCTGGGAAAAGCGGGCGAAGAAGGCCTCTGCCGCCGTCCGCAGCGGTACGCTCTCCCCCATGCCCGGCGGCGGCACGATGCCGCCAAAATCCACAAAGGACACCTCCGCCAAAATGAGATTGTCCACCTCGTTGAAAGGGGCCTGGGCCAGGGTCAGGTCCCCCCGCCAGTCCAGATAATCCAGCAGATTCGCCATGGGCGGTCGTCCTCCCGTGTTTGATGATGGCTGTATTATATCCGCAAATCCGCCTCCGTACAACCCCGGGCCGGGCGGAAAATTTCCGGTCTATCCGGGACGGGCTGTTCATACAATGGACCATCACAAACGAGAGGTGGACCCCATGACAACTGAGACCTGCAATGAAGTCCTGCTGGCGGGCACGGCCCAGGACGCCCCCGCCCTGTCCCACGAAAACCACGGCGCCCGGTTCTATCGCTTTTCCCTGGAGGTGCCCCGCCTCTCCGGCCAGGCGGACGTGCTGCCGGTGCTGCTGCCGGAGGACCGGCTGCTGCCGCTGGGACCGGGGGACCCGGTCCGGATCCAGGGCCAGCTGCGCTCATTCAACAACCGCAGCGGCGTGGGCAGCCGCCTGGTACTGACGGTCTACGCCCAGGAGGCGGAAGCGGGAGACGGCGGGCCCCAGAACCACATCCGGCTCTGCGGCGCCGTCTGCAAGCCGCCGGTGTACCGGCGGACACCTCTGGGCCGCAGCATCTGCGATTTGATGCTGGCGGTGCCCCGGCGGTACGGCCGGGCGGACTATCTGCCCGCCATCGCCTGGGGACAGGTGGCCGCCCGGTGCGCCGGGCTCCAGGTGGGGGACCCGCTGTCCCTGGAGGGCCGGGTCCAAAGCCGCCTCTACCGCAAGGTCACAGAGTCCGGCATCCAGGACCGGGTGGCCTACGAGGTGTCCATCATGCACCTGCTGGAGGAAGAGGACGCGTAAAAGAACGAGGAACGGCTTTTGCCGTTCCTCGTTCTTCATGACCGCAGCGCCCGCAAGAGCGCCGGGCGGGGATCCTCCGCTGTCTCTCCGGTGAGGTAGGCCAGGGCCTGCTCCCAGCTCTTCCGGGAAAACGCCTTCACCGGCACGGTCTCCAGCGTCCATGCCAGCCGCTGCCGGCAGACGTACCGCAGATCAGAGAGGCAGAGACACCCGCAGCGGAATGCCAGGTAGTCCAGCAGGGAGAACCCCAGCAGACTGTCCACCGTGGCCCTCTCAGCCTCCGCCGCCATGGCTCGCCTCCTCCGCCGGTGCAGGGGCGGCCTGTCCCATGAACATTCGTCGCGACCGCATCTTGTCCGCTCCTTTCCTGATGGCTCCACCGGGTCCGCCGGAAGGGAGCCGCGCCCCCCTCCGGCTCTCCGGCAGAAATAATAGACGCAGCGTATGAGTGTTCCCCATACACCACGTCTTGTCAGGTAGACAAAATGCGACCGCAGCAAAATCAAGTGCCTTTTCCCGCTTGTAAAAAGCGGACAAAGCCACTATAATGTACTTGCGGAGCAGCTTTTGCTGCTATGTATGAGTGCGTGCACACTCTACGTATGGCCGTGGGGTGTGCCAGCACGCCACGGCCGCCGCATTTATTATTTCCGTTCCTATCATATGACAAATTTCGACAAAGTGCAAGAGAAAATCAGGGGGCGCCGCGGCAGACGGCACCCCCTGATTTTTATTTGGTGGGGAAGCCGAAGGTCCCCCGCATATCGAACAAAAACCGCAGGAAGCTCTTGGGATAGACGATGAACTCCCCGTCATCCAGCATCCGCTCTACCTCCGGCCAGTCCGCCCAGCGGACCTGGGCCACCTCCTCTTCCTGGAGGCGCAGGGCGGAAAGCTCCACCTCCCGCTCCAGCAGGAAGAAGTCGTCGAAGCCGCCGTCGAAGTTCACCGTCACCGAGGGCCGCAGGCCGCTCAGGTCCAGGTCCAGGCCCAGCTCCTCCCGGACCTCCCGCTCCGCGCCCTGGCGGCTGGTCTCTCCGGCGTCCACACCGCCGCCCACGGTCACGTCCCACTTGCCGGGCCAGATGTGCTTGCTCTGGGTGCGCTGCTGGATCAGCAGCTGCCCCGCCTGATTGAACACGCACACATGCACCACCGTCCGGTATTCCCCCGGGCCTTTTCTGCCGTAGCGCTCCGCAGTCTTACCCAGGGGCACACGGTTTTCATCGTACAGATCCACCAGTTCCATGCTCTTCTCCTTAGCTCACTGCCGCCGGGCAGTTTCGTAGTCGTCCCCGCGCCGATAAAAGGGACAGGCGTCGTTGACGCCCCGGAGGAACCGCTCCATCTCGTCCTCGTCCAGGTCCATGGTACAGCAGTATGCCTCCAGCTCCTCGTCGTAATCGTAATAGACGCACTCGTCGCAGTTGGCCGCCATGAGGCCACCTCCTTCACATCATCACGGAATAGATGCCGTCGATCGGGATGCCCTGCTCCATCACCAGCTCCTCCAGAGCCGTCCGGCTCTCCGGCGGTGCCGCCCAGCAGATGCCGCAGCCGGCGGTGATGGCCCGGGGGACCGGGATCAGCCGCCCCGGCGCGCCCGCCGCGGCGCAGGCGCTCTCCATCTCCATGGCCGCCGTTGTGGTGGGAAAGGTGATGACGCACCGCTCACATCTCTGCCGCATCAGCGGGCCTCCTCCGCCAGGGCGGCCACCGCCGCGACGGCGGCGTCGGTCTCGGCCTCGGTGTTGAACCAGGACCAGGAAAAGCGGACGGCCCCCTGGTCCTCGGTGCCCAGGCACCGGTGGAGCCGGGGCGCACAGTGGGCCCCGGGGCGGGTGGCGATGGAGAACCGCTCCGCCAGCTCGTCGGCGATCTCCGAGGAGTCCTCCTCCCCGATGTTCAGCGACACGATGGCTGCCCGCCGGGGCGCGGCGAAGTCGCCGTATACCTTCACGCCGGGCAGGTCCCGCACGCCCGCGTAAAACCGCCGGGCCAGGGCGTCCTCATGAGCGCGGATGGTCTCCGGTCCGGTGGCATTTAGGAAATCCAGGGCGGCGCCCAGGCCCGCCAGGCCATGGCTGTTGAGGGTACCGGCCTCCAGCCGGGTGGGATACTCCATGGGCTGGGTCTGGGAAAAGCTCTGCACCCCGGTGCCGCCCACGGCGAAGGGCCGGATCTCCACGCCCTCCCCCACGCACAGCCCGCCGGTGCCCTGGGGGCCCATGAGGCCCTTGTGGCCGGTGAAGCACACCGCGCTGATGTGCTGCCTCTCCATGTCGATGGGGAACACTCCCGCCGTCTGGGAGGCGTCCAGAATGAACAGCAGCCCGTGTGCGCGGCAGAAGTTCCCCACAAAGTCAATATCCACCATGTCCCCGGTCAGGTTGGAGGCGTGGGTGCAGACCACGGCCCGGGTCTGGGGCCGCAGCAGCCGTTCGAAGGCGCCGTAGTCCAGGCGGCCGCTGCGGTCCGCGGGCACGAAGTCCACCGCCGCCCCCTGCTCCTCCAGTCGGTACAATGGCCGGAGGACGGAGTTGTGCTCCAGGTCCGTGGAGAGCACGTGGTCCCCGGGCCCCAGCAGGCCGGAGATGGCGATGTTCAGGGCGTGGGTGGAATTCTGGGTGAAGGCCACCCGGTCCGCCCGGGGACAGCCGAACAGGGCCGCTGCCTTCCGGCGGACGGCGTAGACGGTCCGGGCGGCGGAGAGAGCGTCGTCGTGGGCGCCCCGGCCGCAGTTGCCGTAGTCGGCCATGGCCCGGGCCACCGCCTCAGCCACACCCGGCGGCTTTGGACGGGTGGTGGCGGCGTTGTCCAGGTAGATCACGGCTTGACCACCTTCCCGGCCCCGGCCAGCTTCTCCACGATGGTGTACATATTGGTGACGCCGCCCACGGCCAGCTTATCGGTCAGGCCGTAGTGATTGAGGCAGGTGCCGCAGGTCAGGATCTCCACCCCCTGGGCCTCCAGGTTCTTCAGGTCCTCCAGGCAGGCGGAGCCCTCTACGGTCAGGTGGGCACCGCCATTGTAAAACAGCATGGTCTTGGGCAGCACCGGCAGCTGGCTGACGGCAAAGAGGAAGCCCTTCATCAAGGTCTTTCCCAGCTCGTCGCTGCCTCGGCCCATAACATCGGTATCCACCGCCACCAGGAAGTCTCCCCGGGCGTCGGGCGTGCAGCTGAGCTCCGGCTCCTCCAGCACCGCGGCACCGGCAGACGGGTCCGCCACCTCCACGGTGACGGAGAACCGGCCCTCCCCCAGCTTCTCGGCCTTGGCCGTCAGGTGGCGGCCTGAGGCCATCCGCTGGAGGTTCTGCACGGCGATCTCATTGTCCACCAGCACCTCCAGCGTCCCCGGCTCGGTCATCTCATTCAGGGCCCGGGTGGCCTTCACCACGGGGATGGGGCACTGCTGGCCCAGGGCGTCCACGGTGATCTTCTTCACGGTTCATTCCTCCCATGCGTTTTTCTTGACGGTTTTCATTGTAATACGGCCCAACGGTGAAAACAAGGGCTGTTTTTTGGGGAGAATAGCCCTTGTCCCCGGCAGAGCGGCTCCTTGCCGGAAAATTTGCTCCCCTCTCCGCCATTTTTCACCAAATTTCTTGACAGCGGCAGCATCCGCACCGTAAAATAAAAGTCTGTTCGCGGCCGCCGCGGCCGCCACTTCTCATCAAAGATTCGAGGTCGTTCCCATGAAAACACCCTTTGTCACCAAAGATCAGCTGGAGGCCATCGCCGCCCGGTACCCCACTCCCTTTCACATCTACGACGAGCGGGGCATCCGGGAAAACGCCCGGCGGCTGAAGGCCGCCTTCGCCTGGAATCCCGGCTATCGGGAGTACTTCGCCGTGAAGGCCACCCCCACTCCCGCCATTTTGAAGCTCCTGAAGGAGGAGGGCTGCGGCTGCGACTGCTCTTCGGAAGCCGAGCTGCTGATGGCGGAGAGGTGCGGCGTCACCGGGGAGGGCATCATGTTCTCCTCCAACAACACCCCCGCCGGGGAATTCCAGCTGGCCCACCGCCTGGGCGCCGTCATCAACCTAGACGACATCACCCTGGTAGACTATCTGGCCGAGGCCATCGGCACCATCCCCGAGAAGATCTGCTGCCGCTACAACCCCGGCGGCGTGTTCACCCTGGGCGAGACCCGGGAGGGCTTCCAGGTCATGGACAACCCCGGCGACGCCAAGTACGGCATGACCCGCGCCCAGATTGCCGAGGCCTTCACCCGCCTTTCCGAAATGGGCGCCAAAGAGTTCGGCATCCACGCCTTTCTGGCCTCCAACACCCTCTCCAACGACTACTATCCCGCCCTGGCCCGGATCCTGTTCCAGCTGGCGGTGGATCTGAAGAAGGAGACCGGCGTCCACATCACCTTCATCAACCTCTCCGGCGGCATCGGGATCCCCTACCGGCCGGAGCAGCCGGAAAACGACATTGCCGCCATCGGCGAGGGCGTCCGTAAAGCTTACGAAGAGATCCTGGTGCCCGCCGGCATGGACGACGTGGCATTGTACACGGAGCTGGGCCGGTTCATGCTGGCCCCCTACGGCCATCTGGTCACCCGGGCCATCCACGAAAAGCACATCTACAAGGAGTATATCGGCGTGGACGCCTGCGCCTGCAACCTGATGCGGCCCGCCATGTACGGCGCCTACCACCACATCAGCGTCTGCGGCAAGGAGACCGCCCCCTGCGACCACAAGTACGACGTGGCCGGCGGCCTGTGCGAGAACAACGACAAGTTCGCCGTAGACCGGATGCTGCCCAAGATCGACATGGGGGACCTGCTGGTGATCCACGACACCGGCGCCCACGGCCACGCCATGGGCTACAACTACAACGGCAAGCTCCGCTCCGCCGAGCTGCTGCTGAAGGAGGACGGCTCTGTGGAGCTGATCCGCCGGGCGGAGACCATCGAGGACTATTTCGCCACATTGGTGTGGTAAATCCGCTGCATCTGCCCAAAGGGGCGGGGCCTGACGGCCCCGCCCCTTTTTCCACAGTTTGACACCGGTCCGCCTCAGCATAGCGCCAGAAAACCCTCCTGCGGAAGTCGGAAGCGTCTCAGCCTCCCCTCAGCGCGCAGCAGCGCCGCCGCGAAAACCGCGGCGGCGCTGTTCTTGTTTTGATCGTTTTCACACGGAAGCCGCGGCGTTCTCCCGGGCGGTGAAATATACAAAGTAGGAATCCCCCGTATCTCCCTCTTCGGTGCCGTCGTCAAACATTTCAAGATACGCGATGGAGAAATCCGCCTGACCGGCCGGGACCTCATACACCAGCTCACCGGTACGCTCCTCGTCCACAGCCAGCTGATAGGTGCCGGGCAGCTGCGCCTCACCCACCGGCTCCAGCTCCTCATAAGTCTCCGGGTCCGTGGTAATGGGGTAGCAGTAATCCTCCTCCGCGTCTCCCCATCCCAGCTGGAAGTCCGTGTCGTACATCTCGATGCTCTCCCGGTAGGTATTCTTCACCGTCACCTCCGCCACCAGCAGCGCGTTCCCCGGCTCCGGCGTGCGGCCCGCGTATTCGCCGGTCAGACTGGCGCTGTTAATGGTAAAGTCAAAGAAATAGGTCTCCATCGTGTCTCCAATACGGCCTTCGGAAGAGGCCTCCCCTCCGCCGCAGGCGGTCATTCCCAAGACCATTGCCGCGGCCATCATCAGCACGAACCCTCTTTTCATCGTTCTCTCTCCTCTTTATCTGTTATGGGCGCCCACACAAATTTCCCCTGTATCCTTTTTCAATGTAACACATACCGTCTGCCCGCGCAATCCGAAAAACGCGGGAGCGCTGCCGCTCCCGCGTCCTATTTACCGTGTGGGAATGATCTCGATCCAATAGCCGTCCGGATCAGAGATGAAATAGATCCCCATGGCCGGATTCTCAAAGCAGATGCATCCCAGCTGGGCATGGCGGGCATGGGCCGCCTCATAGTCGTCAGCCCGCAGGGCCAGATGGAACTCGCACTCTCCCAGATCGTATTTCTGGGGGTGGTCCCGCAGCCATGTCAGCTCCAGGCGGAAATCGGTCTTGCCATCGCCCAGAAAGACGATGACATAGCTGCCGTCGGCCGCCTCCTTCCGGCGCACCGGCTCCAGATCCAGCGCCTCTTTGTAGAAGGCCAGGGACTTGTCCAGATCGGACACATTAAAATTAAAATGATTGAATGTCAGCATATCGTTCACCTCTTCGCCAGTATACCATGGCGGCGCCGGGTGCTGTCAAGACAAAACCGGAGAGGGCTATGGAAGTTGCACAATTCCTGCCGCCAAGTTTCTCCGCTTTTGTGCCCATTCCCGCTTGTCCCAGGGAGTTAGCAGTGGTAAACTCAAAGTGTTAGAGCAAGCTAACTTTTGGGAGGAATACCATATGACACTGGATATGCTGCCCCTTGGGCAGGAGGCCGTCATCACCGCCGTGGGCGGCGAGAATGCCCTTCGCTGCCATCTGCTGGATATGGGGCTGATTCCCCGGACCGTGGTCCGGGTGGAGAAGGTAGCCCCGCTGGGTGACCCCATCGAGCTGCGGGTCCGGGGCTATTCCCTGTCCCTGCGGAAAGAGGACGCCCGGAACATTACCGTGGAGGTGAGCAAGCCGTGATCTTCGCGCTGGCCGGAAACCAAAACTGCGGCAAGACCACCCTCTTCAACCAGCTCACCGGCTCCAACCAGCACGTGGGCAACTTCCCCGGCGTCACCGTGGACCAGAAGTCCGGCGCCATCCGGGGACAGAAGGACTGCACCGTGGTGGACCTGCCGGGCATCTACTCCATCCGGCCCTACACGCCGGAGGAGATCGTCACCCGGGACTTCATCCTGAACCAGCGGCCCGACGGCATCATCAACATCGTCGACGCCACCAACATCGAGCGGAACCTGTATCTGACCTTGCAGCTGATGGAGATGCGGATCCCCATGGTGCTGGCCCTGAACATGATGGACGAGGTCACCGGCAGCGGCGGCACCATCGACGTCAAGGGCCTCAGCCAGGCCCTGGGCATCCCGGTGGTGCCCGTCTCCGCCGTGAAGAACCAGGGCGTGGACGAGCTGGTCCGCATTGCCGTGTCCACGGCGAAAAACCGCGACTACCCCAAGGTATACGACTTCTGCTCCCCCGGACCGGTCCACCGCTGCATCCACGCGGTGGTCCACCAGATCGAGGACCACGCCGAGGCCTCCGGCATCCCGGTGCGCTTCGCCGCCACCAAGCTGATCGAGGGCGACGAGGACATCCGCGCCCGGCTGGAGCTGGACCAGAACGAGCTGGAGCTGATCGAGCACAGCGTCCAGGAGATGGAGGCGGAGCACGGCATGGACCGCAACGCCGCCCTGGCGGATATGCGGTATAATTTCATCGAGAGTGTCTGCGCCGGCACGGTGGTTAAATGCCATGCCTCCCGGGAGCGGCAGCGCAGCGAAGCCATCGACCGGGTCGTCACCAACCGCTGCCTGGCTCTGCCGCTGTTCTTCGGCATCATGCTGGCCATCTTCTTCCTGACCTTCAACGTCATCGGCGCGGTGCTGTCGGACCTGCTGGCGGCAGGCATCGACGCCCTGACCGCCGCCGTGGACGCAGGGCTCACGGCCTACGGCCTCAACCCGGTGGTCCACAGCCTGGTCATCGACGGCGTGTTCGCCGGAGTGGGCAGTGTATTGAGCTTTTTACCCATTATAGTGGTTCTTTTCTTCTTCCTGTCCATTCTGGAGGACACCGGATACATGGCCCGGGTGGCCTTCGTCATGGACCAGCTGCTGCGGAAGATCGGCCTGTCCGGCCGGAGTATCGTGCCGCTGCTGATCGGCTTCGGCTGCTCCGTGCCCGCCATCATGTCCACCCGGACCCTGGCCTCGGAGCGGGACCGGCGGATGACCATTCTCCTCACGCCCTTCATGAGCTGCTCGGCCAAGATCCCCATTTACGGCGTGTTCACCGCCGCCTTCTTCCCCCAGTACGCCGCTCTGGTGATGATCGGGCTGTACCTGCTGGGCATCCTGGTGGGCATCATCGCCGCCAAGGTCCTGGGCGCCACCGCCTTTAAGGGAAACCCGGTGCCCTTCGTCATGGAACTGCCCAACTACCGCTTCCCCTCCCTCAAGAGCGTGGGGCAGCTGTGCTGGGACAAGGCCAAGGACTTCCTGACCCGGGCCTTCACCATCATCTTTGTGGCCACCATCATCGTCTGGTTCCTCCAGACCTTCGACACCCGGCTGAACCTGGTGGCCGACAGCGCCCAGAGCCTGCTGGCCACGGTGGGTGCCATCCTGGCGCCGGTGTTCGCACCCCTGGGCTTCGGGGACTGGCGGGTATCCACGGCCCTCATCACCGGCTTCATCGCCAAGGAGTCCGTCATCTCCACCCTGGGCATCCTCACCGGCTCCGGCACGGATGTGGGCGCCGCCGCCCTGGGGACGCTGTTCACTCCGGCGGCCGCCGCGGGCTTTTTGGCCTTCACGCTGCTGTACACCCCCTGCGTCGCCGCCATCAGCGCGGTGCGGCGGGAGCTGCGCTCCGGCGTCAAGGCCGCGGGCGTGGCCCTGAGCCAGTGCGTGATCGCCTGGGCGGTGGCCTTCATCGTATACCGGCTGGCGCTGCTGATCCTGTAAGGAGGGAACCCGATGGAACTTCTGATCCTTCTGGCCCTGGGCGTGTGGCTGTTCTTCGCCCTGCGGTCCTGCCGCCGGCATCCCGGCTGCGGCGGGGACTGCGCCCACTGCCGGGGCTGCAAAAAATAGATCGGCGTCAAAACAGGCCGCCCCGTCGGGGCGGCCTGTTTTTCTGTGTGAGGGAACCGGCGGGGACAGTGCTTACCGCACCGCGCTGCGGCTCACCCGATCCAGGGCTTTGCTGACTGCGGGCACCTTCAGCACGATGACCGTGATGATCCCCTCCGCCAGCAGGTAGCTGTAATTGTAGACGATGGGGTACACCGCCTTCAGAGACTGGGGGAAATTCTCCGGCATGTAGTCCATCCAGTAGAGGTATCCGCCCAGGGAGTGGAAAAAGCCCCGGGCCAGCACCGCCGCGATGTAGCCGATCACCAGGCCGTTTTTCTTTCCCCGGAACAGGCCGGAAAGGCCCAGGGCGGCAAAGGCGAACACATAGTCGCAGCAGACCTGGAACAGCGTCAGGAAGTAGGGCTCCTGCAAAAATTGCAGCACACCGTAGGCAAGGCCCACCAGCACGCCGGTGCGGACGCCGTACCAGTAGCCGATCAGCACGATGAACAGCATGCTCAGCAGGGTTACGGACCCGCCGTAGGGCATCTCGAAGGGCTTGATAAAGGACGTGACATAGGCCAGAGCCACCGCCATGGCGCAGTAGGCCAGGTGCCGGGCGCTCATGCCCCGGCTCTCCTTCCCGCCGGACAGAGCCAGACCCGCCAGCAGGAACAGGGCCATCAAAGCCCCGCTGAGGACGTATCCGGCGGTGGTGAGGCCGCCCTCGGCATTGACGAACAGTTGCAGCATGATGAACTTCCTCCTTGTCGATCTGACCGCGGACCGGCGGGCGGCATGAAAAAAGCGCCCTCCCGGGCTGCCGGGAAGGCGCTGGTACGCGGAGATCTCCCCGCGCGTCGGTCATTGACGGCTCCCTACGTTGGCATTACCCACATCAGGTCACGGGTCGGCGCTCTCAGCGCCCTCTCAGCCTGTTGCAACAAGCTCCCCGGTCCACAATCTATGAACTTGATGGGCTCATCCTACCACGTTTCGACCGGCTTTACAAGGCCTCACAGCCACTTTTTCCGCTTGAACCACCACAGCAGCGCCCCCACGATGACCGCGCTCAGGCCGATCACCGCCGGGTAGCCGTAGCGCCACCGCAGCTCCGGCATGGCGGCGAAGTTCATGCCGTACCAGCCGGTCAGAAGGGTCAGGGGCAGGAACACCGCCGTCACCACCGTGAACACCTTCATCAGGTCGTTCTGCCGGATGGACAGCTGGGACTGGTAGGCCTCCCGCAGGTGGGCCACGGACTCCCGCAGGTCCTGGACGGTATTGAGATACCGCTCGGTCCGGTTGCCCAGGTTGGAAAAGCGGCGGGCAGTCTCGGACCCCAGCAGGCTGTTTTCATTGTCCGCCAACTCCCGGAAGATGGAGTCCAGCTGCTCATAGTACCGCCGCAGCCGCAGCAGCTCCCGCCGCCAGGCGGCGATCTGCGCCAGGCTGGACGCGTCGGGCCGGGCCAGAACGGCGTCCTCGCCGTCGGCGATCTCCCCCTCCAGGGCGTCCAGGTGGTCCATGTCCCCCATCAGCAGCCGGACGAAGAAGCGGTGGAGCAGCTGCTCCCGGGAGAGAGGTTCCTCTTCCAAAGCGGCAAAGATCTCCCGGGCCCGTGTCAGGCCCCGCTCCTCCCCGCAGAAGCACAGGAGGCGCTCCTGGTCCAGATACAGCAGGAACCGGGCGTCCTCCGTCCGGTCGCTGCGGACGTCGTACCAGTCGAAGGCGATCAGGTCGAAGCCCTCAAACCCCTCGAAGGCCTCACTCTGTCCCTCGTGGATATGGCGCAGGACCCGCGGGTCCATGTACGCCTGCATCTCCTCCAGCCGCGCCAGAGGCAGCACCGTCTCCATCCCATCGCTTCCTTCCCGTCGTCAGTCCATGGCCGCGCCGCCAGGAGGCGGCAGGGCCTCAAAGAGCTTCCGGCTGCGCCAGAGGGCGGCCAGGAACCAGACGATGCCCACCAGGCCCGCGATCACGCCTATCAGCGCCAGCAGGGAGCCCAGGATCGCCAGGATCCAGGAGGCAACCTGGGCCACGGCCAGCACCGTCCAGCCGGTTTTTAGGGAGGCGCTGTTCAGATCCGCCCCCCGGCGGCCCCCCGTATCCCGGATGGCCTGGACCACCGCCCAGGACACGTACAGCGACACCGCCAGAGCCGCGAGGCCCAGCAGCACCGTCAGCCAGCTGCCCTGACCGGTGACGGCCAGCAGGTCCCCCAGCCACAAAATACCCGTATACACGGCCATGCCCAGGGCGAAAGGCCGGATGGAGGCGAAGAGGCTACTCTCCCCCTCCAGCTCCCGGCAGCCCTTCATCACCAGCAGATATCCCGCAAAAGGCGGCAGCAGGTTCAGCACATGGCCATTCACCGTCAGATTGAAATTCACAAATACCAGGAAAAATCCCCAGAAGATCGAGCTCATTCCTGTCCCTCCTCCCGCTTCACCTTTTCCGCGTACCGCTTTCCGTAGTGAAGCACCAGAACGCCTGCCATAATCTTCAGCACCGCATACACCACCGGGATCAGAAGGATGGTCCCCATCCCCAGCATGCCTCCCATCGGACTCATCTGTACCCCATCCTCCTTTACCAGAATATAAAGTTCAGTACGCCCAGGCCCATCAGCGCCAGGGCCAACAGGTCCAGCGCGCCCCAGGCGATCAGCACCCAGCCCAGAAGATAGCCCTTGGTCTTGACCAGATACCCCAGGCGGCTGATGGTATCCCGCTGAGCCTGGGTGGGGCTGCTGCGGGGCGGATGCTCCTCCGCGGACGGCTGCTCCGCAGCCTGGGGCCGCAGCAGATAGTCGGTGGTGACGCCAAAAATGTCCGCCAGGACCACCACCTTGTCTGTCTCCGGCATGGTCTCGTCCCGCTCCCAGCGGCTCACCGCCTGACGGCTCACATCCAGCCGCTCCGCCAGGGCGTCCTGGCTCATGCCGGCGCTCTGGCGCAGGGCCTGCAACTTTTCTCCGAATGTCATGGGTTCGCTCCCTTCAGTTTGGATGGTTCCATGCTACCAAACGGACCGGTTGCTGTCCAGCAACCGGCTATGGAAGTTCCGCAATCTCAGGTTGCTCCCCCTCAGGATAGCATATCCGCCCTGCCGCCGCAAGCCCCGGTCCGGGCGCAAAACAGCGCCGGGCGCGATCACCGCGCCCGGCGCCTGCCGTGCCGTTCATGTCCGCGTCCCTGTCACAAGCCGCTCCCGAAAGAACTTTGGGACATCCGCCTCCGATCTGCCCCTTTCGCCAGAGCGCGACACGGCGTCACAACGGACAAGCACAGCCGCGCGCTCCCTCCCATCGTTCCCCGGAAAGACGTGTATCCGGAAGGCACCCGGAAAAGCCCCTGGATCCGCCGGGTATTTGACGTTTCGGGCCGAAGCGGCTGCGCCGCCCGGAATTGGCCCGGCAGGGATCGTTCCTCCTGTCACGCTTCTGTTCGACCCGGCGTACAGGAACGGTCATTCCGATTTTACACCTTCCCTGTCAGAATCTATCGTCACCGGCAGATCCGCGATATCCAGTCCACGGCTCATGGCATACTGCACCGTATACTGTGTGCCCCCGGGGGAGCCGTCAAAGGCGGCGATCAGCAGTGAAGCGTGGTCCACCATGTACCGGTCCCGCCGCTGCATGCAGCTGGAGGTGTATTTGGCCGACACCACCGTCTCATAGTCGCAGGCGGCCACCAGCCGGGCGTACCGCTCCCGCTGGTCCGCTGGCCAGGCGTCCGCCTGGGTGGGACAGGGGATGGCAGCCTCCACACTCACGTCGGGATGCCCTTCCCGCAGCGCCAGCACACACTCGCAAAAATACAGATCACACCCCATTGCCATGCCGCAGAGGAAGTGCCGGTAGCCCTCGGCATAGGCGGCCTCCACCGCATCGCGGATACGCCTCTTCAGGGCAACGCAGCGGGGGTCATCCTCATCATGGCGCCAGGGCAGCTTGGCGGGCCGGTGGCCGGTGAAGCAGCAGCTGACGGGCCTTCCCCGCATAGCGCTTCCCTCCTTTCAGCATATTTTCTCCAGTATAGAACATCCGTTCCGGTTTGTAAAGGCCGGGGCGGAATTTTCCCCCGGGGAAAACTTTTGGAAAATGGGGGTTGCATTTTCCCGCGCACTGTCGTATACTGTCCCACAGAGAAAGCAACTGAATACTTTGTCTTCAGGGCGGGGTGCAATTCCCCACTGGCGGTACAGTCCGCGAACGGATGCTTTCGGCGTCCGCCGACCCGGTGAAACTCCGGGACCAACAGTAACAGTCTGGATGGAAGAAGATGAGTGCGGCAAAGCCGCGCGTGTTGTCGCGCGCTCCTTTGTTGCGGGTTCACCTTGGAGAAGTCAAAGGATCCAGGGTGTTTTCCAGCAACAAAAAGGAGTGTGTTTTTTATGTCCGATCCCACTGTCAACGCCATCAAGTCCGGTGCCCGCCCCCGCATGGGCGTCAAGACCATGACCTCTCTGGCTATGCTGACCGCCGTCGCCTATGTGGTAATGATCCTCAGTAAGATGCTGCCCCAGGTGGTGGGCTTTTTGCAGATGGATCTGAAGGATACCGTCATCTGCATCGGCGGCTTCATCTTCGGGCCTCTGGCCGCCGCCGTCATCGCCATCGTGGTGGCCGTGGTGGAGATGTTCACCGTCAGCGACACCGGCATCATCGGCCTCATCATGAACGTGCTGGCTACCGTGGCCTTCTGCTGCACCGCCTCCTTCGTCTATAAGAAGGTCCACAGCAAGAAGGGCGCTGTCATCGGCCTGGCTCTGGGCACCGTATGCCTGACCGTGGTGATGCTGCTGTGGAACTACCTGATCACCCCCATCTACATGGAGATGGACCGGGCTGTGGTGGCCGCCATGCTGCCCACCGTGTTTCTGCCCTTCAACCTGGTCAAGGGCGGCCTCAACATGGCCGTGATCCTGCTGCTGTACAAGCCGGTGGTCACCGCCCTGCGCCGGGCCCGCCTGGTGCCGGAGTCCCAGACCATCGTCCAGCCCGGCGGCAAGGTGAACGCGGGCTTCCTGCTGTTCTCCCTGGCCCTGCTGGCCACCTTCGTGACGCTGACCCTGGTGCTCATGGGTATTCTGTAATCCAAAAATCCATCCATTTTACTCCGGGGAAGGCGGCGTGCCTGAGGCACGCCGCCTTCCCTTTTCCGCCCCTTTTCAAAGGCGAACAAATGTGCTATACTGAGTGCAGAAAGGGGGCAGCGCCATGGAACGGATCATTCTGCACTGCGATCTCAACAGCTTTTACGCCTCCGTGGAATTGCTGAGCCACCCGGACCTGCGGCAGACACCTGTGGCGGTATGCGGCGATCCCACCTCCCGCCACGGCATCATCCTGGCCAAGAATGAGCCAGCCAAGCGCTTCGGCGTCCAGACGGCGGAGACCATCTGGCAGGCCAAGAAAAAGTGCCCGGACCTGGTGCTGCTGCCGCCCCACCACCTCCTGTACCGGGAGTACTCCCGGAAGGTCAACGATATCTACGGCCAGTACACCGACCTGGTGGAGCCCTTCGGCATCGACGAGAGCTGGCTGGACGTGACCGGCACGCTGCACCTCTTCGGCGGCGACGCCCGCGCCCTGGCGGACACCCTCCGCCGCCGGATGCGGCAGGAGCTGGGGCTGACGCTGTCCGTGGGCGTCAGCTTCAACAAGGTCTTTGCCAAGCTGGGCAGCGACTACAAAAAGCCCGACGCCACCACCGTCATCTCCCCGGAAAACTGGCGGGAGATCGTGTGGCCGTTGCCGGTGGGAGATCTATTGTACGTGGGCGGCGCCGCCCGGAAGCTGCTGGGCCAGTACGGCGTGGACACCATCGGCCAGCTGGCCGCCTGCAAGCCGGACATGCTGGAGCAGCTCATGGGTAAGATGGGCCTCCAGCTTCACAGTTACGCCAACGGCCTGGATGCAGACCCGGTCCGCTCCCGGTTCGAGAAGGAGCCGGTGAAATCCGTGGGCAACGGCACCACCTTCCCCCAGAACCTGACTACCCGGGACCAGGTGCGCCAGGGCATCGCCATGCTGGCGGACTCCGTGGCCAGCCGGCTGCGCCACCTGGGCCTCTACGCCGGCGGCCTCCAGGTGACGGTCCGGGACCCCCAGTTCCGGGACCGGTCCCGGCAGACCCGGCTCTCCGCTCCCACCCACCTGATCCGGGAGGTGACGGAGACGGCCATGGACCTGACGGAGCAGATCTGGAAGCCCCCGTCCCCCATCCGGGCCCTGACCGTCACCGCTATCCATCTAATGGAGGCGGAGGATACCTATGAGCAGGTGGACCTGTTCAGCGGCTCCGCCGCCACCCGGCAGCGCAGCGAAAAACTGGAGGCGGCCATGGACCGCATCCGCGGAAAATACGGCAGCGGCGCCATTGCCTACGGCGCCGCCGCGCCGGAGAAAGAGGAGGACCCCCTGCCATGACGAGAAAAGAGGAAAAGCAAGCCCTGCGGGCCACCCTGCGCCGCATGGCGGAGGGCCTGCCCCAGAGCTACCGGGAAAAGGCGGACGCGGCCATCACCGCCCACCTGCTGGCCATGCCAGCCTATCAGGAGGCGGAGACGGTGTTCTGCTTTGTGGGAACCGGCTGGGAGATCGACACCCGGCCCATCCTGACCCGGGCCCTGGCCGACGGGAAACGGCTGTGCGTGCCCCTTTGCACCGGGCCGGGCATCATGGAACTGCGGCAGATCACCTCCCTCAGCCAGCTCTCCCCCGGGGCCTACGGCCTGCCGGAGCCGCCGCCGGATACCCCGCAGGTGGCGGTGGATGCGGTGGACCTGGCGGTGCTGCCCTGCATGGGCTGCAACCACCTGGGGCACCGGCTGGGCCGGGGCGGCGGATACTACGACCGCTTCCTCTCCGTCTACCGCTCCGCCGCCGTGCTGATGTGCCGGGAGCGGCTGATCCGGGAGGAGATCCCCCTGGAGCCCCACGACATGCCCATTCCCTGGGTCCTGACGGAGCGGGGCCTCTACGAGGACGGCACCCCCGCCCGGCTGGGCTGACGGAGGTAGTTCCTCCGCAGATATCGCCGAGGCAGATGGCTGCCAGAAGAAGAAAGTAATACCTATCTCCAGATTTTCCCTTGACATCAGGGAGTAAGTCTGCTAGTGTGAAAAAAAGAGGGGGATATCCCTCTGCAAGTTCATATCTGAATGAACGGTACAGGAGAGTTCGCCCTCCGGGCGGCGCCGAAGGTCCCGCGCGCGGCGGGACCAGGCAGACGGGACTGTACCGGGACAGAACTCTGGAGAGCAGCAATGCACCGAAGGGGCAACCGGGCGTCGTTCGCCGGGAATCTCTCAGGTCACAGAACAGAGGCGTAAGGAATCCCCCAACAGCGGGGCCTCCTTATGCCTCTGTCTTTTTTGTGCCGGAAACCACGGAAATCCCACTATGATACAGGAGGCGCAGATATGGAAAAACGAACTCCCCTCTACGACACCCACGTGGCCCTGGGCGGCAAAATGGTGCCCTTCGGCGGATACCTGATGCCGGTCCAGTACCCCGCCGGCGTCATCGCCGAGCACATGGCGGTGCGGGAAAAGGCGGGACTGTTCGACGTGTCCCACATGGCGGAACTGCTGCTGGAGGGGCCGGACGCCCTTGCCAATCTCCAATGGCTGGTGACCGCCGACCTCAGCAAGATGACCGACGGCCAGGTGAAGTACGCCATGCTCTGCAATGAGCGGGGCGGCATCGTGGACGATCTGGTGGTCTGCCGCCAGGGGCCGGAGAAATATCTGCTGGTGGTCAACGCCGGCAACCACGAGAAGGACGCGGAATGGGTCTCCTCCCGCCTGACCGGCGGCGTGCGCTTTTCCGACATTTCCGACCAGGTGGCCCAGCTGGCCCTTCAGGGCCCTAAGTCCGGGGACATCCTGAAAAAAATCTGCGCCGAGGCGGACATCCCAGAGAAATACTACCGCTTCAACGACCACGTTACCCTCCGCTGCAAGGGCGGCGATGTGGAGGCCCTGGTGTCCCAGACCGGGTACACCGGCGAGTTCGGTTTCGAGCTGTATTGCCCGGCTGACCGGGCCGCGGACCTGTGGAACACGCTGCTGGAGGCGGGCGCGCCTGAAGGGCTCCTGCCCTGCGGCCTGGGCGCCCGGGACACCCTGCGGCTGGAGGCCGCCATGCCCCTCTACGGCCACGAGATGGACGACGACGTCTCCCCCAAGGAGGCGGGATTGCCCTGCAAACTGGACGGCAAGGACTTCCTGGGCCGGGAGCCCATCATCGCCCGGGGCGCCCCCGCCGTCAAGCGGGTGGGGCTGAAGGTCACCGGCCGGGGCATCGTCCGGGAGCACTGCGACCTCTACTACCCCGGCGGAGACAAGGTGGGCCGCACCACCTCCGGCACCCACTGCCCCTTCCTGGGCTATGGCGCGGCCATGGGCTATGTGGACCTGACCGCCGCTGAGCCCGGCACCGCCCTGGAGGCCGATGTCCGGGGCCGCCGGATCCCCGTGGAGGTGGTCCCCCTGCCCTTCTACAAGATCACCCGCTGATGAGACGGCGGTTTCCCCATGCGGACCACATCAACCTGATATATTTTGTAAGGAGGAACGATCCATGAACTTCCCCGCTGAACTGCTGTATGCCAAGACCCACGAGTGGGTCAAGATGCTGGACGACACCACCGCCCTGGTAGGCATCTCCGACTTTGCCCAGGACTCCCTGGGCGACCTGGTGTTCGTGAACCTGCCCATGGCGGGCGACAGTGTCGCCGCCGAGGAGCCCCTGTGCGACGTGGAGTCCGTGAAGGCCGTGTCCGACATCATCTCCCCGGTCAGCGGCGTCATCGCCGAGGTCAACGAGGAGCTGCTGGACGCCCCGGAGAAGCTGAACGAGGATCCCTACGGCGCCTGGATCGCCCGGATCGAGCAGGTCACCGACCAGGCCGATCTCATGGACGCCGCCGCCTACGAGGCCTTCACCCAGACGGAGGGCTGAGCCCATGGGCAGCTACGTACCCAACTCCCCGGCGGTGCGGCAGGAGATGCTGGAGGCCATGGGCGCCTCCGGCATCCGGGACCTGTACGCCAACGTGCCGGAGGAGATGTTCGTCAAGGAACTGGACCTGCCTGCCGGGAAGAGCGAGCTGGAGGTCCGCCGGGCCGTGACCGCCATGGCGGAGAAGAACCATGTGTTCCGCACCTGCCTCCGGGGCGCCGGCGCCTACCGGCACTATATCCCCGCGGTGGTCAAGTCCATCGCCTCCCGGGAGGAGCTGGTCACCGCCTACACCCCCTATCAGGCGGAGATCAGCCAGGGCATCCTCCAGTCCATCTTCGAGTACCAGACCATGATCTGCGAACTGACCGGCATGGACGTGTCCAACGCCTCCGTCTACGACGGGGCCACCGCCGCGGCGGAGGCCATCACCATGTGCGTGGACCGCAGGCGCCGCCGGGCACTGGTGTCCGCCGCCGCCCATCCGGAGGTCATCGAGACCATGCGGACCTACTGCTTCGGCTCCGGCGTGGAGCTGACCGTGGTGCCCGCCCCCGGTGGCCGCACTGACAAGGAGGCCCTCTCCGCCGCCCTGGGCGACGACGCGGCCTGCTTCTACCTGGCCCAGCCCAACTACTTCGGCCTGATCGAGGACGCCGCCGAGATCGGCGAGATCGTCCACGCCGCCGGGGCCAAGTTTGTCATGGGTGTGAACCCCATCGCCTGCGCCCTGCTGGAGACCCCCGCCGCCTGCGGCGCCGACGTGGCCGTGGGCGACGGCCAGCCCCTGGGCCTGGACACCGCCTTCGGCGGGCCGTACCTGGGCTTCATGGCCGCCACCAAAAAGCTCATGCGCCAGCTGCCCGGCCGCATCGTGGGCCGGACCCACGACGTGGACGGCAAGGTGGGCTACGTCCTGACCCTGACTGCCCGGGAGCAGCATATCCGCCGGGAGAAGGCCAGCAGCAACATCTGCTCCAACCAGGCCCTGTGCGCCTTTACTGCCGGGCTGTACCTCAGCGCCATGGGCGCGGCGGGCCTCGCCCAGGCCGCCCGGCAGTCCCTGTCCAAGGCCCATTATCTGGCGGAGCGTCTGGCCCAGGCCGGACTGCCCCTGGCCCACGAGGGCCCCTATTTCCACGAGTTCGTCACCGCCTGCACCCCGGAGACTGGGGAGCAGATCCTCAGCGCCCTGGCCCGGGCGGACATCCTGGGCGGCCTGCCCGTGGAGGGCGGCCTCCTCTGGTGCGCCACGGAGCTGGTGAGCCGGGAAGAGCTGGATAGGGCTGCGGACATCGTGAAGGAGGTGCTGGCGCAGTGAAAACCATCTTTGAAAAGGGCCACCCCGGCCAGGGGCTGAGCCTGCTGCCTCCCTGCGATGTGCCGGAGATCCGCCTGGACCGGGAGCGGACCGATCCGCCCCGGCTGCCCCACGTGGGAGAGAACGAGTTGACCCGCCACTACAAGCAGCTGTGCGACCGGGTCCACGGCGTCAACGACGGGTTCTATCCCTTGGGCTCCTGCACCATGAAGTACAACCCCAAGATCGACGAGGAGCTGGCGGCCCTGCCGGGCTTCACGAAGATCCATCCCCTCCAGCCCGTCTCCACGGTCCAGGGCTGCCTGGAGGCCCTGTGGACGCTGGAGCAGTCCCTGTGCGCCGTCACCGGCATGGACGCCGTGACCCTCCAGCCCGCCGCCGGCGCCCACGGGGAATTCACCGGACTGCTGCTCATCAAGGCCTATCACACCCACCGCGGCGACAGCGCCCGCACCAAGATCATCGTCCCTGACTCCGCCCACGGCACCAACCCTGCCTCCGCCCGGATGGCCGGGTTCGACGTGGTGAACATCCCCTCCGGCACCGACGGCTGCGTGGACCTCGCCGCCCTCTCCGCCGCCGTGGGACCCGACACCGCGGGCCTCATGCTGACCAACCCCAACACCGTGGGCATCTTTGACAAGAACATCCTCTCCATCACCCGCATTGTCCACGAGGCCGGGGGCCTTTGCTACTACGACGGTGCCAACCTCAACGCCGTGGCCGGCGTGGTGCGGCCCGGCGACATGGGCTTCGACGTGTGCCACCTGAACCTCCACAAGACCTTCGCCGCCCCTCACGGCGGCGGCGGGCCCGGCTCCGGCCCCGTGGGCTGCAAGGCGCTGCTGCGGGACTTCCTGCCGGGGCCCCAGGCGGAAAAAACGGAGGACGGCTACGGCTTCTTTACCCCCGCCCACTCCATCGGTCGGGTCAAGGGCTTCTACGGCAACTTCACCGTGACGGTGAAGGCCCTGGCGTACCTGCTGACTTTGGGCCGGGAGGGCGTGCCGGAGGCGTCGGAGAACGCCGTGCTCAACGCCAACTACATGATGTGGAGACTTGCCAAAACCTACGACATGGCGTACAATGGCTGGTGTATGCACGAATTCGTCATGACGCTGGAAAAGCTCCGCAAGGACACCGGCGTCAGCGCCATGGACATCGCCAAGGGCCTGCTGGACCACGGCATCCATCCGCCCACCATGTACTTCCCCCTCATCGTCCACGAGGCGCTGATGGTGGAGCCCACGGAGACGGAGAGCAGGGAGACCATGGACGAGGCCTGCGCCGTGTTCGAGCAGCTCTATCAGGACGCCCTGCGGAACCCCCAGTCCCTCCGCGAGGCGCCCCGGCGCACTCCCGTCCGCCGGTTGGACGAGGTGGGCGCCGCCCGGAACCCGGTGCTGCGGTATGAGTTCCCCGTCGGAGACGGGGAAGCCGCCCATTCTTAAATCGAGACAGAGGAGAGACTTGCCATGATCCAGGAGACAATGAAGTTCATCGCCCAGGCGGACCCGGAGGTGGGCGCCTCCATCCAGGAGGAGTTCGCCCGGGAGCGCCGCAACATCGAGCTGATCGCCTCGGAGAACATCGTCAGCGAGGCCGTCATGCTGGCCATGGGCACGTGCCTGACCAACAAGTACGCCGAAGGCTATCCCGGCAAGCGGTATTACGGCGGCTGCTATGCCGTGGACGTGACCGAGGACATCGCCCGGAACCGGGCCTGCGAGCTCTTCGGCTGCAAGCACGCCAACGTCCAGCCCCACTCCGGCGCCAACGCCAACCTGGCGGCCTTCATGGCCCTGGTGCAGCCCGGCGACACGGTGCTGGGCATGAACCTGGCCCACGGCGGCCACCTCAGCCACGGCAGCCCCGTCAACATCTCCGGCAAGTACTTCCACATCGTGCCCTACGGCCTCAACGACGAGACGGAGATGATCGACTACGACCAGTTGATGGCCGTGGCCAAGGAGTGCAAGCCCAAAATGATCATCGCCGGCGCCAGCGCCTATCCCCGGACCATCGACTTCGCCAAGTTCCGGGAGGTGGCGGACGCCGTGGGCGCCTATCTGATGGTGGACATGGCCCACATCGCCGGTCTCGTGGCCGCCGGGGTCCATCCCTCCCCCATCCCCTACGCCGACGTGGTCACCTCCACCACCCACAAGACCCTGCGGGGTCCCCGGGGCGGTCTGATCCTGTGCAACGACGACGACATCTTCAAGAAGATCAACTCCGCCGTGTTCCCCGGCTCCCAGGGCGGCCCTCTGGAGCACATCATCGCCGCCAAGGCCGTGTGCTTCGGCGAGGCGCTCAAGCCCGAATTCAAGGCCTACGGCCAGCAGGTGGTGAAGAACGCCGCCGTGCTGGCGGAGGAGCTGCAGAAGCAGGGCTTCCGCCTGGTCTCCGGCGGCACCGACAACCACCTGTGCCTGGTGGACGTGCGGAACTTCCACATCACCGGCAAGGAGTTCGAGCACCGGCTGGACGAGGTCCAGATCACCGTCAACAAGAACGCCATCCCCAACGACCCGGAGAAGCCCTTCGTCACCAGCGGCATCCGGGTGGGCACCCCCGCCGCCACCACCCGGGGCTTCAAAGAGCCGGAGATGGTGAAGATCGCGGAGTGGATGGCCATGGTGGCCCGGGACTTCGAGGGCTGCAAGGATCAGGTTCGTTCCGAGGTGGACGCCCTGTGCCGTCAGTTCCCCATCTACAACTGAGCTGCTAAAAAATCCCCCGGCTCTTGTATGAGCCGGGGGATTTTCCATGTTCAAAACAGTTCCAGCATCTGCTCAAGCGCCGCTCTGGCCGCTCCTCCGCTCTCTCTGCCGGGGGAAACTGCGTGCAATGTATACAGACCATTTTCCAGGATGAAAAACGCATCCGCACTGGAAAAATCATGATAGTATTCATTCTCCGGCGTTTCCGTTACCACCAGGGAATAGGGAACCTTGCTGCCGGTTACGCCAGAGGTCAGGGTGAAGTCCGCCTCTCCAATCCATACGGCCCCGGTCCCCGGGTCCAGAAAGCTTCCCTCCGGATAGAGATTTACAGACATCTGAATCCGAATTTCGCCCATAAGATAGCCCGCATCTACCTGAACACTCTGCAATTCTCCGTTGGCAGAGCCGTTTAAAGTGACGGCGCAATGCCGCCTGCTGTTCTCGTCCAGTGTCTGCGCATCTCGGGGGATGGCAGCGTAATTGGCCATCTCCAACAACTCCGCCTCCTCCAGAGGGTTGCGCAGGGGGAATCCCACAAAGTCCTCACATTTTGTCCAGCTATCAAACGTTCCAAACCAGTATCCCGGCATTGTGCTCATCAGGAGAGGATTTTGCCCTGCCGCCCTTTCAGGCACTCTTTCCATAATGGCCCAAATCTCACGAGAGAAGGACTCCAGTGGAACAGCGGGAATGTCTCCGTCCACCCGATAGCTGGACTCCTCCTGCCCCACTGAAATCTCTTCGATCCGCAAGTGCCACAGCTCGGCTGCCAGCACGGACGCTGACAGAACCGCCGCGGCCGCCGTCAGCAGCAATGTCCGGCGGCCCAGTCTCCGGTAGGGACGCCGGTCCTCACCCCTGCGGATCTCCCTCTCCAGACGGTCCAGCAGCGCCTCACAGTCCGTCGGCAGGGGCAGTTCCTCTCCATGGGCCATTGCCCGCAGACGCAGATCCAGTTCATCCATCCCGTTCCACCTCCAGCCATTTCCGCAGCTGCTCTCTTGCCCGGCTCAGCCGCACCCGCACCGTGCCCGGCGCGGCGCCCACGATCCGGGCGATCTCCTCTGTGGGCAGGTCCTCCCAGTAAAACAGCACCACCGCCTCCCGCTGGTCACGGGGCAGGGCCTGGACCGCCTGCCAGAGGCTGTGGTCCTCCGGCTCCCTCTCCGGAGCGGCGGGCTCTGTCCCCAGCTCCTCCAGCGGCACAGTCCGCCCCCGGCGGCGGCGGCAGAGCTGCCGGGCTTCGTTGGCGGCGATCTTCAGAAGCCAAAAGCGGAACTTCTCCCGCTGCCGCAGCTGCCCGAACCGCGCCCAGGCCAGGTACGCCGCCTGGGCCATGACCTCCTGGGCGTCAGCGTCGCTGCCGGTAATGCTGCGGGCGAGCCGGTACAGACTGGTCCAGTTCTCCCGCAGCCGGTCGCAGAACCAGTCCCGGTCCGCCTGGGAAATCGCCATGGGCCTCGCCTCCTCTCTGTACGCATGATGCGGGAAAGCCGGAAATTGTTACAGAACGAAAAAATATTTGCCGGACGCCGGTCTCTCCCGGCGTCCGGCAAATTCAGATCCCGATGTCAAAGCCCAGCCACAGCAGGTTCCGCACCGCGCAGTTGACCAGGAACAGTCCCGCCAGCGCGGCAGGCCAACGGGGGTCGTACCGCAGAACCCAGCCCCGGCGCCCCCTCATGCGCCACACGGTCTGAGAGACCAGGTACACGCCCCCCAGCGCCGCCAGCACCGGCACCGCCGGGTGGTAGTACAAAGCCTTCAGCAGCTGTCCGTGGGCCAGGGCGATCACCGCACGGGTGCCGCCGCAGCCCGGGCAGTAGAGCCCCCAGTGCTCCCACACCCAGCACCGGCTAACCGTGGGGCTGCCCAGGGCGTACCGCCAGATGAGATACGCCAGGGCCAGCATCCCCACCAGGATCCAGGCGGCGGGGTAGACCTCCCGGTCCGTCATTCTGCGTCGTTCGTCCATCGCTCCTCCATGAAAAGAGGCCGCGCCCCGGGCGCAGCCTCCGCTTACTTCAGCAGCTTGATCCTGCCCAGCAGGGGAACTTCCTTCTCCTCGCCGTTGATGGCGGCGATCAATCCCATGAGGGCACAGACGAAGCAGAAAATGCCCCAGATCCAGCCGATGCAGGGGATCACGCCGAACAACCCCGCAATCCAGACCACCAGCGCCTGGTTCAGATGGAACTTGGCCCCCTCCCGGTCGCCGGCTACCAGCGCGATGACCAGACCGATCCAGGTGATGTAGGCCACAATACCTGTGGTCTTAGAATCCATGAAAACACCTCACTTATTTATTTTCCTGCGGTAAATCGCCGCTTTTTACACAGTATACCATTTTTCCTGCCGATTAACAACCCTCCGCTTCCTCCAGCAGAGGGCTGTACATCATGATGGCGTCGTTGGCAAAGAGGAACTGCTCCTCCACCAGCCGCCCGTCGCGGTCCCACAGCCGCCGGTACAGGGCGTTGTGACGGACGTAGCCGCCCCAGGCGGCCTGGTCCATCCGGTGGTCCCGCTCTACGATTTCATACCGGCAGACCGGGGGGCGCAGTGCCCGCCACTGCCCCTCCAGGCAGGTCTCCCCCACCCGCAGGCACAGCTGGAAGGGCTGGTCCGTGTCATTGCGGATCATCAGGTCCCGGTGGGGATAGGCGCAGGTAGCGCCGCTTCCGAAGGGCTGGGTACGATTGGCGTCGGGAAACACGTCGTGAGAGTGGCGGTACCGCTCTACCACCGTCAGGGGCGTGTGGAGCGTCATCCAGAAGATCAGGTTGGAAAGCTGACATAATCCACCGCCGACATCGCTACCCACATGGCCCAAAAACAGCACCATCCCCTCCTTGTAACCCTTGCGGCGGGTGGGCTTTCCGATCAGACGCCAATAACTGAAGGTCTCCCCCGGCGCCAGCACCAGCCCGTTCAGCCGGGCCACAGCCAGCCGCAGATTCACCACCTTGTTCTCCTGGAGAACCATCTCCTCCCCCCGCAGATGGCGGTACAGGGGCGTGGCGTGGGCAAACTGGACCTGAGGCAGCTGCTCTGTCCGCTGCTCCTTGGCCCAGCGGAATTTTGGAGAGCACCACAGCAGATACCGCAGTCCCGCATAGTACGCCTTGCCCAGCCGCAGCCGCAGCTGGCTGCGGCGAATAGGCGGACGGAGCTGCTTATTGTTGGGGTCCACCACGGCCAGTCGCCTCCTTTCGCCTTTTATTTTCCCGAAAAAAGGGGAGATGTGCCACCTCAAACGGCTACAAAGTGGTTACAAAACAAAAACAAAGACACACTCATGAGAGTGTGTCTCAGTGTTGGCGCTACCTATTTTCCCGGGCCGTCGCCAGCCAAGTATTGTCGGCAGGAACGAGCTTAACTACCGTGTTCGGAATGGGAACGGGTGGACCCTCGCCCTAATCAGCACCAACTTCTGTCTTCCGGTCTTGCCGGAGAACATCCTGTATTATATTGTCTTTCGCTCTCTTTGTCAAGAAGAGTTTGGTGACCCGTACCGGATTCGAACCGATGTTAACGGCGTGAGAGGCCGCTGTCTTAACCACTTGACCAACGGGCCATGGTGCACCTTCACGGACTCGAACCGGGGACCCACTGATTAAGAGTCAGTTGCTCTACCAACTGAGCTAAAGGTGCATACTCTTCTTTTCACGAGCGTGCGCTTTTCGCTGCACCCTCAAAACCGAACAATGTGACATCCACTTCTTCAGGCCGCCTGCTTTCTTCTTGTAGGTCAAGCCCTCGGGCTATTAGTACCGGTCAGCTGCATGCATTACTGCACTTCCACCTCCGGCCTATCAACCAGGTAGTCCTCCTGGGCCCTTACCCTCTTTCGAGGTGAGAGATCTCATCTTAGGGGGAGTTTCACGCTTAGATGCTTTCAGCGTTTATCTCGTCCGTACTTAGCTACCCAGCTATGCCCTTGGCAGAACAACTGGTGCACCAGAGGTACGTCCATCCCGGTCCTCTCGTACTAAGGACAGCTCCCTTCAAATCTCTTACGCCCGCAACAGATAGGGACCGAACTGTCTCACGACGTTCTGAACCCAGCTCGCGTGCCACTTTAATCGGCGAACAGCCGAACCCTTGGGACCGAATTCAGCCCCAGGATGTGACGAGCCGACATCGAGGTGCCAAACCTCCCCGTCGCTGTGGACGCTTGGGGGAGATCAGCCTGTTATCCCCAGGGTAGCTTTTATCCGTTGAGCGATGGCATTTCCACTCACATACCACCGGATCACTAACTCCAACTTTCGTTACTGCTCGACCCGTCGGTCTCGCAGTTAGGCTGGCTTCTGCGTTTACACTCACTGCACGATTTCCGTCCGTGCTGAGCCAACCTTTGAGCGCCTCCGTTACACTTTAGGAGGCGACCGCCCCAGTCAAACTGCCCGCCTAACAGTGTCCCCCGACCGGATTCACGGCCGCAGGTTAGAAAATCAGCAATCCAAGAGTGGTATCCCACCGGCGACTCCACCCAAGCTGACGCCCGGGCTTCCATGTCTCCCACCTATCCTGTACATGAATTACCGATTTCCAGTATTAAGCTGCAGTAAAGCTCCATGGGGTCTTTCCGTCTAGTTGCGGGTAACCGGCATCTTCACCGGTACTACAATTTCGCCGGGCGGGCTGTTGAGACAGTGCCCAAATCATTACGCCTTTCGTGCGGGTCAGAACTTACCTGACAAGGAATTTCGCTACCTTAGGACCGTTATAGTTACGGCCGCCGTTTACCGGGGCTTCAATTCAATGCTTCACCTTGCGGCTGACATCTCCTCTTAACCTTCCGGCACCGGGCAGGCGTCAGCCCATATACGTCATCTTTCGATTTAGCATAGACCTGTGTTTTTGGTAAACAGTTGCTTGGGCCTTTTCACTGCGGCCTCTTTCGAGGCTCCCCTTATTCCGAAGTTACGGGGTCAACTTGCCGAGTTCCTTAACAACCCTTCTCCCGTTGGCCTTAGGATTCTCTCCTCATCTACCTGTGTCGGTTTGCGGTACGGGCACCTTAGTATACCCCAGAGCTTTTCTCGCCTCCAAGCATCGCCGACTTCGCTACTATATTTCGCTCCCTTTCGCCCGGGTCAACCAACGCCCGGGTTCGGCTATCTCAAAGTGTCCCTCTGGCTTAAAGTTCGGTGGTTACGGAATTTCTACCGTATGTGCATCGACTACGCCGTTCGGCCTCGCCTTAGCTCCCGACTTACCTTGGGCGGACGAACCTTCCCCAAGAAACCTTAGATTTTCGGCCATTATGATTCCCACATAATTCTCGCTACTCATTCCGGCATTCTCACTTCTGTACAGTCCACCGCTGCTCCCGCTGCGACTTCGCCCCGTACAGAACGCTCCCCTACCACTGTCTTGCGACAATCCCAAGCTTCGGTTATACGCTTAGCCCCGTTACATTTTCCGCGCAGAGTCACTCGACCAGTGAGCTATTACGCACTCTTTTAATGAGTGGCTGCTTCTAAGCCAACATCCTGGTTGTTTTCGCAATTCCACATCGTTTTCCACTTAGCGTATATTGGGGACCTTAGCTGTGGGTCTGGGCTGTTTCCCTTTTGACAATGAAACTTATCTCACACTGTCTGACTGCTATGCATCAATTAGCCGGCATTCTTAGTTTGATAGGCGTCGGTAACTTTATCAGCCCCTAAACCATTCAGTGCTTTACCTCCGGTAATCTAACATAACGCTAGCCCTAAAGCTATTTCGGGGAGAACCAGCTATCTCCGAGTTCGATTGGAATTTCACCGCTACCCACAAGTCATCCGCCACCATTGCAACGGGGGTCGGTTCGGTCCTCCATGGGGTTTCACCCCCACTTCAACCTGCTCATGGGTAGGTCACCCGGTTTCGGGTCTATGGCAACGAACTTTACACGCCCTATTCAGACTTGCTCTCGCTTCGCCTCCGGTACTGAATACCTTAAGCTTGCTCGTTACTATAACTCGCCGGACCGTTCTACAAAAAGTACGCCATCACACTTTAACGTGCTTTGACTGCTTGTAAGCACAAGGTTTCAGGTTCTCTTTCACTCCCCTCCCGGGGTCCTTTTCACCTTTCCCTCACGGTACTGCTCCTCTATCGGTCATCAGGTAGTATTTAGGCTTGGATGGTGGTCCACCCGGTTTCCCACGGGGTTTCACGTGTCCCGCGGTACTCTGGATCCGATCGAGTGCACATCGCCTTTCGCCTACGGGGCTCTCACCCTCTGTGGCGGGCCTTCCCAGACCCTTCGGCTAAACTAGTGCACCGTATGATCGTCCGCAACCCCGGAGAATAAATCCTCCGGTTTGGCCTTCTCCGCGTTCGCTCGCCACTACTAGCGGAATCTCGGTTGATGTCTTTTCCTCGCCCTACTTAGATGTTTCAGTTCAGGCGGTTCCCCGCGTACGCCTATTTGATTCAACGCACGCTACACAGGTATTGCCTGTGTGGGTTGCCCCATTCGGAAATCTCCGGATCACAGGATATTTGCTCCTCCCCGAAGCTTATCGCAGCTTATCGCGTCCTTCGTCGGCTCCTGATGCCAAGGCATTCCCCTTGCGCTCTTTCTAGCTTGACCTTTCAGTCAGAGAAATCTTGGTTCTCTTAAGAATTATGCAGGCTTCACAAAGATTGAAATTGTAATCGTTACCCTCATCTTTTCAGATGTGTTCCACAATTAAAATTTGCTTGCCGCGTCTTTTGACGCAGCAACCTCTCTGTTGCCTTACTTCATACATGTCACATTGTTCAGTTTTCAAGGTGCAGCTTTCCAGCCTCGTTTGAAGCCAGATCTCAAAGTCCAATCCCTTGGGCTTTGAGATCCGACAGCAAATGCCGTCTTCTGGTGGGCCCGAGTGGGCTCGAACCACCGACCTTACGATTATCAGTCGTACGCTCTAGCCAGCTGAGCTACGGGCCCGTCTCTCTCAGATCTTCCGATCTGCCGAAAGCGCCTCTTTAAAGTTTTCTTTGCCTACTTTCTTTTTCAAAAGAAAGTATGGTGGAGATAGTCGGGATCGAACCGGCGACCTCCTGCTTGCAAGGCAGGCGCTCTCCCAGCTGAGCTATATCCCCTCGTATCCCCTAGGGCGTGTACCCTCTAAATTAAACAACGTAACTACTTCGTCCCCAGACGTCTGACCAGGATGTTACGACCAGATATCTCACTGATCGAGGTCTCCTTAGAAAGGAGGTGATCCAGCCGCACCTTCCGATACGGCTACCTTGTTACGACTTCACCCCAATTATCGAACCCACCTTCGGCCGCGCCCCCCTTGCGGTTAGGCTACGGACTTCGGGTGTTCCCGACTCTCATGGTGTGACGGGCGGTGTGTACAAGGCCCGGGAACGTATTCACCGCGGCATGCTGATCCGCGATTACTAGCGATTCCGACTTCACGCAGGCGGGTTGCAGCCTGCGATCCGAACTGGGACGGCTTTTAGGGGTTCGCTCTGCCTCGCGGCTTTGCCTCCCTCTGTTGACCGCCATTGTATTACGTGTGTAGCCCAGGACATAAGGGGCATGATGATTTGACGTCGTCCCCACCTTCCTCCGTTTTGTCAACGGCAGTCTCGCTAGAGTGCTCTTGCGTAGCAACTAACAATAGGGGTTGCGCTCGTTGCGGGACTTAACCCAACATCTCACGACACGAGCTGACGACAACCATGCACCACCTGTCTCTGCTTTCCCCGAAGGGCACCTGATGTATCTCTACTTCGTTAGCAGGATGTCAAGCCCTGGTAAGGTTCTTCGCGTTGCTTCGAATTAAACCACATAATCCACCGCTTGTGCGGGCCCCCGTCAATTCCTTTGAGTTTCAACCTTGCGATCGTACTCCCCAGGTGCAATACTTATTGTGTTAACTGCGGCACGCAGGGGGTCAGTCCCCGCACACCTAGTATTGATCGTTTACAGCGTGGACTACCAGGGTATCTAATCCTGTTTGCTCCCCACGCTTTCGCGCCTCACCGTCAGTTGTCGTCCAGTAACCCGCCTTCGCCACTGGTGTTCTTCCTAATATCTACGCATTTCACCGCTACACTAGGAATTCCGGTTACCTCTCCGATACTCAAGACCGACAGTTTCAAATGCAGTTTGGAGGTTGAGCCTCCAGATTTCACATCTGACTTATCAGCCCGGCTACACGCCCTTTACACCCAGTAAATCCGGACAACGCTTGCCACCTACGTATTACCGCGGCTGCTGGCACGTAGTTAGCCGTGGCTTATTCGTCAGGTACCCTCTTCTACTGTTCCCTGACAAAAGAAGTTTACAACCCGAAAGCCTTCTTCCTTCACGCGGCGTTGCTGGGTCAGACTTGCGTCCATTGCCCAATATTCCCCACTGCTGCCTCCCGTAGGAGTCTGGGCCGTATCTCAGTCCCAATGTGGCCGGTCAACCTCTCAGTCCGGCTACTGATCGTCGCCTAGGTGGGCCGTTACCCCGCCTACTAGCTAATCAGACGCGAGGCCATCTTCCAGCGATAAATCTTTGGCATGTCCGGGATGCCCCGGTCATGCGTCATGCGGTATTAGCAGTCGTTTCCAACTGTTGTCCCCCTCTGGAAGGCAGGTTCCTCACGCGTTACTCACCAGTCCGCCACTAAGCATTCCCTTCACTTGGCCGAAACCTCGATCAGGGGTGCTCCGTTCGACTTGCATGTGTTAAGCACGCCGCCAGCGTTCGTCCTGAGCCAGGATCAAACTCTCTATAAAATGGTATCAACACGAGCCGTAGCTCGAGCTAATCTTTCATAGAGCTATTTTCCATAGCTTCATCTTTTGCCTCCGCGACCGGTAATTGACTCAACCCGGTCCTTCGGCTTCTTTGGTTCTTCTTCCGTGATCTCTCACAAAAGAAGCGTCCGTCTGGTGCTTTCTTTTCGTTACGTTGTTTAATTTACAAGGTGCACGCCGCTCCCGGCGGAACATTGCTATTATATCAGGTCTCTCTTCATTTGTCAACCACTTTTTTCTTCTTTTTTTCGAAGTTTTTGTGGCTCACATCCGGTCGTCCCGAACAGCTTGCTTAGAATACCACTCCTGCCACCACTTGTCAACACCTTTTTTCGATCTTTTTCAAAAAAAGCCGGCCGCGCTCTTCACGCGGCCGGCTTTAGCAAATTTGCTATTTATAATGTGTACCCTTCAGTTGGCCCGGACCTCATCAAAGATCTTCTCAATCTCAGCATCGGGCTTGGCGGTCAGCAGGCTCACCACTACGATGGCAACGGAGGCCACGATGAAGGCAGGCAGCAGCTCATAGATGGCCCAAGCGCCGCCTCTGGGGGCGATCAAGTACTTCCAGATGAACACCATGGCGCCGCCGGCCACCATACCGGCCAGAGCGCCCCATTTGGTAGAGCGCTTCCAGAACAGCGCAAAAAGCACGGTGGGGCCGAAGGCCGCGCCGAAGCCCGCCCAGGCGAAGGACACCACCCGGAACACGGAGCTGTCGGGATCGCGGGCCAGGAAGGCCGCCAGCAGAGACACGCACACCATGGTGGCACGGGCTACAAACACACTCTTCTTCCCGCTGATCTTCAGGTGGAAGAACTCCACTGCCAGGTTCTGGGATACGGAGGAGGAGGCAGCCAGCAGCTGGGAGTCCGCCGTGGACATAGTGGCAGCCAGGATGCCTGCCAGGATCACACCGGCCACCAGGGCCGCAAAGACCCCATGGTTGCCGATGAGGCTGGCGATCCGGACGATGATGGTCTCGGAATCCGCCAGCTGCTCCAGGGCGCCGGCCTTGGTCATACCGCTGCCCACTACGCCGATGATGATGGCGACCCCCATAGAGATGACCACCCAGGTAGTCGCTACCCGGCGGCTGAGGGTCAGCTTCTTCTCCTCTTCAATAGCCATAAAGCGCAGCAGAATATGGGGCATGCCGAAGTAACCCAGACCCCAGGCCAGCAGGGAGCAGATGGTCAGCAGGCTGTAAGGATTGGAGCCGCCGGTGGCGGGGTCGTAGATGTTGCTCAGGGACAGGTAGCCGGCCATGGAGCGGGCGTTGTCCAGCACGGCGTCCATGCCGCCGGCATTGACCACGCCGAAGCCCAGCACCACGACCAGGGCCACCGTCATGATGATGGACTGGATCAGATCGGTAAAGCTGGCCGCCAGGAAGCCGCCCATGACGGTATAGACCACGATGACGGCGGCGGAGATCAGCATGGCGGTGATGTACTCCACGCCGAAGAGGCTGGCAAAGAGCTTTCCGCAGGCGGAGAAGCCGGAGGCCAGATACGGCACGAAGAAAATGATGATCACCACGGCGGCGATGGCGGACAGAAGGTTCCGCTCATCGCCCCAGCGCTTGGAGAAGAACTGGGGCACGGTGATGGCGTCCAGACGGTTGGAATACCGGCGGATACGGCGGGCCACGATCAGCCAGTTGATGTAGGTGCCGATAGCCAGGCCGATGGCGGTCCAGCTGGCCTCAGCCAGGCCGGTCAGGTAGGCCACGCCCGGCAGGCCCATCAGCAGCCAGGAGGACATGTCGCTGGCCTCGGCGCTCATGGCGGTGACGAAGGGGCCCAGCTTCCGGCCGCCCAGGTAGAAGTCGTCCACGGAATTGTTGCTCTTGGCGAACCAGACGCCGACGCCCAGCATGGCGATCAGGTAGATCGCGATGGCCAGGCAGATGCAGATTTGTGCGGTAGTCATACTCTCTCTCCTTTTGACATTCAATGAACAAGATGATACCACACTCGAAACCAGAATGAAATACAGAACAGAGTATAGAATTTAGTCTATACTCTGTTCTCATAAAAAATCGTTTTTCCACTGATACTAAAAGATTTTTTATATAGACGATTTCCAAAATAGAAAACAGTCCAAAATAAAAAATCAGTTTTGGGCCCGATAGCTCTCCAAAAACATGGGGGTCACGCTGTCTGTGTAGGACACCAGGGAGTAGTCCCCGCCGCACAGGCACCAGTCGTACAGCAGCGCCCGCTCCCAAAGGGCATAGGCCTTGACGATGTCGTTGACCGTCCGGTCCCGGCGCAGCTCCCCCGTCTCCTGGCCGGCGGAGACGATCTGCCGCAGCAGCTTGAAATAGTACCGGTTCCGGTCCAGCAGGTGCTTTTCGCCCCGGGCCAGAAGCTGCGTGGACAACAACCGGGCCAGCAGGTCCATGGACACGCCGCCGTCGATCATGGCAAAGAGCTCGTGGTTGAGGTAGATCAGCTTGTCCATGGCGCCCATGGCAGGATCCATGACCTCCATGAGCTGTTCGTACTTCTCATCAAACACATAGGCCAACGTGCCCAGCAGCGCGTCCTTGCCGTCGAAATAGTGGTAGAAGGAGCCCTTGGAGGTCTCCGACTCGAACACGATATCCTCCACGGTGGTGTCCTCGTAGCCCTGCTCGTAGAAGAGCTTCCAGGCGGCGGAGATGATGCGTCCGCGGGTGTTTCTGGCGGATTTTCTGGGCATGAGAGGCCCCCCTTTCCCGGTCTTTTCCCCAGCATACCACACCCGGGGCGCCGGTGCAAATCCTATCTCCGAAGCAGCAACGCAGGTTTTGCATGCTTTTCGGCACATTCTCTGTTGCGCTTTTCCGCTTTATGCTGGTATAATGTGAAAGCAAAGGAGGGATGCTCTTGAAATTCTGGAAGATGAACGGCGCCGGGAACGACTTTCTGGTGCTGAACAATCTGGAGGAGCACCTGCCGGTGGACCGCCTGCCCCAGATCGCGCGGACGCTGTGCGAGCGGCGGCTGTCCATCGGAGCCGACGGTCTGATGGTGGTGGACGCCCCTCAGGCGGGCGGCGACTACCGGATGCTGTTCTACAACTCCGACGGCAGCGTGGGCGAGATGTGCGGCAACGGCACCCGGTGCATCTGCCGGTACGGCTTTGAAAACGGCCTGGCCGGGGAGAAGCAGACTGTGGAGACCACCGCCGGCATCGTCACAGGACAGCGCATCGACCGCCGGCGCTACCGGATCCGCCTCAACGATCCCACCACCATCCAGCTGGACGCGGCAGTGGAGGTGGACGGCGTGCGGTACGCCTGCTCCTATGTGGAGTTGGGCAACCCGGGTCTCCCCCATGCGGTAGTACCCTACCACAATCTGAAAAATGCCGATGAAAACGAGCTGCGGGAGCTGGGCCGGGCCATCCGCTGGCACAAGTCCTTCCCCAAGGGAGCCAATGTCAATTTCTACGAGATGACCGGGGAGGACACCATCTTCGAGCGGACCTTCGAGCGGGGCGTGGAGGACTTCACCTACGCCTGCGGCACCGGCACCGGGTCACTGGTGGCGGTCCTGACCCTCCAGGGCAAGGTCAGCGGCCACGACGTCAAGGTGGATATGACCGGCGGACAGCTGGTGATCGACGCGGAGCGGGAGGGCTCCCGGATCACGGCGCTGTACCTGACCGGGCCCACCAACGTGGTCTGCAAGGGCGAGGTCACCGACGAGGACCTCCAGCTTTAACCGTATGTAAGGCCGTCCGGCCATACAGAACTTCCAAACCATTTGTGAGAAGGAGAGAGAATATGAGTGAGAAACTGACCAAGAAATCCGTGGCCCGCAACTACGCGTTTCTGGCCGTGATGCTGGGGTCTATGATCCTGGGCTCCATTGTGGGTGCCTTCTTCCCCCAGGTGAAGGAGGGCGACGAGGTCGTCAAGGCCGGCGCCACCGTCCTCAAGCCCCTGGGCACGCTGTTCATCAACATGATGTTCTGCATCGTGGTGCCCATGGTGTTCGCCTCTATTGCGGGCTCCATCGCCACCATGCGCAGCCGCAGGCGGGCCGGCAAGATCATGAGCACCACCATTCTGACCTTTATCATCACCGGCGCCATCGCCGCCGCCATCATGATCGTGCTGATGAAGATCATTCCGCCGGTACTGGTTCCCTGGAGCAACCTGGCCGAGGGCGTGGTGGACGATCCCATCTCCATCCCCAACCTGATCGTGAACTTCTTCACCGTGGGAGACTTCTCCTCCCTGCTCAGCCGCAGCGCCATGCTGCCCCTGATCGTGTTCGCCATCCTGTTCGGCTTCGGCGTGAACCTGGGCCCCGGCCCCGACAGCCCGGTGGCCACCCTGCTGGTGAGCCTGTCTGAGGCCATGATGAAGGTGGTCCAGATCGTCACCTACTACGCTCCCATCGCCTTCTTCGGCTTCTTCGCCGACCTGGTGGCTACCTACGGCTCCCAGATCACCCAGGATTACGCCCGGGCTCTGGCAGTCTACTATCCCCTGTGCTTCATCTACATCTTCACCGCCTTCCCCCTGTTCGCCTGGTTCGGCGGCGGCAAGGGCGCGGTGAAGGAGATGTTCCAGCACATCGCCCGTCCCGCCATCACGTCCCTGGGCACCTGCTCCTCTGTGGCCACCATCCCCACCAACATGGAGGAGGCTGAGGCCACCGGCATCTCCAAGGACGTCAGCGAGATCGTGCTGCCTCTGGGCGCCACCATGCACATGGACGGCTCCTGCTTCTCCTGCGTGCTGAAGATCGCGTTCCTCTTCGGCGTGTTCGGCAAGCCCTTCAACTCCATCGGTGACTTCATTCTCATCATCCTGGTGGCGGTGCTGTCCTCCGTGGGCATGAGCGGCGTCCCCGGCGGCGGCTACATCGGCGAGTTCATCATGTGCTCCGTGTTCTTCCCGGACCAGCTGGCCGTGGCCTACCCCATCGCCATCACCATCGGCAACCTGGTGGATCCCCCCGCCACCATGATCAACTCCTCCGGCGACTATGTGGTCTCCTACATCGTCTCCCGGTTCGTGGACGGCAAGGACTGGTATCAGAAGATCCGCGCCTCCCACTGAGAAACCGCTTCCAACAGACAACGGAGCCCCCGCTTTTCAGCGGGGGCTCCGTATTTTACTGGATTTTCATGGGAGCTCCTCACCGGCGCAGGGGCACTCCCGCTTTTGCTCCATGGACTCCTTGACGTTCTTTCCGAAGGGCGTGGCAGCAAGGCCGCCCAGGGCCGTCTCCCGGAACTCCACCGGCAGACGCCGGCCCACCTCGCCCATGCAGTCGATGACCTGGTCCACCGGCACCCGGCTCAAAATGCCTGCCAGGGCCATGTCGGCGCTGGAGACGGCGTTCACCGCTCCGATGACGTTGCGCTTGACACAGGGCACCTCCACCAGGCCCGCCACCGGGTCGCACACCAGGCCCAGCAGGTTCTTCAAAGCCATGGCCACCGCCTGGCCGATCTGGTCCGCCGTGCCGCCCCGCAGGTCCACCAGAGCCCCCGCCGCCATGGCGGAGGCGGTGCCGATCTCCGCCTGGCAGCCGCCGGAGGCGCCGGCGATGCAGGCCCGGTAGCCGATGACGGCGCCGATGCCGGAGGCCACATACAGGGCCCGGACGATGGCGTCCTCATCTACGGCGCCCCGGCGGAACAGGGGCACCAGTACCGCCGGCAGCACACCGCAGGCCCCCGCCGTGGGGGCCGCCACGATCCGCCGCATGCAGGCGTTGGACTCGCCCACGCACAGCGCCGTGGCGATGACCTGCTGCATATACTCGCCGCACAGGCTCTCGTGTTCCGCGCCGTAGTCCCACATCTTCTGGGCGTCGCCGCCCACCAGGCCGCTGACGCTGCGGCTGTCGCTGCGGTAGTTGTCCACCGACTCCAGCATGGCCCGCCAGGCGGACCGCATCTTCTCAAAGGAGGCCTCCGCCGTCACCTGGCGCTCCTCCACGTCGGTGTCCAGCACCACCTTCCAAAAGGGCTTTCGCCCCGCTTCGATCTTGTCGAAGATCTCCTGCATGGAATCCAGGGCCATGGGTCAGTCCTCCTTCTCATAATAGGTGACGGTCAGCACGCCGTAGACCGCCCGCAGCCGCTCCAGGGCGTCGGCGGGGATGCGCTGGTCCGTCTCCACCACCGTCAGGCCGTCGCCGCCCCGCCGGTCCCGGCAAAGGCGCATATTGGCGATGTTGATGCCGCTGACCGACAGCTCATTGAGGATGCGGCTGAGCTCCCCGGCCACGTCCTGATGGCGGATGACCAGGGTGTTGAAGATGCCGGTGAAGTTCACCTCCACCCCGTCCAGCCGGTCCACCCGGATGCGTCCGCCGCCGGTGGAGGCCGCCTGGAGCGTCAGATGCTTCCCGTCGGCGGAGGACACCTCTATCACAGCGGTGTTGGGGTGGGCCTCCCGCAGGGAGACCGTGTGAAAACGGAAAGCCAGCCCCTGGTTGTCCGCAATGGCAAAGCTGTCCGGGATGCCCAGGTCGTCGGGCTTCATGCCCAGCAGGCCCGCCACCAGGGCCCGGTCCGTGCCGTGGCCCTGGCCGGTCTCGGCAAAGGAGCCGTGGAGGCCGATCTCCGCCCGCACCGGCTCCGCCCCCAGCAGCGTCCGGGCCATGCGGCCGATCCGCACCGCCCCGGCCGTATGGGAGCTGGAAGGCCCCACCATCACCGGGCCGAGAATGTCAAAAATATCCAGCATGGATATCAAGCCTCCTTAAGCATCCGAAATCTCTCCCAGCGTATCATACCGCTGTAAATTGTTCAAGAAGTTTTCCCGGGAAAGTTGACCTTCTCCCCCGCATCCCCTATACTGGAGGAAAAGAAAGGAGCGTGACGCCATGGCCTCTCTGCTGCTGCGCAATCTGAACACGGTGGTCACCTGCGACGACGCCGACACCATTTTGGACCATGTGGACCTGTACTGCGAGGACGGGGTCATCCAAGCCATCGGCCCCGATCTGCCTCAGACTGCCGACACGGTGCTGGACGGCACCCACTACTGGTGCTATCCCGGCCTTATCAACACCCATCACCACCTCTATCAGGTATTCTCCCGGAATTTGCCCCAGGTGCAGAACCTGGAGCTGTTCCCCTGGCTCACCGCCCTGTACGAGATCTGGAAGGGCCTGGACCGGGAGGTGGTCCGCTTCAGCTCCCTGACCGGCATGGGAGAACTGATGAAGCACGGCTGCACCACCTGCTTTGACCATCACTACGTGTTCCCCGCCGGGGCCGGGGACCTGCTGGGCGCCCAGTTCGCCGCGGCGGAGGAACTGGGCATCCGGATGGTGTCCTCCCGGGGCAGCATGGACCTCAGCCGCAAGGACGGCGGCCTGCCGCCGGACAGCGTGGTCCAGACGGTGGATGAGATCATGGCCGACTCTCTCAAGGCCATCGAGACGTATCACGATCCCCGGCCCGGATCTATGCGCCAGGTGGTGCTGGCCCCCTGCTCTCCCTTCTCCGTGAGCAGCGAGCTGCTGCGCCAGAGCGCCATCCTGGCCCGCCAGTACGGCGTCCGGCTCCACACCCACCTGTGCGAGACGAAGGACGAGGAGCGCTGGACCTTGGAAGCCCACGGCGTCCGGCCTCTGGAATACATGGCCCGGCTGGGCTGGACCGGCAGCGACGTGTGGTACGCCCATGGCATCCACTTCAATGACGAAGAACTCCGCGAGCTGGCCCGGACCGGGACCGGCGTCGCCCACTGCCCCATCTCCAACATGAAGCTCTCCTCCGGCGTGGCCCGGGTCCCGGAGATGCTGGCTCTGGGCGTCCCGGTGGGCCTGGCGGTGGACGGCTCCGCCTCCAACGACGGGTCCTCCCTGATGGAGGAGCTGCGGGTGTGCTACCTGCTTCACCGGCTGACCTCCAGCGGCAAGGCGCCGTCGGGCTATCAGGTGCTGAAGCTGGCCACCCGGGGCAGCGCGGCGCTGCTGGGCCGGGTGGACATCGGCCAGCTGGCCGCGGGAAAGCGGGCGGACCTGTTCCTGGTGGACGTCCGCCGTCTGGAGCTGGCCGGGGCGGAGTACAGCCCCGCCGACGTACTGGCCACCGTGGGCCTCCGGGGCCCGGTGGACTACACCGTGGTGGAGGGCCGGATCGTGGTGAAGGAGGGCCGTCTCGCCGGCGTGGACGAGGCTGCCGTGGCAGAGCGGGCCAGAGCGGTCTGCAAAGCGTATCTGGACCGGGCGTGATCTCTTCACCACTCGGGAACCCGTCAAAAAGAAAATCTCCGCAAGAAAGGAGGGCCGCCCGGCCCTCCTTTTCACATGCCGGGGGGGCGCAGATCGCCCCGAAAAGGACCCGATATCCTCCCGGACTTCCGGCAGAGGTTTCCGCGTCTCTCAGAGTTTTTTTATCTCCCCTATGGACGCCGGGCCGCAAACCCTCTATAATGGCTTCATATCGCGCCCATTTGGGCCCAAGAAAAACTGACGCAAGGGTGGAGATGACATGATGAGTATTCCCTCTGATATCGAAATCGCGCAGTCCTGCCAGCTGCAGCCCATTGACAAGATCGCTGAGACAGCCGGTGTGGACGCCGATTATCTGGAATCTTACGGCCGCTACAAGGCCAAGGTGGACCACCGCCTTCTGCGGGAATCTACCCGTCCCTACGGCAAGCTGATCCTGGTGACCGCCATCAACCCCACACCCGCCGGCGAGGGCAAGACCACCACCACAGTGGGCCTGGGCGACGCCCTGCGGCGCATGGGCAAAAACGCCGTCATCGCCCTGCGGGAGCCCTCCCTGGGTCCTGTGTTCGGTGTCAAGGGCGGTGCCGCCGGCGGCGGCTATGCCCAGGTGGTCCCCATGGAGGACATCAACCTCCATTTCACCGGCGACCTCCACGCCGTCACCGCCGCCAACAACCTTCTCTCTGCCATGGTGGACAACCACATCTTCCAGGGCAACGCCCTGGGCCTGGACCCCAAGCAGGTAGTGTGGCGCCGGGTGCTGGACATGAACGACCGCCAGCTGCGCTCCATCGTGGGAGGCCTGGGCGGCAAGAACAACGGCGTTCCCCGGGAAGACGGCTTCGACATCACCGCCGCCTCGGAGATCATGGCGGTGCTGTGCCTGTCCAGCTCCATCGCGGACCTCAAGACCCGGCTGGCCCGGATCATCGTGGGCTATACCTTCGACGGCAAGCCCGTCACCGCCGGGGATCTCCAGGCCGCCGGGGCCATGGCCGCCCTGCTGAGGGACGCCCTCAAGCCCAATCTGGTCCAGACGCTGGAGGGTACCCCCACCTTCATCCACGGCGGCCCCTTCGCAAACATCGCCCATGGCTGCAACTCCGTCATGGCTACCCGCATGGCCATGAAGCTGGGCGACTACGCCGTCACGGAGGCCGGCTTCGGCGCCGATCTGGGCGCGGAGAAGTTCCTGGACATCAAGTGCCGCATGGCGGGCCTGCGGCCCGACGCCTGCGTGGTGGTAGCCACGGTCCGGGCGCTGAAGCACCACGGCGGCGCCGCCCGGGCGGACCTGGGCAAGCCGGATACGGCGGCGCTGGAGCGGGGCCTGCCCAACCTGCTGCGCCATGTGGAGAACATGACCCAGGTCTACGGCCTGCCCACAGTGGTGGCCATCAACCGCTTCCCCACAGACTCCGCCGCAGAGCTGGACCTGATCCGGGACCGGTGCCGGAACCTGGGCGTCCGGGTTGCGCTGTCCGAGGTCTACGAAAAGGGCGGGCAGGGCGGCCTTCAGCTGGCGGAAGAGGTGGTGAGCCTCTGCGACAGCGGCGAGGGCCGGTTCACCTTCGCCTACGACAGCGACCAGACCATCCAGGAAAAGCTGGACGCCATCGTCCGCAAAGTCTACCGGGGCAGCCGGGCGGTGCTGACGCCGGAGGCCCAGCGGCAGGCGGCCCACCTGACGGAGCTGGGCTTCGGCGGCTGCCCGGTGTGCATCGCCAAGACCCCCTACTCCTTCTCCGACGACCAGTCCCTGCTGGGAGCTCCCTCCGGCTTCCAGGTGACGGTGCGGAACATCAAGGTCTCCGCGGGCGCCGGGTTCCTGGTGGCGCTGGCCGGAAACGTGCTGACCATGCCGGGGCTTCCCAAGGCCCCCTGCGCCCAGCAGATCGATCTGGACAACAGCGGAACAATCACCGGCCTTTCCTGAAAGACAAACAGCCCGGGAGCGCACTGCGCCCCCGGGCCGTTTTGCTTTATCTCTGTTCTTCCAGCCGCTGCAGCAGCCCCTGGCAGCCGGACAGTACATCCCGCCAGGTGGCTTTGAAATCCCCGGTGTACCAGGGGTCCGCCACATCCTCCCCGCCCCGGCCGGCAAACTCCAGCAGGGCGTGGACCTTGCCCGCCGGGTCGCCGTCCCACATCCGGCGCATGTTGGCGAGATTAGCCCGGTCCATGCCGATCAGATAGTCGTAACGGTCATAGTCCTCCCGGCGGATGCGGCGGGCGGCGTGACCGGCGCATCCGATGCCGTGCCGGGCCAGCTCCTGCCGGGCAGGGGGATAGACGCCGTTTCCAATCTCCTCGGCACTGGTGGCGGCGGAGGCGATTTCGAACCGGTCCGCCGCTCCTGCGGCGGCCACCAGGTCCTTCATCACAAATTCCGCCATAGGGCTGCGGCAGATATTGCCGTGGCAGACAAACAGGATCCTTGTCATCTCTTCAAGTTCCTTTCCCAATCACTTCCGCCGTCAAACTGCGGCGGTCCATACCGGAACAGCAGCCGTTCTCTCACAGGCACCTGGAAATGGCGATCGCCAATCCCGCGGGATTCTCCCACGCCATGGAATGGCCCGCGGACGGCACGGTCTCAACGCGGATACCATGCCTCCGCAGCTCCTCATAATCTGCATCCGGCAGAGACCGCTCTCCGAAAACAAATCCCTTTTGCACCGGCAGTTCATACAGTGCCGTCCGCCACAGCGGGTCTCCGCCGCGGAGCGCGCATCTGGGCAGCCGGTGCACCGCGCAGGGAGCGCAACGGAACAGTGCGGCAGCCCACATGGTGTTTCCGCACGCCCTGCTTTCCGCGATCAGCGCATCCATTCCGGTCCCGGCAAATTCCTCCTCGGGCAGCTGTGCGATCTGATAGCTGCCGCTGCCCCCCGGCTGGGATCCAGATTGGCCTCGCTGAGGACCAGAGTGCGCACGCGGCTCCCGCAGAGCCTCGCCAATTCGATCGCTACCGGGCCGCCCAGACTGTGTCCGAACAGGACAACGTCCCGCACGCCCAGACCGTCAACAAATTCTTTCAGATACGCCGCATGAGCAGGCATGCTGTAATCAAACTCTGGGGGGCTGCCGCTGTACCCCGCCCCCAGCAGATCCACCAGGATCCGCCGGTGCTTTGCAAGCACAGCCTGTGCCGCGACCTCCGGATAGTCAAACGATCCCGCGCAGCCCAGACCATGAATGAGGTCTCCTCCCCCGGAAGGTCAACATAGCGCAGGCAGCAGCCGAACCCGGGAACCCGGCAAGCTGGTATTCTCTCATCGCTTTTTCATTCAGGCAGCCGGAGTCCGTTCGATCCGGGACCAGTCAAAACGTCTGCCGGTGCTGCTCCATGATCTTGGCAAACAGCGCGCCGTTGGTGGGCGGCGTATAGGTCACTGCATTGGCGCCGGCCCGGATGGTGCGCAGGATGCTCTCCTCCGTGGGGCCGCCGGTGGCGATGATGGGCACCTCGGGAAAATCCCGGCGGATCTCCGCCACGATCTCCGGGGTGGCCGCGGCGCCGGAGACGTTCAGGATGTCCGCTCCGGCCTCCAAACGGCTGCGGATGTCGGTGTGGGCGGAGACCACCGTCACTACCACCGGCAGGTCCACCTCGCCCTTGATCTCCCGGATCACCTCGTTGGAGGTGGGGGCATTGAGGACCACGCCGTAGGCGCCCTGGTGCTCCGCCTGGACCGCCAGCCGTACGGACCGCGTCCCCGTTGTGATGCCGCCGCCTACGCCCACGAACACCGGCACATCCGACACGCTGATGATGGCCTGGGCAATGACCGGCTGGGGCGTGAAGGGGTAGACGGCGATGATGGCGTCGGCGTTGATATTCTTGATAATGGCCACGTCGGTGGAAAAGGCCAGGGACTTGATCCGCCGCCCAAAGATCCGAATGCCGCTGCACTCACTGATACATGGCGGCAGCGTCAATGAGTGGCTGCGGAGCGTCCCGGTATAGGAGGGAACCTGTTTTGCCATAAGATCTCCTTTCTTCCCGCTGGGTCTGTCTGCATTTCCGGTCCCATCATACCACATTCGACTTCGGTGCTCAAGATTTTCCCTTGTTTTTCCCGCCGGGGCCGGTATACTGAAAGAAAAGCAAGCCGCTTCCCAGCGGCAGGATGGAGGTATTTTTATGAGACGGTTCGATATCATCGTTGGCGACATCACCCGCTCCGACGCGGAGGCCATCGTCAACGCCGCCAACACCACGCTGCTGGGCGGTTCCGGGGTGGATGGCGCCATCCATACCGCCGCAGGTCCCGAGCTGCTGGCAGAATGCCGGACCCTGGACGGCTGCGAGACGGGCCAGGCCAAGCTGACGAAGGGCTACCGCCTCCCCGCTAAATACGTCCTCCACACCCCCGGCCCCATCTGGCGGGGCGGGGAGCGCGGCGAGGCAGCGGTGCTGGCCTCCTGCTACCGCGCCTGCCTGACCCTGGCCCGGGACCACGGGATTGAGACGGTGGACTTTCCCTCCATCTCCACCGGCGTCTACGGTTACCCCATGGCCCAGGCAGCCACCGTGGCATTGCGGGCCATCATGGACTTTTTGTCGGAAAACGACTTGCCCCGACAGGTACGCATGGTCTGCCACACTCCCCAGGCAGCAGAGGTTTACCGGCAGACCTGGAACCTCTGGTACGCAGAAGAAAAGGACGACCGTCTTTGACTCTCCCCTCAAAAAATGCCGCTCCGACGGAGTGGCATTTTTTGTCATTCTTGTTTCTTTTGTTATTTTTCAGCGGCATTTTGTATCCGTTTTGTCCTGATTTCCCCTATCCCTTTCGGTATGATAAAGTTGAAATCTGACGAAAGCGGGTCTGCGACCATGAAACAACTCCTCTCTCTTTTCCTCGTTCTATCCCTGACCGCCTGTGCCGCAGGCCCTCGGACAGCCCGTGACCGGACCGTCACCGCTACGGAGGAGCACGTCACCGCCCAGTCCGGCGAGGCCGGGATCACCGACCCCGTCCGGGAGGCCGAGCACGATCCCGCGTCCAAGGCCTCCCTGGGCGCGGCGTCCCTGCTCCCAGAAGAGCCGGTGATCCCGGAGGATACCCCCACGGCAGAGGCGCCCTCCGCTCCGGAAGAGCCCTCCGCGCCAGAGGACCCCGCCGCCCCGGAACGGGTTCTGGACCCCAGCCGGCCCATGGTGGCCCTGACCTTCGACGACGGTCCCCACGCCGAGTACACAGATCAGATCCTGGACATTCTAGAGGAAAACCGGACGGTGGCCACCTTCTTTGAAGTGGCCACGAACCTGCACAAGGACCCGGACGCCGTCCGTCGGGCAGTGGACATGGGCTGTGAGATCGGCAGCCACTCCTATCGCCATGCAGACCTGGGCAAGATGAGCCAAGAGGCCATTCAGGCAGATCTGGCGGCAGCGGACGAGCTGTTTACCCAGGTGCTGGGCCAGGCCCCCACGCTGCTGCGTCCACCCTACGGGTCCATCAATCAGGCGCTGAAAACCAGCTCCGGGCGGGCTCTGGTCACCTGGTCCATCGATACCGAGGACTGGCTGAACCGGAACACGGAAAAGATCGTATCCTCCGTACAGAACTTCGGAAATTTGGACGGACAGGTGATTCTGCTCCACAGCATCTACGATACCACCGTGGAGGCCACCCGGATTCTGGTGCCCTGGCTGCTGGAGCAGGGATATCAGCTGGTGACGGTCAGCGAATTGCTGACGCTCCGCTTCCGACAGGAGGTCCAAACCAATCACCTCTACGGATACAGTCTCTTCCGCTGGCAGGTACCGCCGCTGGCGGAGACTCCCGTCACTCCGGAGGCCCCGGAGGTCCTGTCGGCGGAGCCGGTCTCCAAGGCGCCCATAAAGGTAAAGCTGGTTCTGCGGGAAACGGTCCCCGGCGAATCCGTCAGAACGGAATTGCTGGGAAAAGATCTGCTCAGCCTGCAGGCCAGGCGTCTTTGAGCGCACATCAGAAAAAGGGCTCGGACAGCTGCTTGGCTGCCCGGGCCCTTTTTATTGTCACCGAAGGAAGATCCGCCTGCCGCCGCCGTGGGGCAGCACGGTGCCGATCCGCTGGGCGCTGGGGACGCACGCTTTCAGCTCCTGATAGAGGGCGTCGGCGTCCGCCGGGTCCACGGCCATCAGCAACCCGCCGGCAGTCTGGGGGTCGTACAGCAGGTCCTGCTGCCACAGCTCCGTCTCCCCCGGGTCCACCTCCGGCTCCGCGAAGGTCCGGTTGCGGTACATACCGGCAGGGAGAATACCCATCTGTGCCAGGGACGCCGCCTCTGGGATCAGGTCGATGTCCGCCACACGGAGCTCCAGGTCCACGTCGCTGCCCTGGGCCATCTCGCAGGCGTGGCCCAGGAGGCCAAAGCCGGTCACATCGGTACAGGCGTGGACGCGGTACTTCACCATGGCGTCCCGGGCGGACTTGTTGAGGGTGGTCATGAGCCGGTAGGCCAGGACCTCCCCTTCGGGAGAGAGCATCTCCGCCTTCTGGGCGGTGGAGAGCACGCCGATGCCCAGAGGCTTGGTGAACAGCAGCACGTCCCCGGGCTTTGCCCCGGAGTTGGTCAGCACCCGGTCCGGGTGGACGAAGCCGGTAACCGCCAGGCCGTACTTGGGCTCGTCGTCCAGGATACTGTGACCGCCGGTGATGAGGGCCCCGGCCTCATAGACCTTGTCGTAGCCGCCCCGGAGCATTTGGTGGACGGCGTCTTTGGGCATGGACTCCGGCACTGCCATGATGTTCAAGCACAGCTTGGGCTCGCCGCCCATGGCGTACACGTCGCTGAGGGCGTTGGTGGCGGCGATCTGTCCGAAGAGATAGGGGTCGTCGGCGATGGGCGGGAAGAAGTCCACCGTCTGGACCAGGGCCAGATCGTCGCTGACCTTGTAGACGCTGGCGTCGTCGCTCTTGTCAAAGCCCACCAGCAGATTGGGGTCCTGGTGGACCCGGATGCCCTCCAGCAGCTGGGACAGCACCCCCGCTCCCACCTTGGCGCCGCACCCGGCACACTTGGCCAGTTTCGTCAGCTTCACTTCGTTCTCAGCCATCATCGTTCTCCTTTCCAAAGGCGCAGATACGCCGTCTCGATCTCTTCCTCACAGACCGGCCGCTCCGGCCGGTGATGGTACAGGCCGCGCCACAGCAGTCCGGTCAAATTCCGGCGGGCATACGCGTCCATGGCACCGTATCCCCTCTCCCGGACCAGCCGCTCCGTGACGGCCTCCAACGCCAGAAAACGGCGGTTCTGCTCCTCTGCGTCCTCCGTCCAGCAGTCCAGGCCATAGAGAGGCCGGAGGATCTCCGGCTGGGGTGCGATCACGGTGACGGTGCTGCTGTCCTCGGAGTAGATCTCCAAAAACGCCAAAGGATGCTGGGGCAGCAGGTGTTCCCGCAGGCAGCGGCTGCGGCCGTCCGTATCCCAAAAGTCCGGCATGGGATGGGAGAGGATCTCCTCCCGGGTATACCGGGCCGGGATGGCGGAAAAGATCCCCCACACGAATTGCATGTCCCGGGCCTCGATGTCCCGGAGCAGGTCCTCATTGGGGATGAGCGCCGCCTCCTGGTTCCACTTCTCACAGCCCGGCCATCCCGAAGCCTGGTAGCACTCCAGCCCCGTGATGAGCCACTGGCAGTCCCAGGCAGAGGCGCCCAGCAGCCGGAGGATCTCCCGGAGATAGCCGCCCCGTTCGATCAGAATGCCGGCCATGCTCTCACCGTACCTCTTTCAGCGCTCCGGTCAGAGCCAAAACCGCCTCCAGCACGCCGCCGCCCACCGCCAGGGCCTTGTCGCTGGCGCAGTAGCAGTGTTTGATCTCACACCGGGGGTCGATGTCCCCGGCCTTCATGCCCTTGTGGACCGGCGTGCCGTCAGCCAGGATGCCCCGCAGCACCCCGTCCAGGGTGCAGATCATGGGGACGCCCTCCACCGTGGCGGCCACGTCCCCCATCTTCACCTGGGCGCCGATGTCCAGCAGCTGACGGAACACACCGTCCGCCGGGGCGCGCAGCACCCGCTCTCCGGCGAAACCGCCGATGAGACCGGGGATGCCGGTATTGGGAATGGCGCTCCCCTCATGGATCACCCGGCCCAGGTAGTGGCCCCGCATGGTCTCCACCACCGCGTGGCAGTCCTCCCCGGCAGTGAACCCGGGGCCCACACCGATGACCACCGGCGCGTCGGTAATCTTGGTGCCTAAGTTTTTCTTGGCCAGGATAGCGTCCACCACCGCGTCCGGCTTCAGCACCGGGATGCAGGCCCCCGCCGGGTCCGCCAGGACCGGGATGACGCCCGTCTCCAGCAGCGCCAGGGCCTCCTCCGGCCCCTCCGCCCGGCGGGCCGTCACATCCTCCACCGTGGTCTCCCCGTGGACGATGGCCTGGGAAAAGCACACCGTCCGCCGGATGGCGGTGGGGGCGGGGATGTCGGTCATCACCACCCGGATATGGGCCCGCCACAGCCGCAGGGCCACGCCGGTGGCCAGATCTCCGGCGCCCCGAATCACTGTCAGCATGGAAAATACTCCCCTCTCTGTAAGCTGCCCGCCAGGACCGGGCACTCCAGCAGCGCCGCCAGGGCCTTGGCGTCCGCCAGGTCCCACAGCGTCTCCACTTGGTTGACATAAACTCTCGTGTGCAGGGCCTCCGCCCGCAGCACCGCCGCCTCGGTCTCCGGCGTGGCCTCCGCCGTCTCCGCCGCGCCCGCCAGGGCGGCATACCGCTCTGGCCGGTGGGCAGCATCGGCGATGGGCTGGTCGAATCCGGAGGCACCCACCACGCAGATGGTCTGGTTCGCCTCCGCCGGGATCACCGGCTCGTGGGGCGCGTGGGCCTTCAGGGGCCGGTGGGCGGCGCCGTCGGCCTCCACCAGCACATAGCCGAACTGCGCCGCCAGTTCCGCCATGGGCGTCTCCGGTGCGGTCAGCTTGCCCGTATCCGGGAGCAGGGTCCCGGCGCACAGCAGCCGGTGTTCCCGGCGCAGGGCCTCCAGCTCCGCCCCCGTCCGGGCGCAGGGCAGACCGGGAAAGGGCAGGATCTTGGTGGTGGTGCACAGCAGCACCTGCTTTCCGCCCGCCGCCAGCTCCTCCCCCAGGGTCCGCAGCAGCGTGGTCTTGCCACCGCCGCCGATGACGGCGGTGACGCCGGGCCGGATGCCCAGCAGCTTTGCCAAAGCCATGGCAGCGCCTCCCCGTTCTTTTTTTCATAGAATAACACCCCCCGCCCCGCCCCGTCAAGGCGAGGGGCCTTTTTCCGGAGGTGCAACCGGCGGTTGCTAAATTTTCAAGGCCCCTTGGTGGACTTCTGCCCTCACATTCTCTATACTGAGGGGGAACAAAAGGAGGATGGACCATGAGCCTTGGAACCAACATCAGCCGCCTGCGGGCGGAAAAGCACCTGTCCCAGGGGGACCTGGCGGAGCTGCTGGACGTGTCCCGCCAGTCCGTCAGCAAGTGGGAGACGGACGGCAGCGTCCCGGACCTGGACAAGCTCGTCAAGCTGAGCCGGGTCTTTGACGTGACCCTGGACGAGCTGGTGACCGGGGAGGCTCCCCCGCATCCGGGAGACAGCGCCGCTCCGGAAGCCGCCGTGCAGGCGCCAGGCCCCGCCGGACTGCCCAGCCGGAAGATCGCCGGCATCATCCTGTTCTGCATGGCCTTCCTGACGCTCCTGGTATGCACCGCGGCGGGCGGCGTCCTGACGGGGCTCATCCTGTGTGTCCCCTTCCTGCTGTGCGGCGCCATCTGCTTCCTGGCGAAAAAGCGGCCGGGCCTCTGGTGCGCCTGGACGGTGTATCTCCTGGTGGAGCTCTACCTTCGCTGGGGAACGGGCATCACCTGGCAGCTGACGATGCTGACCTTCTCCTTCACGCCGGAGATGAACTACACCGGGCTCCTCGTTTCCTGGGGCCAGCTGATCGTGATGCTGGTGATGTTCGCAGCCACCATCCGCTCGTTCCGCCATGTCCGCTTGGAGCCCTGCCCCCGAAATTTTATTCTTCTGGGGATCGGCTGGGCCGCGATTGTGGGGCTGAACGCCCTGAAAAGCTGGGGATATACGCAGTTATATCAAAGCCCCAGCCTTTCTTTCGGGCAGGGAACATATTTATTGATGCAGGCCGGGGACCTGCTGCTTCTGGCCGGCTTTGCCGCGCTGCTGGCCGCGACCGCCTGCGCCTTCCGCCCCTGGCGGCGTCGCCACAAGGGAACATTCTGAACGCCCCTTTTCCTTGACCTGCCGGACCGGACCCCCTATAATGGAACCAACAGCCGCCGGCAGCGGCGGCTCCCGGCGGAGCGGACCGCCGTTCACAGTACAAAGGAGGAATCCCCATGTTCAAAGCGGCGGTGTTGACCGTCAGCGACCGCAGTTCCCAGGGCCAGCGGCCGGACACGGCGGGCCCGCTGGTGGCGGAGCTTTTGCAGGCGGCCGGGTACGACGTGACCCGAACGCTGATCGTGCCCGACGAGGGCCCCCGGATCGAGGCCATTTTGCGCCAGTGGAGCGACGAGGGGGTAGCGGACCTGATCCTCACCACCGGCGGCACCGGATTCTCTCCCCGGGACGTGACACCGGAGGCCACCATCGCCGTGTGCCAGCGCCTCACGCCGGGTATCCCCGAGGCCATGCGCTATGCCTCTTTGCAGGTGACGCCCCGGGCCATGCTGTCCCGGGCGGCGGCGGGCATCCGCGGAAAGGCCCTGATCGTCAATCTCCCCGGCTCTCCCAAGGCGGCCAGAGAGAACCTGGAGGCAGTGCTGCCCGCCCTGGCCCACGGGCTGGAGATGCTGACCGGCGGCCCGGCCGACTGCGCCTCCCTGCCAGGGTGATTTCAAAAAGACAGCGCCCCGGATGGCATCTGCCATCCGGGGCGCTGCTGATTCTTCAAAGAGCAGCTATCCCATTTTTCTCCCTGGCCGTCCGGACCAGGTCTGCCAGAGTGAAACGGTCCACATATTCGTTGACCACGGCATACAGTCCCGCCCAGAAGTCCCTGGCGGCGCAGATGTTGCACCGGCCGCAGACGTTGTCCGCCTTCTCTTCCAGACAGGCCACCGGCGTCAGTTCCCCCTCCGTCAGCCGCAGGATGCTGCCCACGGTGTACTCCACCGGGTCCCGGGTCAGGCGGTAGCCGCCCTGAGCGCCCCGTCCGCTGCGGAGGAATCCGGCCTTCCCAAGAAGGCCCGCAATCTGCTCCAGATACTTGACCGACAGTTCCTGCCGGGACGCCACGTCTTTCAAGGAGACATACCCCGCTCCTCCGTGCAGCGCCACATCGGTCATCAGCCGCAGGGCGTACCGCCCCCGTGTGGAAATGCGCATATGGATCCCTCCTTTTCTCTATTTTGCCATGGAAGGTCCTGGATTACAAGGTTTTTTTCCAAATACACAGGTATTTTTCCCTCACGCCGCCGGAAAGCAGCTGGTACGAATTGACATCCCCCCGGCTTTTTCGTAAAATGGAGAAAACTCAGCGGCCTTCGCCGCCGGCAATTCTTGAGCAGGAGGAGCAACACGAATGGATTACGCGAAAGAATCTCTGCGTCTGCACTATGAATGGAAGGGCAAACTGGAAATGGTGCCTCGGGCGGAGGTCAACTCCAAGGACGCCCTGTCCCTGGCCTACACCCCCGGCGTGGCCCAGCCCTGTCTGGAAATCCAAAAAGATGTCACCAAAAGCTATGAGCTCACCCGCCGATGGAACACCGTGGCCGTGGTCACCGACGGCTCCGCCGTGCTGGGGCTGGGCGACATCGGGCCCGAAGCCGGTATGCCCGTCATGGAGGGCAAGTGCGTGCTGTTCAAGGCCTTCGGCGGCGTGGACGCCATCCCCCTGTGCGTCCGCAGCCACGACGTGGACGACATCGTCAACACCGTGGCGCTGCTGGCCGGCTCCTTCGGCGGCGTGAACCTGGAGGACATCTCCGCCCCCCGGTGCTTTGAGATCGAGCGCAAGCTGAAGGAGCGCTGCGACATCCCCATCTTCCATGACGACCAGCACGGCACCGCCGTCATCACCCTGGCAGGCCTGACCAATGCCCTGAAGGTGGTAAACAAGAAGCTGGAGGAGGTCCGCATCGTCATCAACGGCGCCGGTGCTGCCGCCGTCTCCATCACCAAGCTGCTGCTCTCCGCCGGGGCCCGGGACGTGACGCTGTGCGACCGCAGGGGCGCCATCTACGCCGGACGGGAGGGCCTCAACTGGATCAAGGAGGAGATGGCCCAGGTCACCAATCCCGCCGGCCGCACCGGCTCCCTGGCGGAGGTGCTGCGGGGCGCGGACGTGTTCATCGGCGTCTCCGCTCCCGGCGTCGTGACCCGGGAGATGGTGCAGACCATGAACCGGGGCGCCGTCATCTTCGCCTGCGCCAACCCCACGCCGGAGATCTTCCCCGATGAGGCCAAGGCCGGCGGTGCCGCGGTGGTGGCCACCGGCCGCAGCGACTTCCCCAACCAGATCAACAACGTCCTGGCCTTCCCGGGCATCTTCCGGGGCGCTCTGGACGCCCGGGCCAGCGACATCAACGACGAGATGAAGATCGCCGCCGCCCACGCCCTGGCAGACCTGATCGGACCGGACAAGCTCTCCGCCGACTATATCATCCCCGCCGCCTTCGATCCCCGGGTCAAGACCGCCGTGGCCGCCGCCGTCAAGCAGGCTGCGCACAGCTCCGGCGTGGCCCGGATCTGAGCCGTTTTCCCTTGCAAAGCAGCCGGGGCTTGTGGTAGAATAGATAAACTCAAATCCAGCCGAAAGGAAGTCGCCGTCGTGAAGATCCAAGAATCCGCTGAAAACTATCTGGAGACCATCCTGATCCTGCGGGAACGCAACGGCTATGTCCGCTCCATCGACATCGCGGCGGAGCTGGAGTTCTCTAAGCCCAGCGTCAGCGTGGCCATGAAAAACCTGCGGGAAAACGGCTGCATCGAGGTAGACGAGCTGGGACACATCACCCTCACCGCCGCCGGAGAGGAGATCGCCCAGCGGATCTACGAGCGGCACACCTTCCTCTCCACCTGGCTGACGGCCCTGGGCGTGGATCCCAAGGTGGCGGCGGAGGACGCCTGCCGCATCGAGCACGTCATCAGCGCCGAGAGCTTTGCCGCCATTCGGGACCACGTAGACCGGATGCAGAGCCGCTGAACGGTCAACTGCCGCGCCGCGGGAGCGTTGCTCCCGCGGCGCTTTTCCGCCCAAATTCCCCGTTGAGGCCCCGGGGCTTTTCTGCTATAATCGGCAGAGAAAAAAGAGCGCCCGCCGGGAGGCGGAGCAGAGGGAGGATCCCCATGAAAAAGAAATTGCTGATCGGCTGCGGCGCGCTGGTGCTGGCCTGTCTGCTGGCCGCCGTGCTGTACATCCAGACCCGGCCGGAGACGGCGGAGGGCGCCAAGACCATCGACGTGGTGGTGGTCCACGGGGACGGCACTGAGACCACCTTCCAGTATCAAACCGACGCGGAGTACCTGGGGGAAGTGCTGGTGGAAAATGAGCTGGCAGAGGGCACGGAGAGCGCCTACGGCCTGTTCATCACCACCGTGGACGGCGAGACGGCGGACGACAGCCTACAGCAGTGGTGGTGCATCACCCGCTCCGGGGAGATGCTCTCCACCGGCGCGGACCAAACCCCCATCGCCGACGGGGAGCAGTACGAGCTGACCCTGACGGAAGGGTACTGAGTGGGCGGCCCGAACGCCCGGCGGCTGGCCCTGCTGGGGATCCTGACGGCGGTGCTGCTGGGGAGCCAAGTGGCCCTGGCGGCCCTGCCCAATGTGGAGCTGGTCAGCCTGCTGGTGATCCTGTACGCGCTGCTGCTGGGGCGGCAGGTGTTTTGGATCCTCTATGCCTTCGTGCTGCTGGAGGGATGCCTGTACGGCTTCGGCCTCTGGTGGGTCAGCTATCTCTATGTGTGGGCCGTTCTGGCGGGCGCCGTCCTGCTTCTGCGGCGGACGGAGGCCCCCGCCCTGTTCTGGGCGATCGTCTCCGGCTTCTTCGGGCTCTCCTTCGGCGCCCTGTGCGCCCTGCCGTACCTGGCTGCTGGCGGCGCCGCGGCGGCGGTGAGCTACTGGCTGGCAGGCCTGGGGTTCGATCTGATCCACTGCGGCGGGAACTTTGTCCTGTGCCTGCTGCTCTTCCGCCCCCTGTACCGGCTGCTGGACCGGCTGCTGCGGCGGTATGGCGCCCAATAGACGCAAAACACCGGACATGCCAGGCATGTCCGGTGTTTTGCGCTTACGCCTCTTCCAGGGCCGCGGCGATCTCCTCGGCGTAGCGGACCGTCTCCATGGCGTCCTTGGCGTATTTGTCGGCGCCGATGCGGTCGGCGTACTCCTGGGTCAGTACGGCGCCGCCCACCACCACTTTGCACCAGGGGGCGTCCCGGCGCAGCAGCCGGATGGTCTCCTCCATGGCGGGCACCGTGGTGGTCATCAGCGCGCTGAGGCCCGCAAGGGGCGCGTGGAGCCGCTGCACCGCCTCCACCACCGTCTCCGGCGGCACGTCCCGGCCCAGGTCCGTGACAGCGAAGCCGTAGTTTTCCAGCAGGAGCTTGACGATGTTCTTACCGATATCGTGGATGTCCCCCCGGACCGTGGCGATGACGAAGGGACACTTGGCCGCCGTCTCCCCCTTCCGGGCGGACAGGGCGGTCTTGATCTCCTCGAAGGCGCCCTTGGCAGCCTCGGCGCTCATGAGCAGCTGGGGAAGGTAAATGGTCTTGTCCTCAAAGCCCTTGCCCACGATGTCCAGGGCCGGGATGATCTCCTGCCGGACGATCTCCAGGGGCTCCACGGTCTCCAGCAGGGACCGGGTGGCGGCCGCCGCCTGGTCCTTCAGGCCCTTCACCACCGCCCGCTGGAGGGCGGAGCGGAACTCGTCCGGCTGCCGGGGCGCGGCGGCGGCAGCCGATGCGGCCATCGGGGCCTCCGGCACGTCCTGCGCGGCAAAGCCGATATAGCCGGCGCAGTTCTCGTCCAGACCCAGCAGGGCCCGGCTGGCGTGGTAGGTCCGCAGCATGGCGGCGGAGAAAGGGTTCATGATGGCCGCCGACAGGCCCCGGCCCAGCGCCAGGGCGAAAAAGGCGGCGTTGACGCCCTCCCGGCCCGGCAGGCCGAAGGACACGTTGGACACGCCCAGGGAGGTCCGGCAGCCCAGATGGTCCCGGATCAGGCCCAGAGACTCCAGAGTCACCTTCGCGGCGTCCGGCGCGGCGCTGACCGCCATGGCCAGGGGGTCGAAGATGATGTCCTCCCGGCCGATGCCGTACTCCGCCGCCCGGGCGAGGATCCGCTCCGCGATGGCCAGGCGGCCCTCCGCCGTCTCCGGGATGCCGCTCTCGTCCAGGGTCAGGGCCACCACCACGCCGCCGTACTTCTTCGCCAGGGGAAATACCGCCGCCATGCTCTCCTCCTTGCCGTTGACGGAGTTCAGCATGGCCTTGCCGTTATAGCGGCGCAGGGCGCGCTCCATGGCGATGGGGTCGGAGGTGTCGATCTGGAGCGGCAGGTCCACCACCGCCTGGAGACGGCACACCGTCTCCTCCAGCACCGCGGGCTCGTCGATCTCCGGCAGACCCACGTTCACGTCCAGCACCTGGACGCCCTTGTCCTGCTGTCGGATGCCCTCGGTGAGGATGTAGTCCATGTCGCCGGCGCGCAGGGCCTCCTTGAACCGCTTCTTGCCGGTGGGGTTGATCCGCTCGCCGATCAGCACCGGATCGTCTCCGAAGTCCACGGCGTGGGTGTAGGAGGACACGCAGGTCAGGTGCTTGGGCTCCACCGGCGGCGGCACCAGGTCTTTCGTCCGCCGCACCAGCGTCTCGATATACGCCGGGGTGGTGCCGCAGCAGCCGCCGGCCAGGCGCACACCCTCCCGCATCAGGGCCGCCGTCTCCGCGGCGAACTCCTCCGGCGGCACGTCGTAGACCGCCCAGCCGTTCTCCTCCCGGGGCAGTCCCGCGTTGGATTTCAGCAGCACCGGCACGGAGGCCCGGCGCAGGTACTCCCGCACCACCGGGGCCAGGGCCCTGGGGCCCAGGGAGCAGTTGACGCCGATGGCGTCGGCCCCCATGCCCTCCAGCATGGCCGTCATGGCCGCCGGGGTGGCGCCGGTCATGAGCTTGCCGTCCTCGCCGTAGGCGTTGGAGACGAACACCGGCAGATCACTGTTCTCCTTGGCGGCCAGCAGTGCCGCCTTGGTCTCGTAGCTGTCGTTCATGGTCTCGATCAAAATGAGGTCCGCGCCGTATTTCACGCCCAGGCGCACCGTCTCGGCAAAAGCCGCCACCGCGTCCTCGAAGTCCAGGTCGCCGTAGGGCTTCAGCAGCCGCCCGGAGGGCCCGATGTCCAATGCCGCGAACTTCTCCTGCGTTCCGGCGGAGCTGTCCCGGGCGGCGCGGACATTGTCCATTGCCGCCGCCACAATCTGCTCCAGCCGGTCCTTTTCAAAACGCAGGGGATTGGCGCCGAAGGTGTTGGCGCAGACCACGTGGCTGCCGGCGTCAAAATAGGCCCGGTGGATGGCAGCGACCTCCTCCGGGTGGGTCAGGTTCCACGTCTCCGGGCTCTCTCCCGGCCGCAGGCCCCGGTCCTGGAGCAGCGTGCCCATGCCGCCGTCCAGATACACGATCCCCCGCTTCAACAGTTCCAAAATGCCCATGGCGTCTTTCTCACTTCCTGTATGCACAGTCTTGCTTTTCGCAGGCGGCGCAGCCCGCCCCGGCGCCGGTCCGCCCCGGCCCGTCCGTGACACCGAAGAGGGCGGTGACGGACTTGGAGGGGCTCATCAGAAGGCTCCCGTTCAGGGTCAGCCCGATTTTCCGGGGGCAGTCCAGCGCCCGGAAGATATCCGTCTGCAGGGCCAGGGGCAGGTCCCCGTAGCCGGGGCTGAACCGCTCCGTGACGCCCCGGCCCTCCCGGCCCAGCTCCTCCGCCATCCAGATGCAGAAGGCGTCGCACAGCGCCTCGATCCGCTCGGCGCCGATGGCCTGGAAGAAGAGGCTTTTGGCCGGGGAGGTTCCGCCGTACCGGGCGATGAGCCGGTCCATCTCCAGCCCCACGGTGGCGGCGAAGAGCACGCACCTCCGGCACCCGCACAGCCGCCGCCCCAGGCCCCGGGAGCCCGTCACGGCAAAGCCCAGGTCCAGGCCGCCCTCCGCCGCGAAAACCGGGAAGGTCTCCCAGCAGACCCGGCCCGTGAGCCGGTCCCCCAGTTCCTCCAGGCAACTGTCCAGCAGCTGCCGCTCCGCCTGGCCGGGGCGGCGGCACCCGGCGTAGCGCAGGATCTCCCCCCGGTCCGCCGGGGGGAGGGAAAACGTCCTGACCTGCACCATGGCCTCAGCCCAGGATGTGGGAGAGGTTGTCCAGGATCTTGGCGGCCACGTCGGGGGTGTTCATGGTGTAGACGTGGACGGTCTTGATGCCGTTGGCGTACAGATCGATGATCTGGTCCGTGGCGTAGGCGATGCCCGCCTGCTTCATGGCGTCGGGGTTGTCGCCGAACTTGTCCACCAGGCTCTTGAACCGCTGGGGCATGAAGGACCCGGACAGCTGGATGGCCCGCTCCACCTGGGTGGCCTTGGTGATGGGCATGATGCCCGGCAGCACCGGCACGGTGATCCCCGCCTCCCGGATCTTATAGAGGAAATTGAAGAACAGGTTGTTGTCGAAGAACATCTGGGTGGTGAGGAACTCGCACCCGGCGTCCACCTTCTCCTTCAGGTGGAGGATGTCCTCCTTCTGGTTGGCGCTCTCCGGATGGACCTCCGGATAGCAGGCGCCGCCGATGCAGAAGTTCGCGCCGCTCTCTTTCAGCTCCCGCACCAGCTCCACGGCGTGGTGGTAGGCCCAGCCGCTGCGGTCCCCCTGGCTGAGCTCCGGCGTCAGGTCGCCCCGCAGGGCCATGACGTTCTCAATACCCGCCGCCTTCATGTCCGCGATCCGCTGGCGCACCAGCTCCCGGGTGGAGGAGACGCAGGTCAGATGGGCGATGGTGGACACGCCGTAGCGCTCCCGGATGTTCCGGGCGATCTCCAGGGTGTATTTGCTGGTGCCGCCGCCGGCGCCGTAGGTGACGCTGACGAAGGCGGGCTCCAGGGCGGCGATGGCCTCCGTGGCGGCCTTGACGCCTGCAAAGGCGCTGGTGGTCTTGGGGGGGAACACCTCAAAGGACAGGGACAGGGCGTCCCGCTGTAAGATCTCGGAAATACGCATGGTCGATCAGCCTCTTTTCCCGTATTTGCTCCGTTGATTCATAATTGGAACTATTTTACTGCTGCTGGCAGGGATAAATCAAGAGCAACCGACTTTTTTTCAAAATACGGGCGCCTCAAAGGCGGAAATCGCCTTTTCCGGAGGCAAATCCTGTCCATCTTTCTCCGGGCTTCGCCCCCGTTTGATGACGCCTTCATGGGCGTCGGGTACCCTGTCCGGGCCGAAGCTGCACAGCCAGGCTGTTTTTCTTGCCAACCGCCCCGGGAACCGGGTATAATGAGGAAAAGATCAAGCCGTTCGTACTGACAGACGGAGAAAGGAGGCAGGCAATGCGGGGATTTTCGAAATCCAGCCGGCGATTCCTGCTGCAAAACCTGGTGCTGTTCCTTTTGATGAGCGCGTTCGGTTTTGCGGGCGTATATGCCTCCGGCCGAAGCGCCTACCGCTCTGCCAACGAATTGGGGGCGATGACCTCCGATTACCTGAACCTGCAGGTAAACGCCTTCATGGGCCAATACCAGCAGATTCTGGAGGACGCGGCCTACATGGTGGACGCCATGCTGGATCAGGGTGCACAGGCGGAAGAGATCCAAACCTGGATCACCTCCTTTTCCCAGCAGTATGACGAGACGATGCAATACGATGAAAGCGGCCTCTACGGCGTGATCCGCGGAGAAGGTGTGTACAGCAACGGCTGGCGCCCTGGAGCGCAGTATAACATTTTTGACCGTCCCTGGTATCTGCAAGCCAAAGCCGCCGGCGGTGCCAGCGCCCGCTCCATGGTATATCTGGATGCCCGAACCGGCACCCGCATGGTAAGTCTATCGAAATTGCTCTCTGACGGGGAAAGCGTGCTGGCCCTGGACATTCGGGTGGGCGATGTCGAGGTGGAGTGGCAGGAGGGCAGCGATGTTTTTCCCGGCACCGCCACGGTGGTGGACCAGGCCGGAAACGTACTGCTTCACCAGCAGATCGGCCAGGTTCACATCCCCTGCGAAATGGATGCGTTTGACAATCAGGACTATGCCGATCTGATGTCCCGCTTTGATAGAACTCGGGGTGCAATTCGCTGGGATGGCATACAGGACAGCTATCAGGTCTATTACATCGTCGGTCAGGACGGCTGGACATGCATCATCACCATTCCCCGCTCCATCATTACCGAGGACGCCACCAACATTTTCTACTCTCAGCTGATTTTGGAGCTGGCTTTCCTGCTGGTAATTCTGTATCTCTTTATGCGGAGCTATCGGGCCGAACGCCGCGGGCGGCTGACGCTCAGCTGCTTTGAAGCCCTGGGACGGACCTATTTCTGTATCGCCCTGGTAAATCCAGCCCTCAATACCTGTGAGATCACCAAGTTTTCCATCCCCGGCATTACACCGGGGCAGGATATCCGCACCTATGAGCAATTCCTGCAGCAGGTGGAGTCGCATATGTACCGCAACTCCGACTGGCCCCCGTTCCTGGAGCAATTCTCTCCGACCCAGCTGCATCCCCATGACGGCGAGCTGGACCGGCGGTACCTGGAATACGAGTCCTGTTTTCCCGGGGGGCCCCGCTGGGTCAGCGCCGAGGCCTTTGCCGTCCCGGGCGATGAACACCGGGAGCAAGTCATTCTGGCCTTCCGGCTGATCCATGACAGCAAGACTCAGGAACTGGCAAAAAGCCAAATGCTGCTGGAATCTCTGGACAGTGCCCGCAGGGCCAATCAAGCCAAGAGCGACTTTCTCTCCCGCATGAGCCACGATATGCGCACCCCGATGAATGCTGTTATCGGCTTTACGGATTTGGCCCGCCGCAGCCTGGACCAACCCGAAAAGGCCGCAGAATGCCTGGATAAGGTCTCCGCCGCCTCCCGCCAGCTGCTGCACCTGATCAACGAGGTGCTGGACACCGCCAAAATCGAGCAGGGCAAAATGGAGCTGCGGATCGCCCCGGTAGATCTGGCCCGTCAGATGGAGGAGACCGCCTCGCTGTTTCAGCTCCAGGCCAGGGCCCAGCGGCAGTCCTTCACGCTGGAACCCCTGGACCTTCCTCACCGGCTGGTCCTCACCGATGGAAGCCGGCTGGATCAGATCCTCAACAACCTCCTGTCCAACGCCGTGAAGTATACCCCGGCTGGCGGCGCTATTTCCCTGCTGGCCGAGCAGCTGCCCGGCAGCCGGCCGGATCAGTGCTTCTGCCGCTTCACCGTAACCGACAACGGAATCGGTATGGCACCGGAGTTCCTGGACAAGCTGTTTCTCCCCTTCGAGCGGGAGGATACCTCCATGACCGGTCAGACCAGCGGCGTGGGCCTGGGCATGGCCATCACGCTGAACATCGTCCAGATGATGGGCGGAAAAATCGATGTAGAGAGCACGCAGGGCAAGGGCTCCCGCTTCGTGGTCACCATTCCCTGCGGTCTGCCGGAGGCGGAGTCAGCCTTTGAAAAAGCTCCCATTCCAACCGCCTTCACTCTGAAAGGCGTCCGTCTCTTACTGGCGGAGGACAACCTTTTGAACCGCGAAATCGCCCTGGAGCTGCTGGGTCTGGAGGGTGCCGTCGTCACCGCCGCCGAAAACGGGCGAGAGGCTGTGGAGCTTTTTTCCAAGAATCCTCCCGGCACCTTTGACGCCATCCTCATGGACATCCAGATGCCCCAGCTGGACGGCTATGGCGCCGCCCGGGAGATCCGTCAGCTGGACCGTCCCGACGCCGGCTCCATTCCCATCCTGGCCATGACCGCCAACGCCTTCGAGGATGACATCGCTGCCGCACGGGCGGCCGGCATGAACGGCCACATCGCAAAACCCATTGACATCAGCCGCATCAAAGCAGCCCTGGCGGCTGTTCTTTCCGATGGCGCGTGAATACCGCTGGGCGCTCCCAGCCCCCGTGCCTCAGCCCAGCCGGCAGTGCAAAAAAGAAAAGCCCTGCGGTCCAGGGCTTTGAGAAAATGAGAGGTCCGCTTTTCGACAAAGGAGCTCGAAAAGCGGACCTCTTCATATGTATCACCGAAATAGTATAGGTACGGGTAGATCTTGGGGCCCACACAGTGGGGCGGCGCTTTTGCGCCGCACAAGCGTTTTCGCCGGAGGCGAAAACCTTGGCGCAGGGGCAATTCATTTGCCCCTAGCATTTTAATCACCGAAAGGTGGAGCCGTCCTTTTGGCGGAGGAACCCAAAAAGAAAGACACGCTGACAAGCGTGTCTTTCTTTTTGGGATGGTAATACAATCTAGATTTCCTATTTTATGCGGGGCAGAGTTTCATTTTGTGCGCGAATTCAATAATGATATTATCGCGTGTCCTTCATCCGCTTCCCTGTCAGCATCTCAACTATGCCCCCTTGTTTTTGCCTTGCAGTGATGCACCGGTATCATGATCTTATGTATACATTGAGGATTGGAGGAACAGTCCTCTGCAAAGTGGGCGGTATCCGTATTTGTACGTGAACGAAATCTATCTGGGCTGAAATTGAGCCGGAGAGTTTGAGAACGTAGCTATTCTGGTAGCTATAGCAGCCAACAAGGATGGCTACCGTGAAGTTCTCGGTGCAACCGATGGCATGAAAGAAGACAAGGCCAGCGGGGTCAGTTTCTTCCAGTGGCTACGCAGCCGCGGACTGTACGGGGTTAAATTGGTGGTTAGTGGCAAGTACCTTGTCATGCTGGAAGCCGTGAGTGAAGTGTTCCTCGAAGCCAAATACTAATAGTGTACAGTCCACTTCTTTCGGAATGTTTTTGCCGTTACACCTCGTTCCAAGACAAAGCTAGTGGTCAAAATGCTCAAGGCGATCCACGCCCAGGAGCACAAAAAAGCTGCCCGTGAGAAAGGCCAAGGCAATAGTGGAAGAATTGCGCTCTACGAAGCCGAAAGAGGCTGTAAAGAGGGCGGCGGATGGCTTTGAAGAAGCTCTGATCTACTGCAACTTTCCCAGCGAACACTGGACTCGCATTCGCACCAACAATGTCATTGAACGGCTGAACCGGGAGATCTGTCTCCATACTCGTGTAGTAGGTAGTTTTTCGGACAGCAATTCCGCTCTCATGCTAGTCTGTGCCAGACTGCGCCAAGTGGCCGGTACTCAGTAGAAAAACAAAAAGCACATGAACATGAAGTACCTGAAGGCAGCCCTTGAGAACATCTCCATTGCTGGCTGATTTCATTCATGCCGGGATTCGCAAACCAAAAGAGCAAAAAACTGTTGACGCCACCTAGAAAAGCGCTCTGAAACCCATCGTTTTCGGGGCGTTTTGTGTGATAATGATACAATCTGGATTAACCGTTTTTTATAAATCTGATATTCTTCCGGCGGTTAAGTTCAAACTCACAGTCTCATCTGCATGTCCGCTCTTCGTTTGATCTGCCCCTTCATTCTCTGCACTTTGTCAAAGGTCTCCTGATCAATGATCGGCTCATGGACATCCTCTACCAAGTACATCTCCTTTTGTCCAGTGTTCTTCACCTGCTTCGCCGTTAGGAAATCCGGCGTATATGTTTTCTGCATCAGCACTTGGCCCACATATTTTTCATTGCTCAGCATCCGGTCAATAATCGAAGCGCTCCACTCCGTCTTTCCGAAGACCGTCTCGATACCATGGGATTCCAAATACTTTTTGATTTTCTGCACACCGTTTCCCTGGATGTAAAGATTAAAAATCTTGCGGACGATCTCGGCCTCCTCCGGTACGATCTCCTATCCATTGGGAAATGCGGTGAAGAGCACACGTTATCAGCGCGGTCTGACCCAGCTTCAGGTAGCAGACATGGCGGATATCGATGTGCGAACCGTGATGAATATTGAGAACTACAAGGCAAATCCCAAGATGGAGGTGCTCTACCCTTTGATCCGTGCCCTCCGTATTGATGCCAGAACCATTTTTAACCCTGAGTTGCAGCGCGAAACTCCCGCTCTACAACAGCTTCGGCTTATGATTGAGGAATGCAGTGAGCAGGAGGCCGAAGCGTTGATCCCGGTGGTGGAATCGGTCATTGCCGTACTCCGGACAAAGGACGCCATTGAGATTGGATGACTATATAAAAAACAGAGCCTGCTTTTCCCCGGCAGGGGGATCAGCAGGCTCTGTGCTTTAAGCATCCGGCTCGTCGCTCAATACCATCTTCAGTTTTACCACATTGACCATGAATTCCTTTTTACATTTTGGACAGTATAGCGGGAATTTTACTAAAACCGTTTCTTCATATACTTTGACTTTCGTTTTGCTGCCGCACTGAGGACAGCAGATCCATTTTGACTCATGCCGCATAGCAATCACTCATTTATTCGTAGTTACAAGTTAGATAATTGCAGTCGGTTTTTCTTCATTGATATCCAATCATTCTATGAAAACGCCGCCAATTTCGCCAGCAGATGTGCGTAGGACGGTTCCTCAGCGGTCAGATCATCATTCCAATCCTTGTGTGCGGGAATGAGCCTTTCCACCGTGTACCTCTCTGCCAGCTGTTCCTTCATGCGCCGGCTGGCCAGATGGCCAGCCTCGTCATTGTCGAGGCAGAGCAGGACCGTATTGATTTGCGGCTGCCGCTCCAGCAGCTTCAGCACCGGCTGAATGGAGGTGCCGCAGCAGGCCACATAGCTGTGGCTCTGCCAGCCCTCCGGATGGAGCGTGATGTAGGAGAGCATATCGATGGGAGCTTCGAACACATAGAGGCTCCCATCTGTGCCGATGTGGTGGAAGCTGTGGCGGGGATCGCAGCCCTCCACATTGAGCCGGAAGGCTTTGCCGAAGCTGTTGGCGCTGCGCTTGTGGGCATGGCGGGGGACGCCGTCTTCATCCGTACCCACGAAAACCGCATTGTGGTAATCGGCGTCTTCATACAGCAGCTTCTCTCTTGCAAAGCGCGCCACAACGCTCCGGTCGATATTCCGGTGCTTGACCAGATAGGCATAGACCCGGCGCATATTGGAATTGGCCGGCGGAAGGACAAAGGGCTTCGGCGGCTCATCTACCCGTTCTTCGGCAGAGGGATAAACCGTTCCCAGCTCGCCTCCCAGAAGCATGGTCACCGCCTCCGGATAGCTGAGGTGATAAAACCGCTGCACGAAGCTGACGGCGTGGCCGCCCCGCTCCTCGGCATGATCGTACCACTCGTTGCCGCGGATGGTGACACTATGGTCACGGGCCAGCCGTTTCTCTCTGCCGGAGGCAAGGAGCTTTTCGCCCCGGCAGCGGAGGAACTCCTCCAGATCAACGGAGGCGGCTCGCTGCTTCTGTTCTTCCGTGAAATGAATGTAAGTCGACATAGGCTCCTCCTGTTACATGGTCTGCTGATAGGATACCTGCTCCTCATGATCATCCGCCTTGTGGCCCATGGCCATCCGCTTTTCCGTCAGCCGCTTGCGCCGTTTGGAATCAATGCGAATCCCTGCCGGATTGCGAGGCGGCATGGAATTGTCCCGGAAGATCCGGCTCATGTGATGGAGCAGCTTGGTTGCCGCCAGCATGACGGACGGATCTCGGAACTGGTCAAAGCGGTCAAGGAAGAATTGAGTATATGTTTCTCCATCCAGATACTCCATCTGCTCGCCGCTGGCGAATGTCACTCGGCCAATCGGTTTGTTCTGATGGGCCATCTGCTGCTGACGCAGGTCGTAGCAGTAGAGATATCCTTGGTAATCGCCGGGGGACGGGGTGCAGCGCAGGCAGTAGCGGTACTCCTTGCTCAAGAATTTGCTGTGCAAAATAGCAGTTATTGGTGTCGATATATGCGCTGTTCTTAACTCTGATAAATTCCCCGAAGGACACGGTAAGAACTGCATACTGTTCTGTTTCCTCCGGGGTTCTGCCCAGCTGATCCAGAACAACTGCGAGGCCGGGCATTTCTTTCCCCATGAAATCGGTGACAGAGTACAATTCAAGCCGAGGCTGTAATGTGACCTCCTCACCAAAAAAGTCTTTAATTTTGAGGGTGGCCATAATTCACATTCCTCCCATCTGCAATCCGTATTCCGCTTCGTGTGCTTCGGTCGGATCTTCCATCATCAATTCCTCCAGACTCAGCGTACCCTGGTAGGCAATGTAGCCGCGGTTGGTGAACATACCGGATTCCTGATCCATGTGCTGCAGGCCGTATCTTTCGTAGTCATAGTACTCGTCCAGATTGGGGTCGTACTCAAAATGGTCGGATTCTTGGATCATGTATTTTCCGTATTCGGCAGGGGTGTGAGCGCCGGGGGCAAACTCAAAGAGAACCAGATTCTCGGCCAGATGACGGATCTGACTGGCACATTCCGGTCGGGCTATGCTCACAGCAGCACCCAGTTTGATGCAGTCATCATGAGAGAGTTTACCCACGGCCTGCGCCAGCTCGTTGAGTTCATAGATGTCTTCACAGCGAAAGTCCAGTGCCACATCCACTTCCTCCGGGAACATGCTGTCACCCATGCGGAAACACATATCCTTGGGATCGACAATGCCGCTGCGCTGTATGGCACGTTCGATTTGTCCTTTGGATGCGGGGAGGTATATCCAGGTGACATTTTTGGTATTCTCCGGTTCCTGCCGGGAAACCAATCCCACCATGATCATATCCGCTTCATAGTGGTAGCCGGGGAGATGCTTTCCATCGTAGAGCTGCGAGAGCTGCATACCGTTGTCATAAACCACGCCGTAGCGCGTGACGGTACCTTCGCTGCCTTCAATCAGAAGAATTGCTGTTTCCTCACCATCCAGATGTTCCAACTCCTCGGTGCTAGCACATCCACCGTGGGTATTCAGATAGTGGCTGCGGCCAATGGCTGCCAGGTCAGAAAAATCCGTAATAACCGTTGCCTGCTGGCAGCAGAAGGTCAGGTTGATCAGATCCTTCATACTGGTGAGATCCAGCTTTTCGGTCATGGCCTGGAATTGTGCGTACTCACCGACATCGAAGCTCTCCAGCCGCTTAGCCAGATAATCCAGCTCGTCCAGATTGACCTGCATCCCCTCCAGACGATAAAATACCGGCCCCCCTTTGCAGATCTCATTGACATGGCAGTCGGAGGCAACAACACTTCCAATTTCAAGTGCATTCACCAGCTCTATGCAGTGGTCGTATTGTTCCCTGGGGATGGGAAGCGGAATAGTCACTTCTCCGAACTCCGGATGGTCCGAATTGCTTAAAACTGCTTCCATCATGCTTTAGGAATCACCCTTTCTTTCTAAATTTGAAATTGCATTACCGTACTTGGCCAGAAGCAGAGCGCAGATAATCAGTTGGAACGCCTCATCTGTGACCAGTTCACGGGATGCGAGATCAGCAATGGTAATGTTTTGGCTGCCGATGGAAATAGCCTTCGCTGCCTGATAAACGCTGTAAAGCTCCAGCTGGATGCCGGCGAGCCGGACGGAGTCAAAATCGAAGCCATTATCTTCGACTTTCCAGATCACCCTGCGCCAAATATCATCGTAGGCTGTCAGGAGAAACAGCGCTGCCTGGTTGCGTTGCGACAATCGGTGGTAGCGTGTTCGCCAGTGCATCCATCGTCTGCGGTGTTCGTCAGTACGAAAGAACTGCAGGGACTGCTGGTACAGAAGCTGTGCCAGTCGCCTCCACAGACTCATCTTCGGCTTACTGTTGAGACAGTCCCGGAGCAATTCCTCAAGGCTGAGAGCCCCGGTTTCAATCCGTTCCCCCAGACAAATACACTGGTCCAGAGGGCAGAGGTTCCTGCGAGAGTAATTCATGCAGTATTCACAGTCCACATCCTTGGCCTGATACCGGAATCCGGAGCGGCGCAGGCCGTGGCCTCTGGGCTTAAAATGAGGCGGGGTCATCATCTGCTCCATCTGGTACAAGGGGGTATCTCTCATAAAGTGGCGCGTCATGGGTAGTGATCTCCTTTCGGTGAAATAAAAAAAGCGTCGGAGTCTTGCTTCTAAAACTCCAGCGCTCGGTGTATTACATTGTCAGTTCCTGGCTTTGAGAATCCGTAGAGTGTTGCTCCTGCTCATTGATGTGATCCAGGATATTGGGCATTCCGCTCAGGATCTGTTCCTGAACGCTTTTGATGCATTGCTCCTGGTTGTAGGTCAAATCGAATCCGGCGTCCAGGGTATCAGCACAGCAGCGGTAAATTTCAGTGAGCTGTGCCTCATTGAATATCTGCTGTTTAGAGATGAGACCGGAACGGGTGGCAAAGTCCTGCTTGGCGCCCAAATAGTTTTCCTGAAAGTAGCGTCCGTAGTTAAGACCTGTACGGTCAAAGTTCCAGTCCCAGGTGATAAAGTGGACACCATATTGGGTCGGATGTCCGGCCAGAACCGTTCCATTGAAATCAGCCAGCACCCTGAAATCTCCCGACAACCCCTGAGCCTTCAGCGGGGGAGCCTGTTCCATCAAGGTCATGTACTCCTGTACCATGCAGGCCAAATTGGTGGCCCGCTCACAGGCCTGGTTCCGTTCCGAAGTGGCCACATCCTCTTGCCAGTAGCGAACCCCGCCACCTTCTGTGATTCGGCAGAGAGGACGGCTGTCCCATTCCACCGGGAGGAGGTCATCCTGCTCCGGCTGTGTGGTGAAACCTTCTCGTCCAAGCACCGTGCAAAGCTCTCGGAAAAATTGTTCTCTATCCATCTTGTGTTACCTCCTGAATCTTAGCGCCCTTTTTGAAAAATACTGCTTCAAAAAGGGCACCACATGGTTTTGATTTTGCCAACCTCTGAGTAGAAGGGGGTTCGAGTCCCACCAGTTAGGGGAAAACAGTGGTTGGCATCTATGGAATCATCGGTGAATTTTCGAGGGGGAAAAGCCCGGAAACAGTTGATGCCGTAGGCTTCTGGCCTACGGCATCTATACTGTTTTGCTTTTATGGTGGAGGTGGGGGGAGTTGAACCCTGGTCCGAAACCAGCAAACCGACTGTCGCAGTAGCACCCACCTCCAAAAAAGTGAAATTAAAGATGAAATTTTTGCATCATACTTCTCAACGCAGCTGCCCCAGCCGATATGCCACCAGCATCAGCTGCTTCCGCGTCACGGGATCATCCAGGTGCATCTCGCCGTCGGAATATCCAGACATGATCCCATTGGCTTTCACCCAAGCCTCCGCCAGCTCCGTCTCCTCGGAGTAGCCCGGCCACCCGCTGACCACGACCTCCTTGCCGCTGCGGCTGTCCCACCGGCTGCGGGTCGATCGGACATCCACATGGCAGAAGGTCTGGTACACACCGATGCCGCCGCAATCCGGCATCAGGAACTCCGCATACCGGGCGATCTCCAGCGGGGCCGCTCCGGAGACGGTGATGTCCGCCGCCGTGCCCAGCAGATGCTGCGATCTGGAGGCGCCCCCGACCTTTGCATTATAGCTGCTCGTCCGGTAGCCGGAGTTGATGACGACCGGCTTGCCGAAGTGGTCCCGGATCTTCTGCAGCAGGTCCACCAGCTCGTCGGAGATCTTCACCGCGTCGGAGCCGTCGTTGCACTTGAATTCGCTGACTTTGAAATTCGCCGACAGATATTTGCTACCGTCGCTTTTGACAGAATAGGTTTTCACACCCATCGCATGATCCTCCTCATCCGTATTCAGCCACAGCAGGATCAGCGTCTGGCTGGGATCCCTCCCCTCCATCAGCACCCCCGCTGCCGCCACGTACACGTTCACCTTTCCGCCGCCGTCCATCATGACAGCGAACCGGCAGCCCAGCCCGGCCATACAGTCCCGCAGCTGCTCCGGCGTGCAGGCCCCTCCGGAGCCGTCTGCGGCGCCGTAGGTGATCCATTCGGTATCCGTCAGGCCCACGGCCACCCGGCCCCTGCGGCCGCCCACGTCGGCGTTGTAGTGCAGCTCCGGCTGGGGCATCCCCTCCCGGACCAGCAGGCAGTTGGCCACGTAGTTGGCCCGGCCGCAGCTGCCCCCGGGCGGCACCAGCGCCTCCGACACGTCGGGGCCGGTATCCCAGGCCAGCGCCCAGTAGTGGTCCCTGGGAGAGCTCCACAGGATCTCTCCGTCCGCCTTTACCGGGCACACCGGCGCCCATTTGGCCGGGCTGTAAAAGGCCGCCGCCAGGGCGATGTCCGGCCGCTGCTCCTCCACGATCTCGCGGAGGGGCTTTTTTTCACTGTTCACATAGACCGCCGCCCGCCGGATGGAGGAGAGCGGCGTCCGCTCGATATGTACCATTGCGTTACCCCCTCTTAAAGAAAGGCCGGAGGCGCTTTTTGCGCATCTCCGGCCCGGGGCCTCAATTCGCGCCCGACTGAATCTCTACCTCCGGCAGACCCGCCACGCTGGTCAGGATGGACAGCACGCCCGCCAGAATGGACGCAGATGCTACCGCGACCCAGTTGACGTCGCCCAGCATGGCGCTGGTGCCGATGGTGGCCACGGCGGTCTGAGCGATCGTCTTGACCGCCCGGACGCCCGCCGCTTTGAGCCACAGCTTTGCCTTGTCGCTCATATGATTTCCTCCCTTACTTGATCAGCTTCAGCGAAGCGGAGCCATCCGCGTCATAGGTCGTCAGATAGGTGCCCTTCTTGGTCCGCTGGATGATCTTCTGACCGGCCCGCTCGCGGTGGATCTTCTCGTCAGGCTCGTCGGGCAGCTTCTCCCGCTCCTGGATGTCGGGAATGCCGGGGCCCTCCACCAGCGTGGTGCAGTCCGGCGCGGTGTGCCACTTCCGGCCCTCATAGATGATGTCGTACATCTCGTCGATCAGAGAGCCGTCGACGATCTTGCCGTCCTCCACGGTGATCGGCTCGTGATTGCTTTCGTCCAGGACCACCCAGGCATTGCCGGTCCGGTCCCGCTCCAGATTGGTGGTATAACCGGCCGCCGCCAGATCGGCGCTGATCTCCGCATTGGTTTTGCCCTGCTCCTGGCCCTCGCGAATGATTTCAGTGTTGCTCTTCATGATATGTACTCCTTTCAAATTGCCGGCTGTGCCGGTATTACACTTTACTGAAATTCCGGGCAGCCTCATCCCGGACAAAGTTGACATACGCCTCTTTGGCATTGTCCGCAGCTGTCATCGCCTCCTCCACATCACCGTTGGTATGTAGCCCTGCCAGTTTTTTTGCCGTTGTGAGAGACAAAGAGCAATTCGCATACATCAGTTCCATTGCAAGCCGGCTCTCCTTCTCCCGACGCTGTGCTCGGACTTCCGTCCTCTTGGTGCTGATTCTCACCCGGCACTCCGCCAGTGCTGCCAACACAGTTGCTGCGCCCGCGATCAAAGCACAGACCACTTCCGTGTTCATTGGTTCCCCCTCCTTTTCATGTCAATTTGTACCTGGGCCTCGGGCCTCTGCCGGACCAAAAGGCCACGAAGTCAAACATCACGATCACCGGCCCGGCCAGGGCCACCCACAGCGCCCAGAACCGGGGGCAGATCTGCCCCAGCAGGTTGAGCGGCAAACCGGAGTAGTCCCAGACGCCCCAGCCCAGCCACAGATTGACCACGCACCCCACCGCGAACTCCGCCGCCGTGATGACGCTGCCCCCGATGACGGCCTGGACCCACAGCGGCGTCCGCCAGGGAATGACGGTGTCGTTGGCGATGTCCAGGGGAATGGAGATCGCCGCCGCCAGAGCCACCATGGTCCAGTGGGTATATCCCCGCCAAAGGATCTCCAGGCCGCCGTACAGGATCCCGCAGCAGCACCAGGCGCAGATCCGCCAAAGGGTGATCTCCACACCCCGGACTGCCCGGCGGCCCGCAGATGCCAATCCTGTCTCACGCATCGGCGCCGCCCCCGGCCGCCGCCAGCACCTGGGCCATATTGGCCGCCAGATCCTCCGGCAGGCCCTCCGCCGTGTAGGCGATGCCCTCCAGCTCCTCCGCCGTCTCCGCTCTCCGCGCCCACGTCAAAAGGTGGTTGCACAGGGTCGTGTGGTACAGTTTGTGCTCGATAGACGCTTGCGCAATGGCCTGGATCTCCGCTGCTGAGAACATGCGGCACAGCTGACCGTCCGCATGATAGGGATATCCGGCGGCCCCGGCCTGCACGGCGGAGAGAGCGGTGGTCAGGTTGATCTGGTCAGTTTCCTGGAGGCTGAAATGCTCCGCCCCCTGGCTGGTCTCCACGTCCATGCCCGCCACGATGGCGGCGTTGCAGGCTGCGGAGAGCGCGTCCTCTTTTGCGGCCCGCAGGCCGTCCATCGGGTCCGGCTGGGCAGCCTTCCAGGCCTCCCAGGCCTCCAGATCGGGCGTTACCGTCACGGTGGAGGTCTCGATCTCCGGGTCCGGCTCCTGAGTGATGGTCACAAAGCCGTTATACTGCACCAGCGTCTCCGCCTGCCCGTCAGTCAGAGAGAGGCAGCCGGGAAAGGGGATACTCCGCGGGGCCGGATAGGCCCCGGAGGTATTGGGCGTTGCTTTTACATACTGCATGATGTTCCTCCTCTCTCAGCCAAATGCCGCATAAAAATACCCGACTCCTTGCGCGTTAAACTGACGATTTGCTCCATACGCATCTCCTTGGAAATAGTACCAGGAGAGGGTATTGTCCTCCCAATTCAAAATTTCGTATTGTTGGGGAGATGAGCTGATCTGCCCTCGCTTCATTCCATACAGCCAAAGGTATGAAGTTTGATTATAGGTCTCACTCGCCTCCATATTTGTCCCAATAACAACGGCCTTTGGTTTGAACGGGAATGTCAATTCATTCGGGGAATCTACGCCGTATACGCCTGTGCCAATATAGCTCCCCATAAAGACCTGGCAGGGGAAGCCCATGACCTCCTCCAGCGTCCGCCCTCCGGGCAGCCGCACGCACTCCGCCAGGGTCTTTGGCCAGACGTTTTTCCCCTCTTTCGTCAGCTGCGCCGGGCTTCCAGCGTTTGGGAAAGTAATGGGCGCCTTGGTATAGGTCCAGGCCCGCACGGCGCACACCGTGCCGCTGTCGGTCTCCACGCTGGCCTCGATCACAATGGTGCCGTCTCCGTTTACCAGATCCAACACCGGGATTCGCTCCGCTGTGCCGCTGGGAACCGTCCCCTCCAGGATCACGGCCCCGTTGACTGTGGTCCTGATCGTGATGGCGTTTCCGGTATCCGTGCTGATGGTGTACGGCACGTCGTTGACTAGAGTACCCAGGTCCCCATCCTGGCCGGAAATCACCAGCGCGGATGCGGAGATCACCGGGACGCTGTTGGAAGTCGCCCAGCCGCCGGGCGTATCATCAAAGACCGCCTGCACCCTGTACTGGATGCTGGTCCATGTTCCTACGGTTTCCGTGTAGCTGGTATCGGCGCCGCTGTATACCTCCACCCAGTCCTCGTCCGCGCTTGACTTTCGCTGGAGGGTGTAGCTGTCCGCTCCTTCAACAGCTGTCCAGTTTGGGGTGATCTGCTGGCCCTGCATGGCGATGGATGGAACAGTCAGTGTTGGTGCAAGCAACACCTGAGACTCCGTTCCAGTCGCATAATTACCCCACTGGCCGTTGTTATCCTTGGCCCGCACACGGAACGTAATAGACATTGTGCCCGCAGGGATGTCAAAAGAATAGCTGGTGTCTGCTGTTGTCCCCGCAACCGTCCAACTGTTGCCCTCGTTGGTGGAATAGCTTACCTCATACTGGCTGACTGCATAGTTAGTATTGCTGATAGCCGCTGTCCACGAAATAAAAACACTGGGCGTGAAAATGGTCGCTGGATAAGTAATTCCGGAAGGAGCAAGTGGAGAGGTCACAGTTGTGCGCTGATCATAGTAATAACCATCAGAAGTCCCGCCGTTCGGATATGCAGAAGGATTTTGCGAATAGACATACTCAATAAATTGACCCATGCCCGCCCTAGCAGTGTTAGAACACAGGCTGGTAGGCTTTGAGCCCGATCTTGTGACCGTTGTTGTATTGGTGGCGGAATTATACGTTAAGGTGAATCCGCTATCACTATTTCCGTAGACTGTATCAGTCTGTGCGGCTCCTCCACAATACCCGTTCGGGCTGGTCATTGCCCCGTATTCCCGCATATCATAAGTGGAAACTGAGACAAATTTCCCGTTTGTTACTGACAGGTCGCTAAACACATAAACAATATATCCAGGAATAGTCGCATTTACGATATTTTCCTGCGAAACAGTCCAAGCGATATTACTCTTTCTCCACTTGTAATACGTCGCCATCAGCTCACCCCCTCGTTATAGGATACCTGGATGGCCGCATCCAGCTTGTTCAGTTCCGGCAGGTACTGCTCCGGCACCACGCCGTTCTCTCCCAGCGGGGCCACACCGCCCGGCGCCCCCTTCTCCGCCATGGGGATGAACACCAGACTCTGGTCGATCAGCGCCGTCACGTTGGCCTCTGCGGAGAACACCAGCTCCGCGCCGAACACGAACTCCCGCAGCTGCTCCGCGGCCGCCTGGATGAGTTCTCCGTCCCCGAAGCCGTTGCCGTAAGCCATGAGGATCTCCCCCGCCTCCGGGTCCTGGGCCAGCAGGCCCAGCTCCTCAAAGGGAAAAGCCTCCGTCACATTCTGGTTGGTGTACTGGCCCAGCACCGTGGCGGTGTCTCCGTCGTTTGTCACCTGGGACACCGGAAGATACGCAATGGGGTCCACCAGGGCCGTCCGGTCCAGGCTGCTGCCGGCAGGCAGCGTCCCCTTGCCGTACTGCCACCGGGTCACCGGCACGGCGTATCCCGCCGGCGTCTTGGCCAGCAGCGCCGCCCCGGCGCCGGTCAGAACGATCTTAGGAATCATTGGTACAATCCACCTTCCATATCACGATGTCCCCCTGCCGGGGCAGCGCCCCCATGTAAACGGGGCTTTTCTGAATCTTGCGGTATTTCACGGCCCACGCCAGGTGGGCCGGCTTGAGTTCGTTTATGATCGCAGCGAGCCCCGCCAGGTCCTCCAGGGGCCCCACGGTATCCGTGTACCAGATGGTGAAGGTATAGCCGGCATAGTCCTCCTGGACCGTCACCGGGCTCTCGGAAAACTGCTCGGCAATGGCCTGGATCTTTTGCACGGTGGTCATCCCGGTGCCCTGGATCTTCGCCAGCACCCGCGCCCGCCGCTCCGCCTCGCTGAGGCCGCTGTCCGGCTTGATGCCGTAAGCCGCCTCCCACAGGGCCAAGCCCCAGCCGCTGGCGGTGCTGGGGATCATCTGCGCCAGGGTGAAATCCAGGTCGGCCCGGGTCCGCTCCGCCAGGGCCGTCAGCACCCGCTGAAGCTCCGCGTCCTGAGGGCTGATCCGATAGTGGCGCGGCAGCTGCTCAATAAAGGGCGTCATGTCACGCTCACCGTCCCCACAACCGGAACGCTGTCCGCCGGGATGGAGATGTCCTCCGTCCCGCCGTTGACGGTCAGCTCCGTAAAATTCTGCACACCGGGGATGGTCAGCAGCAGCGCCAGCACCCGGTTGTAATACAGGGTATAGGCCGTGTCCGATTCGGACACATAGTATACCGTCTGGTATTTCTGCTGGATGAGGGTCCGGCAGTACTCCGCCAGCGCCGTCTCCAACGCCGCCTGGACCTCCCCGGCGGTGGTGCCGGTCACCTCCACCACGGCCGTCACGTTGATGGGCAGATCCTCTGCCGCCGCCACGGTCACATCCGCCCCCACGGGCCGGTACTTCTTCACGTTGGCTGCCACGGCCGCCACGATCTCCTCCGAGGCCCCCTGGAAGTTGCTGTCCACGATCGTCACGCCCACGGTGCCGGGTCCGTCCGCCAGCTCCACCACCTTCACCTCGCCCACGCCGGCCACCTCCAGGCACCACGCCCGGTAGTCCCAGCCGTTTCCGCTGGTGTCCGGCCGCTGCCGGGCCTCCACGATTCGCTCGTACAGGCTCTCGTCCGACTCCTCGTCGGTGCCGCCGTCCGCCTGCTGGTTGCTGTAGGCGGTCAGGCCCGGGATATTGACGTACATCTTCACCAGGGATCCCGGACCGATATTGTAGGCGCTGCCCACCTCCGCGGCCTCCAGCTCCCCCACGGCGCTGCCGTCGGATCCGATGGTCACGGAGGCCAGCAGATCCAGCTCCAGCCCCGTGGCCGTGAGGAACGCCGTCCCGGCACGGAGCACCGTCCCGGGCGTCCCCGTAAAGGTCACTGCGCACCGGGCCCTGGTCCCCGGCCGCCGGCTCAGCTGCAGGTAGTCTCGCCCCACCAGGTCCAGGAAAATACCGCTTGTGGGATCCACGAAGATCATGGAGAGGACCCCCGGCAGGGTTTTGTAAAACTGGCTCACCATCTGGCACAGGGGGCCCACCGTGGCGTCGGCGTAGCTGCCCGCCATGGTGGAGATCCCCGCTGCCGGGCTGATCTCCGCCAGGACCTGCTCTTTGAGTTTTGCCGTGGTCTTATCCTCAAACATGGACCTGCTCCTTTCCGTAGACGGTGGAGATCTCCACCTCCATATGCAGCACGCTGCTCTCAAAACGCACATTCCGGGTCCGGACCTCCCGGATGTAGGGAGATACCAGCAGCGCCTCCCGGACATACCGCTCCGCCTCGCTGCGCTTGGTCTGGGCCTGATAGGGCTGGCCCACCAGCGCCTCCAACTCGCAGCCGTAGCTCCAGGAGAAGCTGGGATACCGGTACCGGGCCGTGTCCACAGCCCGCCAGGCCCAGCCCTTCACGGCCTCCAGGCCGGTCACGAGCACCGGGTTCCCGCTCTCCCACACAGGCCTTCCCGCCTCGTAGTCCATCAGCACATCCCGGTACAGGGGCAGTTCCTGTGCCTGCGCTGCGGGCGCGGTAAACTGCGGAAACAGGATCATCCCAGCGTCACCACCTTACAGATGAGATAATACGTCTGCTGATCCTCCGTCAGCAGCACCACCCGGTCCCCGGCCTTCAGGGCGAACTCTCCCCGGGTCAGCTGGTCCTTTGTCACCGGGGTGCTGGTGGCACCGTCCGGGCAGGTGCCCGGGAGGGGAGCGCGGGCGATCAGCTTGGGGCTGTATCCCGCCAGCAGCGCCTCGTTGATCCAGATATCCGCCGCCGTCAGCAGCGTCCCGCCGCACTGGACCCGCAGGCCCTGCTCCGTCCCGGAAAGGACCTTTCCAACGGCGAAGCTGGCCGGCCGCTGGCCCTTCCGCGCCGATGTTCCGAGGGCTGCCATCAGGTCCCCCACGCTCTCATCCAGCGTTTTGCCCATATTGCTCTCCTCTCTCACTCCATGAGATTGCGGAAATTCAGCGTGAATTTTCCTGTGTGGATCCGGTTTTTCCAGGTGTGGGTGTCCGCGTCCACCCAGAAGAGGCCGCTCACGCCGCTCCCGGTGTCCCGCAGCAGCACGGCCGTCCCGGCGATGAGGTCCAGAGGCGGGTCCTCCACCTGGACCGTCAGGTTCTGGCTGAGCCCATGGTCCTCCAGCCACGCCCGGGCCTCGTCCCCTACGTCCTCTCCGCTGCTCTGCCGGAGCACATGGCAGAGCGTTCCGTTCAGGGCTATGGATGCGGCATCGTCCACGTTCCGCACCAGCGCCCCGTCGTCGGTGTAGATGGCCACCCGGTTCTGCATCTTCTCGATGTTCCAGGTGTTGGCGACGCCCATGGTTCGGACGATCTCCATCGTCGCCGCCGTGGGCTTCTCCCGCACCTCAAAGCGGCCCTCCCCGGTGAACCGCATCACATACCGCTTCCCGCTGCGTTCCCCGGCCATGGTGTACAGGGTCCGGATGATGGAATCCAGCGTTTTTCCCGGGAAGTTCTGGGTCAGAGCCACTCCCGTGGCTGCCAGCGTCCCCACCGGGATGCCGAAGTCGGAACAGATGGTCCGAGCCGCCGCCTCCGGCGTGATATTGGTGAATTTGTAAAATCCCTCGTTGCCCGCCAGGAACCGCCCCCGGTCCAGAGCGGACACATTGACCACGAAGCTCTGGCTGCTGGTGGAGCACTGGATCAGCGGCCCAAAGAAGAGGGTCTGGCCCGCTGCCTGCTGCGTGAGCCACGCCCCTTCCTCCAGTGGAGGGGCCTCTACGCTGCCGTCCCTGGGGATCACCAGCGCCGAGCGCAGCTCTCTGGCTGTCTGCCGGATGTCTCCGGACCAGGTGATGGACTGTGTCAGCGCGGTCACATCCCGCGTCTCACCGCCGCCCGGCGCCGTGACAGACAGGCGGTAGGCGTATGTCTGTTCCATACCGCACCTCCCTCACGCCGTGAAGCGTTCTCCGTCCCAGGAGAGGCTGTCCGCCAGCGCCTGACTGGCGCTCTTCGCACCGGCTGCCGGCAGGTCGCCTGCCGGCGGGATCGTCAGCACCTGTCCGGGATAGATCAGGTTGGGATTTTTGATGGCCGGGTTGGCGGCCGCCAGCTTCGTGTACGCGGCGCCGCTGCCGTAGTATTTCTCCGCGATGGTCCACAGGCAGTCGCCGGAACGCACCGTGTAGGTCTTGGCAGCGGCCGCGCCGCTCTGGCTGTCCCGCTCCGTGGCGGCGCCGCCTCCGGAAACTGCCAGCACCGGCGTCTCAAGCCGCTGCCACTGCCGCAGGGAGATGGAGACATACCGGTCATTGGTCCCGTCGCGCTCATCCTTGGTGAGGTCGGAGATCATCACAGAGAGGTTGATCCCTGTGCCGGACACGATCCACTGCAGTTGGGCGCCGCTGTCCCGCCAGGCCTCCAGCTGGGAGATATATCCCTCCGGATCCACCCGGCCGCCGGGCACGATGAACGGGTAGTCCTGGGCCGGCAGGAGGCAGTCCTCCAACGTCCCGTCCCCCATCTTCGTCCCGCCGAACAGCGTGGCCTCCCCCAGCTGGTCCAGAGAGAGCACCTGCAGGTCCGCCGGACCATGCCAGCTGTACCCCGCCGGCGTCACCGGAAGGACCAGCTCCTGGCTGGTGGCCGGATCCACAAATGAAATGATGCGCAGCATCGTCGCAACCTCCTCAACTCTGAAAGCCGGCCAGCAGCTTCCGCGCCGCCGCATTTGCGATGGCCTCCGCCACCGCCTCCTCATCCATCCCGGCGCCGAAGGTGTTGCCGGTGACGTGGATGACGATACCGGACCCGCTGTTTCCCCGGTCCTCCTCCCGGGCCTGGCTGGCCGTCAGCACCCGCTCATCGCGGTGCAGCAGCGCCGCATACCCGTCATAAGGCACTCTCCGCAGTCCCGCCGCATGAGGCCTCATGTTCTCCACATTCTCCAGGTCCTCCAGCAAACTGCTCTGGGAGGTGGAGTATTCGCTGGTCGGCACCCCTTCCGGCGCCTCCTCCATTCCTGCCGCCCGCCCCTTGGAAAATTCCTGTCCAAGCGTATATCCTGCGTCCCAGTAACTTTCGTTCAGCGCGGCATCCTCCCGTACTCCCTGGATCAGGGACAGCTCCTGGGCCAAAATTTCGTCCTTGCCCTCGTTGGCGTTGTACTCGTCCATGCCATGGATCTTGGCCTGCATGATGATCCGACCCATCTCGGCGGCGTCTCCCTCCGCCTGGGCGGCCTGGTACTCCTCCGAACCCATGGCATCGTTCACGGCATCCCGGATATACTGCTCCTTGGCGTTCTCCATCTCCGCCTTCCAGGCGCCGATGGCCTCATAGGCCTCCCCCAACTGGTCACTCTCCAGCCAGTCCTGCTGGGCCTCGATGCCAGCTTTCCGGGCCTCGTTGTACCCTTCGCCCATGCGGGCGTTCAGATTGGCCTCCGCATCCCCCAGGTTGTCCACCATGGCGTCGTAGGTGGAGGCGAGCTTCTCGCTCAGTCCGCCGAATTCCTCCTGGATATAGTCCAGGATGGCCTGGGCGGCCTCTGTACCGCCGATCTCCCCGCTGGTAGCCATCTCCCGTACCCGGCTCTTATCGATCCCCAGGCCCCGGGCAATGGCCTCGTCCGCATCCAGCCCCCGCTCGGAGAAGTAGTTCATGTACTCCTGGGTCAGCTTCCCTGTGGTCCGCATCCGGGACAGGGCCGCAATAAACATCTCCACGCCGCTGCTGTCCAAGTTGAGGCCCGCCGTGGCGTCGCTCAGCTTCTGCAGAACGGAGAAGGTCTCCTCTGGGTTGTAGGTATTGAGGAGGGACTTGGAGTAGCCGGTGATCTCATCGTAGGTGTAGTTGGTCCCGGTGGCCATCTCCCGCACCTGATCCAGGTAGTCCCGGGCCGCCTGGTCGCTGCCCAGGCGCTGGGTAAAGGCGATCTGGTCCTGCTCCCGCTGGCCCGCTGTCACCGACCCGGAGGAGCGGATGGAATCCATCTCACTGAGCTGCCCCTCCACGGCGTCCTGGACATAGCTCTTGAACGCCTCGTCTCGGGAACCGTATACCTCGCTGGCCCCGCTGGCAAGGCCTACCACGCCGCCCAGGGCCGCGCCAACCGCGGTACCAACGCCGGGAGCGATCATAGACCCAATAGCCGCGCCGCTGCCGGCTCCGCTGAGGATGCCGCCGAACAAAGACCCCCCCTCGCTGCCGAGAGCCGACCCAGCCAGAACGGAGGCCCACTGTCCTGCCGCATCTCCCAGCATGCTGTACAGGCCTGCCCGGCCCAGGGCGGCGAGCATGCTTCCGCCTGAGGAGACGGAGCTTGCCCGGTTGTCCGCCTTGGAGATGGCGTCCGTGGTGTTCAGCAGGTCCTTCTGGGTCTGACGGGCTCTGCGGCTCACCAGATCCAGCTGGTTGGCCACGTTGTTGTAGTTCTGGACGGCCGCGTCGAAATTGGCCTGGGCGGTCTGCCGCTCCGTCTCTGTGGCGGTATCTCCCAGCTCCTCCAGCGCCCGGCGCATCTCATCCACCTGGCTCTTGGCCTGCTTCAGGTCAATGTTTTTCAGTTGGACCTTCGTCCGCTGTAGGATATCCAGCTGCTTTTGCAGCCCCTCCACATCCTGCTCGAACCCGTCCAGGTTGTTCCGCATCCGGGTGACGGACTGGCTCAGGTTATCCGTAACGGAAAATGCAATGCTGGCGTCGGTTTTTCGGTTGGCCATCAGATCTCACCGTCCTTCCGCCGTCTGTTGTCGAGCAAAAGCGCCTGGATCAGCACCCTCTCCCCCGGGGGCCGCCGCAGGTAGTCCCCGGGAAAGATGCCGTGCTCCAGCAAAAGCCGCTGAGCCACGATCAGATCCGGGCGCTCCGTCAGTTTTTTTCCAGGTACTCCACCGCGGCATCCACCGCCGCCTTCTCCCGCTCCAGAGGCACCACGCTGCCGGCGCCGTAGCCGTTGAGCAGATCAATGATCCGGGTCACCTTTGTGACCTCACCCTTACGCAGCAGTTTCTTGAGGGCATCCACTGGGGTGGCGCAGCCCTTTTTGTCGTGATACCACGCCTCCTGCCGCATCTCCGGGTGGTTCACCACGCTGGCCAGGATCAGATGGATATCGGGGTCCTGCTCCCGGCTGATGCTCTTGAGCTTGTCATAGGGCAGCTCCTGCAGCTCCAATACGATCCCCAGCCGGGGCAGCTCCACCGCCGCGGTCTCCGGCTCGAATTCCGGCAGATCCAGAAGGCTGGCCACGATGTTCTTGTCCGCTTTCTTCGCCATTTACTGCACCTCGATCTGGTCCAGAAGCTCATAGCGGGTGAAGGTGAAGGGCTTGGTCACGGTACCCACCGTGGCCGCCTGCCAGTCCGCCAGGGTCAGATCGTCAAAGCTGACGTTGTAGGCGGCCACCCGCTCCGCGCCGTAGCTGTCCGGATCCCGCAGCTTGGAGATGACGGTGAACCGCCGGTCCACGCCGTTCTGGAGCCCGGACTGCTTCTGGGCAAAGCCGCTGTCCACCTTATAGAGGGTCAGGCTGCCGGTACCGGAGCCGGACGTGCCCTTGCTGTCCTCCATGTACTGCCCGCAAAGGCTGACGGTCTGCTTGTTGTTGGCGATCCGCAGCTGGCAGGCGGTGCACTCGGCGATCTTCTCGCCGTCGATCCAGACCTCGCCCCAGGTGCCGTTGATCACCCGTCTTGCAGTATCAATCGTTTTTGCCATGGTCGATTACCTCCTTTCAGGCCGCCAGGGTGACCAGCGTGTTGAAGGTCACCTCAAAGTCCTCCATGGCGTCCACCAGACGTCCGCCGCAGGAGATGAACACCCAGGATCCGGTCTGGGCCTCCCGGATCTCCTGCTCCGTCATATTCGCTACCTCCACGCCCTGGGCCTTCAGCCAGTTGGTCTGGGCGTCCAGGTCGATCTGGCACCAGCTCTCCCCGGGGTTCAGCACACCGGCGCCCTCCAGGTACTGGAGATACTCCAGGATGGCCGCGATCAGCAGACACTTGTTATCGTAAGTGTTCGGGTACCGGCCCAGGTACTCGCCCTGGATGGTGGTCCGGAGGTAGTATGTGATGAGATTCATCCCCTCCACGATCTTGATCTTGCTCCAGTCCTTGCTGCCGTCCACCGGGATGGTGGTGAGGCTGTTGACGCCCCGGGCGATCTTCGCCACCTGGCCATCGTGGATCAGGATCAGGTTTCCGCTGTTGATCGCCGCGATCTGCTCGGCCTCCGAGCGGGCCGTCACCGCCGTCACCTCGGGAAGGCTGGCGTTTGTACTGGACATCCCCATGGGGATCCCCGCCAGGATGCCGGCGAGCCTGCTGGAAAACTGCGCCGCCGTGTAGGTGGTGCTGCCCGCCGCCAACTCGCCGTCCGTCTCCTGATAGGAGATGATGCCCATATCGTCCGGCGGCGTGGCCGGATTGGGCTCCACCAGCTTTTCCGTGAAGTACGCCTTCTGCCGGGCCTTGACCCAGGTCTCCAGCACTACCTTCTCGTCCGCCGTCACATCCGGGGGCGGGGCGATATAGTCCAGGGTCTGGTTTTCGATGAGCTTCAGCCCAGCTTTCAGAGCCGTGGTATCCTCCGTACCCGGAGCGATCACCACCGCCACCACCTTGCTGGGCTCTCCCCGATCGCTGCCGGTGAAAGCCCGCTGGATATAGGCCTGGTTATCCGCCCCCAGTTCAGAGGGGATCAGGGCCGGGCTGGTCAGAGCGTGGACGCCCTGGGCTTTGGCATCCCGGACGAACACCCCCACAAATCCCTTCTTGCTTCGGTTCGCCGTGGCCTGTGCTGCCTTCTGAAAGGCAATGGTCAGACTGGGCAGGCCGATATTCGTTGACATACCGATCACTCCTTTTCTCGTTCCACCGGGGGCGTCGTGCCCACCAGCATCGTATAGTGTTCCATCAGCGGTACACCGCTCTCGCTCTCCGGCGCCGTATCCTCATCCGTGTAGCCCGGCCGGCTGTCCACCCAGGAGGCGGAAAACCGCACATAGGCCTCGCCCGGCCCCGGCGCCTCCGCCGCCACATGGATGATCAGCGACCGATCTCCCACCCGCAAGGCAGGCCCGGCAAACGCATCCAGCACCGCCAGCTGATCCGCCCGCAGCGACTCCGTACTCTCCACGGTGTAGCTGTCCGTGGCAGCGTAGAGCAGCACCTCCGCCTCATAGCTCCACTCCACCAGGCCGATGCCAGCGTCCGCATAGCTGGCATCCGTCACATACAAAAATCCGGAGGGCCGCTGAAAATCCACCGGGCAGAAATCCCGGTACAGCATCCGGTCCGGCCACATTGCGGCGATTTTTGCCGCAATGGCCTCTGTCAGATCCTGATACGTCACAGCCGTCCCTCCAGTCCGTCGATGATGGTGCCCAGCAGCTCGTCCAGTTCCTCCTGCGTCAGGCTGTCTGCCTGCCGGCGCACCGTGTCATAGAACCACAGGCCCGGCACCGCGGAGACGCGCAGCCTCGGCTGATACCGGTATCCGGCTGCCTTCGGCCCCGGCCTGGGGCCTCCGGTCCGGTGGCCGCCTTCAATAGCGTTGGTGATGTAGCCCACGGCGTAGCGCTTGCCGCTCTTGGTGGTCTGGTAGGTCTTGGCTCTGGCCCGCACAGCCACATACCCGCCGCCGCTGCCCAGGTGGACATCCTGCCAGCCGGCCACTTTGCCGGTACCGCCGATCTGACCGCGCACCTGCTGCAAAAGCGCCTGGCCCACCTGGGAAAGGGCCCGCCGCTTTTCTTCCGGAAACCGCTGCAAAAGGGCGTCCCAGCTCCTGCGGATACGGTCCAGGCCCTCCAGCTCCACCGTCTGCGCCATCACACATCTCCCCTTCTTGCGATCTCATACTCGTTTTTGAACTGGTCCAGCACATGGCAGATCGTCACGGCATACACGGCCTTTGCCGGCCCGTCCTGCACAGTCACCAGGTCTCCTGCCTGAAGCGAGATCTCCTTTGGGACCACCAGCACGTAGCTGGTATCGTTCTCCGCATGGGTTTCCTCCCGCTCATACCGGGCATACTTCTCCGTCAGAATGCCGGGAAAACTGATGCGCATGGTCTCCGCCGCGACGGGCCGTCCGGCGGCCCCCACGGTGTCCTCCGTCCGGGTGGCCAGGCACGTCACCACATTCACCAGCGCCGCCTGTACGTTCAGATGCATCCGGTCCAGCTTGGTGATGCCGGTCAAAAACAGATGCTGCCCTCTCCAGCGCAGGGCCTGGCAAAGGGAAAGGGGACGGGTACGCAGCACCAGCTTGGCATTCCGGGCGCCGATGCCCACGGAGGAAAACAGGTTTTTGCCTCCGTCCACCTCCACCTGGGCCCACAGCCGCCCGCGGCTTACCCATTCCCATGTATCGGCCTGGGTCTCCTCCAGCTCCAGCAGCTCCAGGCGCTCACTGAGGTCCCCGGCGTCAATCATGCAGCTCGCCTCCTTCTCCCTTAAATTATACGTGTTTTTACGTGTTTTTTGCTTGACATACGTATAAACACGTGCTATAATAAAACCATGGAAAGGACGTGATCCCATGCCGATGAAACCCAAGGAGATGATCAAGCTCCTGGAAGCAAACGGGTTTGAGCTGGTGGACTCCAACGGATCGCATCATAAATACCGAAACAGGACCACGGGCAAACAGACCATCGTTCCGGTCCATGCCAAGGAACTGAAAAAAGGACTGGAACAGGCGATTCTCAAACAGGCGGGGCTGAAATAAGCCCCGCCCCCAAAAGGAGGCTATCTTATGGAAAAGGTTTTTTACCCCGTTATCTTTCACCCGGAGGATGTGGGCTTTTCCACCTTCGTCCCCGATCTGGACGGCTGCTTCTCCCAGGGTGACACCTTGAGCGAGGCGGTGGCCATGACCCAGGACGCCATCGGCCTGGTGCTGGAGGATTACTTCTCCGCCGCCAAGCCCATCCCCGCGCCCTCTCTCCCCGGTGTGCTTTCCCTGGAAGAGGGAGACTTTGTGGCCATGGTGGAGTTTGACGAACTGGACTACCGCAAACGGCACGAAAACCAGGCCGTCAAAAAGACCCTCACCATTCCCGGCTGGCTCAACCACCTGGCCGAGGAACAGGGCCTGAACTTCTCCCGCGTCCTGCAAAACGCCCTCAAGCGGGAGCTGAACGTTCAATAATCGCTTTTAGAGGCCGTCCCTTCTCATCCGCCCCGGCGTAGAGCCGGGGCGGATTTTTTGTCATGTGTCCGAATCGGACACCGCCGGTTCCGTACGCTTCAGCTGGTTGAGGGAGCGTCGAAAGGCGGGATTTTCCGCCGCTTGACTGACAGGCTCCTTGGTGTCCCGATTGTCCCAGGCATCCAATACCATGGCATTGACGCACAGGTCATACAGAGCTGCCCGATTGGCGTCCGATTCCGACCGGGTCACACCTGCCCCCTCCATATACCCGACTGCCCCCGCATAAAAAATGGGGATCAGCAGCTTTACCTCCGGGTCATCCGCAAGTTCTGTCAGCTTGCAGTAGGCCAGCAGGCTTTCCCTGCGCTCATCCGTCAGAGCCACAGGTTAGTCCCCGGTAGCGGGCAGGGTGGCCACCACGAAACCCTTGTCCACGATCAGGTTGCCGCCCACCATGGCGTCGCCCAGGATGGTCAGCATCCGCTCAACTCCCTTGATGGACTCATCCACCCGCACGGTATAGTCACCGAACAGGCCCAACTCGTAGTTCCTGGGATCTCCGTACACCATGGCCTGGATAGCCGCCGCGCCGGCAGTAGACTCAGAAAGGGCGGTCAGCTGCTTGGAGATGGAATAGGGCACGATGGTACCGCCCTCCCGGATGGTGCCGATGTTAGGGTTGGCGGCATCGGGCACGATGTCATAGAGACGCCGCTTCTCGTTGGTACCTCTGATTTTGCCGATGGCCTGAAGGTCCTTCTTGTTGAGGTACAGCCTGCAGTTGCCGCCCAGTTCCTCATCGCCGCCGTAGGCAAACATCAGCTCGGTCAGAAGATCCTCGTTCACTGCGCTCACATTGAGGGTGGCGAAGATGTTGGCGCCCGCCACGTTTTTGGCGGTTTTGATGCCGAACATGTCGTTGGTGGCCTGGCCGTCGCCGTTGAAGATCATCTTCACCGTGTCCCGGCGCATGGCCTTCATAGCCATGTTGAACACCTTGGCGTAGTAGTTGGCGGGGGTCAGCCGGGCGATATTTCGATCCACGTAGCTGGTGGTGGTCAGTTCATAGGGGCTGATCTTGGCCACGCCGAAGGTAGGGTCCGCAGAGGCGGTGCGAACGGTTCCAGCAGCAGTGCTAACCTTCGCGCCCTGGGCATCGGGCTCGGAGATCACATAGGGCTCCAGGTATGCGGCCATGCCGGTCAGGTCCTGAACATACACCTGGTCAATGATGGCGCCCACGCCGTATCCCAGAGCGTCCCGGATAGTGCTGCCGGCGCCGGTGGGCTGCGCCAGAGTGCCGGTGGCCAGCGTCACGGCCTTCTCCACAGGCTTGGGGGCAAACAGAGCTTTGGCCACTTCCAGGGGAGAGAATTTCACCTCCAGGCCCTTCATCAGCTGGTTGCCCCGCTCCTCCGCCTTGTCCCTCTCCTCGGCCGGGTCAGGAGCTTTCTCCATGAACTTCCGGTCCTGCTCCCGGACCAGGTCCTCCAAGTCCTTGATCTCATCGTTCATGTTGGAGACCTTCGCCATCTCCGCCCGATACTCCTCCCGCTTACCCTCTTTCAGCAGGGCCTCGGCGCCCTCCAGTAAAGTGGAGCGCTGCTGCTTCAGATCGATCAGTTTGCGTCTCATGTCGTCCTCCTTAAAATCTTGTTTTTTCCAGCTCCAGCAGGGCCTCATCCTGCCAGGCCATATCTTCATCGGGCGCACCGCCCGCAGGATCACTGTCCGGTCCCTCCGGCCCGCCGTAGCGCTTGACCACACCGGCCGCCGGCTGCGCAGGCACCGGCAGCATGGACACCTCATAAGCGTCCTCTGCGCCATCCAGCTCGATGTAACACTGCTTGCCGTCATACTCTGTGCCCTTGATGTGCTCGCACCAGGTCGTACGACGGTCTGCTCCGCAAATGGAGCAAATGGCCCGCTTCGTAAGAACACCAACACTGCACTCCCGCAGCAATCCAGACTCAATGGCAGCAATGGTATCACTGTTGCCCTGAAGCCGGGGCATATAGCATCGCAGCACCAGCTGCATCCCGCCATCTACACCTGCCATGGGTTCCACGTCGGCGGCATATACGCGAGCTGTCTGACTGCCAGCGCTCCACTTGTGGTCCATCAGGACCGGCCGACCCACAAAAAGGACCGCAAGCCCCTCCAGAGTTTTTTCGGTGAACCGTTCAATGTCTCGGTCTACCTGATTGTTGCAGGCCGCCAGGCGGAAGGTAAAAACCTCGTCCGCGGTCAACGGCCGCAAGGCCTGGGCATTGATAAGGGACAGCTCGCTTTCGTTCAGAACAGCTTTTAGAAGCCGTGCCTGTTTCAAAATCTGATCCATGTCATTCCTCCTGTGTCTGGGGCAATCCCGCCCGCAGTCTGCTCAGCTCCGGCCAGATGGAGAGTGGCACATAGTTCAGACTGGCCCGGTGTTCGTCTCCTCCTGGGATGTCCGGCAGATCCTCTAGGGCCAGAACGTCGTTGACGCTGAACGGCCCCTCCTGCAGCATGACCTGATACCACTGGCCCCGAGCCGCTGTATCTCCCCGAAGCTCCGCCATCATATTGATGCGGATCTCCAGGCCAGCGTCCACCTGACTCGCGTTCAGCAGCTTCCAGGTCATTTCTTCTTCATACTGGGTGACGATGGGGTGAAGCGTACTGACAACATACTCGATAGCGTTCTGTTCGTTGCTGTTGTAGGATTGCTTGCCCTCCTGCAGCTTGTAGAGGGGAACTCCGAAATACCGGGCGATGTCCCGAATGGAGACTTCCTTGCTCTCGATGAACTGGGCGTCGGAGTTGCTGGAAGCGATGGCGGTATACTTCAGGCCCAGATCCAAAATGGCCAGGCGATGACTGTTGCTGGGCCCGGCGTGAACCTTTTCCCATTCGCTGCGAAGCTGATCCTTCAGCGTCACGCTGGACCCGTCTTCCCGGGTCAGCACTTTCCCGTCCGGCCCCTTGGCATATCCGCCCAGATCGCTGTCTGTCTCCAGCACACCGGAGGGCTGACCGCCGTTCTCGTAAAAGCTCAGTTCATACTGCTGCTGCGCCCGGGCGGAGGCAATGGTCTCGCTTGCTCTCCGGAGCGTACCAACGCCCTTGAGGCCGTCCCTGGTAGCTGTCTTGTAGTGGCAGATGTCCTCATTGGGCAGCACCATGGGCTCTCCAGTCCAAGGGTGGGTCACTGTGTACCACACACGGCCGCCAAGATCCCGCCAAGGCTCCACCAAATGGCCGGGTATCGGAATCAATTCGTCAATGCGGCCTGTCCTTGGGTTTCGCAGGATCCAATCGTAGCCGTTTCCATTCACCTGGCGGCTTGTCTCCAGCACCTTCTTACGGATAAACGGCGTCATGGCCTCGTTGGGCCGCACGTTCAGCAGCTGCAGCTGGGGCAGGTCTAACCGCTCCCGGGTTTTGCTGTCCATAATGAAGCACGGGAGCTTACCCATGGAATCAGACAGGATCTCAATGCAGCGGTCCACGGCGCTGAGCTTTCGAGCAAACGTCTCGCCGGTGTCGGTACCCGTGGGCGAGTACCCTGCAGTGATCAGCGTTTGCGCCGTCACTGCCTTGCGCACCCCGGACGGAGACCGAGCCACCGCCCGCAGTCCCTCCCGGATGCTCATGCCTTACCACCTCCCAGGCAGCTGAGAACGGCGCCCGCCAACAGCATCGCGCCGGCGGTAATGATCCCCGCAGGAAGATAGATTATCCCGGCTCCCACGCTTACCAGCGCCGCGCCAACTCCCATCATCAGCTCTGTGGCGTAGGCCGCCACCCCATCCTTCAATGCCTTCATAGATCTCCTTCCCGTGTCCGAACCTGACACGTTACAAAGTGAATCCCGGCCGGTCCATGGCCGCCGCCAGATCCGGCTTCTGGTTCCGCTTGATCATCCACACCGCCACCACGATGATAGAGGCCACGGTGGGGTCGATCCGGCCCCGGGACTTGTTTTTCAGCGGCTTGCAGTTTCCGTTGCCGTCCACGTAGCAGCGCACATTCCCGAAGGTCCAGCGGAAGCAGGTGTTGTGGACGTGGAGCAGCTGGTGCCGGGTCATCAGGTCGTCCATCTCCTTCATGGCCGGCGACATGTTCTTGAGATCCTGGGGGATCTCAATGATGGGCACGATAGGCTCCAGCCGCTGGGTGATGGTCCGGCTCAAATAGGGGTCAAAGCCCACCGTCTGGAGGTCAAAGACCTCCGCAGCCCACCGGATGGTGGCCTCCACGTCGCCGTAGTTGATGATGTCGCCGTCGCAGAGGGTAAGGAACCCTGCCCGTTCCCAGTCCCGGTAGGGCACATGGTCCCGGCGCTCCGCCTCCTCCACGGTGCCCCCGGGCCGCCAGATGAACGGCAGCAGCACCGCCGTCTCCAGCCCCGGCTGCGGCGGGAACAGCAGCACAAAGGCCGTCAGGTCCTTGCTGGTGGAGAGGTCCACGCCGCCGTAGCAGAGCTTTCCGTACAGATGCTCCTTTACCCAAGGCTCCCGCTCTGCCTTCTTGCTGGGACCAAACTGGGTCTTGTCGTAGAGGTTCAGGGAGATCCAGCTGACGGCTTTCACGGAGATCCACTGGTTGAGCCGCAGCCAGCGGAAGAGCTTCTCTCCCGCCTCGCTGCGCCGGGCCTCCATGGCCTCCAGCCGCAGCGTCCGGATCTTCAGGTGCTTGCCCAGGGACGGATTGCAGAGATACCAGAGTTTTTCGTCCCAGATGTCGATATCCTTCAGATCGTCCGGATCATCGCCGTACATGGCAGTGATGCCGTACAAAATCGGCAGCCAGTTGGGAAGATCCAGGGACAGCAGGTCCTCCTGGGCCTGGGCCATGTCCTCGTCGGACACGTGCCGCAGAGAGAGGACCTGGCGCGGGTCTCCGCCTTCATCCAGGATCCTGCGCAGCCGCCGGGCATCCCGAACGCCTACGGCTTTCTCATGGATCTCCCAACCGATGGAACCGCGGTCCGGGTCGTCGCCGGCGGTGGTCAGCACGATCCACACCGGCTGCTTCCGGCCGGAGCCGGCGCCGAAGGTCATGACGTCCCACAGTTCCCGGTTGGGCTGGGCGTGGAGTTCGTCAAAGATCACGCAGCTGGGCTTGTAGCCGTGTTTGCTGAACGCCTCCGCCGAAACTACGGCCATCACACCCACGGTGATCCACTTGTATCCGCCGTTCCCGGTTCTGACCCGCTGGCGGTATTCCACCCGCTTCCGGGACTCCACGATGTTCAGCTCGCCCCGGGCGATCATCTTGGCTGTCCATGGGGCCGTGGTCAGCATAAAGACCGCTGCGCTGAATATGATGCCGGCGTTCTCCTTATCCGCCGCGCAGATATAGACCTCCGCATTCAGCTCCCCATCGGCGAACAGGTGGTAAATGCCCAGGGCCGCCGCCAGCTCGCTCTTGCCGTTTTTCTTGGGGATCTCCATGTAAAGGTACCAGTACTTCCGCAGATACTCCCCGGTGTCCTCATCCGTCACCTGCCGGCCGTAGAACTCCATGATGGAGCTTCGTTGCCAGTCATACAGTTCAAAGGGGCGGCCGTTGTCCGTGTTGGGCAGCCGGGAGATAAACTCGCAGACAAAGGCCCCGGCCGACTCGTCGTAATACTCGCTGGCGCGTACCGGCATTTACCTGGCCCCCTCCAGCGCCGCCGCCTGCCGCTGCCGGAGCCGCTGGGTGAACTCATCTTCCCCGGCCGAGGCAGGCGCCTTGGCGGCGTTCTGCACAGCCGCGGGCACCACGATCCGGCACCGGGAGGTGACGGACAGGCCCATGGCCTCGGCACAAGTCCGGGCCTGCTTGAAGTAGGTGCCCTGGACACTGGTCCACTCCCTGGCCAGCTTCTCGTCGCCGTCCCGGATGGCAGCCGCGGCCTTTTTGTCTGCCCGGAGCCACCGCTCCCGGGAGAGGAAATATTGACCCAGCACGTCCCGGTCCAGCTCCGCATAGAGCCCGGCGGAGCGCAGGATCTCACCGATCTCCCGATATTCCCCATGGAGCCGCTTGGGCAGCCATTTGGGCGGGACAGCCTCATCCGGGGGCGGCACATGGACCTCCTGATCCCGCCGCGCGTCCTTTTCCGCCTCGGTCAGATGCTTACGGCCATTGGCCTCTACGATTTCCGTGGGCTGTCGCTTTCCGGCCATCGGCCGCACCTCCTTTCAGCCGACCGGGCGGCGCATATGTCGCTGTATCGTGATGGCGCATGTATCCGCACCGCTCCGGTGTGTTCAGGCAGGCCCGCTCACAGCCCTGCAGATCCGGGCAGGCTTTGCAGCATAACGCCGGATGCTGTTTGCAATACTGCCAGGCCCCTCGCAAACCGCACTCTCTGCGGATCATCCAGAACACCTCCTTTGCGTGTCAGAGTCGGACACCTTGCTCGCCCGGGGAACCCTCGGGCTGCCGGTCGCCTCCCGCCGTGGGGAAAAATTTTCGCGTGAAGGACCGCCTGCGGTCTTGCTCACCCCGGCCAAAACTTTCTTGACCGGGGGGAGGGGTGCAGGGAATCCACGCAGGCGCGCACCAGATGCGCATGCACGCCCAAGCGTCCGTCCCATCAGCGCCGGTAGCGACTTCGCAATGCTGCGTTTTTTTCGCGCATTTCCGAGAGTGTCTTGCGGCTGTGGCAGGAATGGCAAAGGCTCTGCAGGTTGCTGCGGTCTGTGAACACGGTCCAGTCCCCACGGTGCGGCTGGATGTGGTCCACCTCGGTCGCCCTGGTCCGTCTGCCGAACTTGGCGCACTCGCGGCAGAAGGGCTCCTGGAGCAGCTGCGTGGGCCGCAGATCATCGATCCACTCCGGCGTGAGGTACATCCAGTGCCAGGACTTGGCCTCGGCGCTGCGCCGATCGCGATCTTTCGGTTTATGGGCCTCGCAGTATCCGCCGGAGACCAGGGCGGTGCATCCGGGATGCCGGCAAGGCCGGAGCGGCTTTTGTGCCATCGGGCTATCACCTCCGGGCAAAACAAAAAGCGCCCAAGCCTTCGACCCCCTCAACGGGCTGTCAAATGGCTCAGGCGCTGGTCTCTGAGGACTCTGGCTCAGGCGCTTCGATATTCACAATGCTGATCTGGCCGCACCGCTTACACGGCCTCGGCAGATTGTGGACGGTGGTGTCCGGGTTGACCTTGAGGATCTTGCCCTTGCCGCAGACTGGGCACATGACCCATCCGTCCTTTGTGACCAGTTTACCACGTTCCATGTTCATTCGCAACAGGTTGTTCCTCCTTTTGCAAGTTATTCAACTATATTTCAAGTAATAAAAAACCTATTCTAAATATAAAGCACTGTTTTTAAGGTTTCTCGATCCACCAGCTGTAATGGTACCGCCCGAAGGCATTGACCACCGTGTTGCACCCGGAGATCCGGACGCTCTCAGGCACCTGGATCACGCCGCTGTCGCTGCGGAAGATCTCCGTCTGCGGCAGCTTGGCGTTGAGGCTTTTGCTGACCACCCAGGTCCTGGCTGAGATCGGGATGACCACGCCGTCGGTGGACTCCTTGTTCCAATACTTTGCCGTCCGCCGGAACGTGTCATACGGTCCCCGCAGCAGCGGCTCGTCGTCTACCAGCCCATACTCCCAGAGATACTGGACGATGGCCGGAGGAAAGTCCTCATCCCGCAGCGCTACATGGACATGATACCGGTGATCTCCATGCTTGCCTTCAATCAGATACGCATAGTCCCGGCTCCATCCCGGGTTCCAGAGGTTCAGCTTCCGGAGGAATGACCGCCACAGCTTACGCACGTCCTGAAACTTCCGGGGAAGCACATCATCCCGGATGGTCAGGGTGTAGACGCTTGCCTTGAAGCCCAGCAGAGCCAAGCGGATCTCCAGCCGGTCCACCCGGGTCCGGCACACACTGCTGTCCTTGGGCGGCCGCAGGATTTTGTTCTTCTCCGTCCGCTCGTAGGGCGTATCGTTGGGGCTCAGCCGCGGCCGGATTGCCCTGCATTCCTTGACCAGCGGACCAGCTCGCTGCCGGGTGCAATACCAAATCGGGTCACTCATATGTATCGCATCATCTCCTCCACGGACCGAAAATGTTGAGTGCTGTAAACAGGGCCTCGGCTCTGCTCCAGCCGGATCAGCATATCGCATCCCCAGGCCGGAGAGCCTTTGCTGGTGCTGGCTGTCACGGTCAGGCCCCGCAGCGACCGGGTCAGGGAGATCTCCCGCCCGGCCGCCAGGGCCTGCCGCAGCTGGTCCAGGTCGTTTGGCGATAACAGATCTATCAGACGGATCCCCCCTCATCGGCATACCGCCATAAGATCCCCCGGTAGGGTGATCCCGTCCTGCACGCTGCACTGATCCGAGCGGCCTGCCCTCCAGTCTGCTCCGCCGCCTGAGTGACGGATGGAAATGCCGTCTGCGTCCCATCCGGAGCCGAGGAGACCACCGCCCGTGCCCTGGTCTTTCTTTTTTTCACGCTCGTTCCTCCCTAAGACGTTTCTCCAGCCGGCATTTCTTCTCCTGTTTATACCGAAAGACCGAATCCTCACAGTCGTGCAACACAATCATCTGCTCCAGCATGATAAGCACGTCCGCAATCTCCTCTGCGATGGATTCCCGGTTCAGCGATCCTCTGGCGTGCTTGCACAATTCCTTCTGCAGCTCCGCCATCTCCTCGAATACCATGACGGTCTGAGCATCCGGTCCGTAGGTGGAGAGGGCCATCCGATACAGGTCTTTATCGCTCATGGCATCACCTCCTCCGGCGGTTCCGGAATCGGCATCCAATGTGTTACAAAGAGGCCCGTACTTTCGTGTTGCCAGTGCGGCTCCGGGTCATGAGAAAAGTATGTCAGCGTACCAACAAATCGTGCTCCCAGGTCATCGTCCTCATGGTAAAAACCGTAATACGCTAAAACCGCCTTTTCATCCTCCGGAGTACGATCTTTTACGCTTACCCATTGATTCCCGACAATGCACAAAGATTGAGATGCGATTTCATTCGCTCTATCGCAGATGCTTTCCAAGGTGGTGTCTTTGATTTTTCCGTGCGGCACTTCCTTCAAATGCTCCAGCGTCAGTGGCTCACCGGTATCAAGATGCTGGGCCTTTAACTGCTCCATTGCCTCCCGGATAATGGCACAGCCATGGACCCCGCAATTATGTTCATAACCGCATCCAAGACATGCAAGGCTCCCGGTCTGCACCTTCAGCTGCTTCAGGGCAGCCAGCAATTTCTGATGTTCCATCAAAACGGCAGCTCCCCCTTCTCGTCCTCCGGCACCTCGGCAAACTCCCCAGCCGGCGCCGGCGTGTCTGAATCGGACACCGGCCGCTTGCTGTCCCCGAAATAGACGTTGTCGGCCACCACCTCGGTGGACCTGCGCTGGGTCCCGTCCTTATCGGTCCAATCCCGCACCTGGAGGCGGCCCTCTACCACAGCCATGCGGCCCTTGGAGAAGTACTTGCTGACGAACTCAGCCGTGGAGCGCCAGGCCACAATGTCGATGAAGTCCGTCTCTCGCTCCCCGGACTGGGACTTGAAGTCCCGGTCCACGGCTAGGGTAAAGGACGCCACCGCCGTTCCGTTTCCGGTGTGGCGCAGCTCCGGATCCCGGGTCAGGCGGCCCATCAGAATGATTTTATTCAGCATTGGCCGCACACTCCCGCAATCCGCCGGAACACCTGATACTTCCCAGAGGGACGGTCCGGATCATCTCCGCTGCCGGCATCCAGCAGCATCTCCTCAAAACCGGCTCCCTCCAGCGCGTCAATCGAGTACAGTTTCCCGTACAAAACCACGCCCTCTTCGCAGCCGCCGGGGTCTCCCTCATACTGGGGCGGATATACGAACCGCACCCGCTCAAAGTGCATCCTGCGCAGCTGCTCCGCCGTCAGCGGCTCACTGGACGGCATGGCCCGCAGCGCAATGGCCCCCATCCGGCAGGCCTCCACGATTGCGGCCTGACGGGCCTCACAGTCCCCGGCATACGCGGCCAAGGCCTCCAGGCTCGTCTCCGGATCCAGGATCCGGGCAGCATCCTCATAGGTCATCGCCTTAGTGCCCATTCCGCCTTCTCCTCTCTATCCGCTCATGCAATCCCTTGCTGTACTCGAAAAGTTGTGCCTGTTGAGATCGCCGGTGCTCCGCTTCCTTCTGGGCGGCCCTGGCCTGGGCGGTGTATTCCGCCCAGGCCTTGCAGATCTCCGGATCGTGGCACCCCACCCGGCGCTGCCGGCAGTCCAGGCAGGGCGGCTGCGGCGTCCCGCTCATACTGCCGCCCCCACGGCCTTGCCGCACAAGGCCAAACAGCAGGCAGCCACCCACAGCACCACGCTCAGCCGGAGCAGCATCCTCTGCCGCCGCTCCCGGCCGGTGTATCGACGGTTATCCACGCAGATCCTCCTTTTGGTTATTGCTAAACCGGACAAATTTGACACCGACACTCGGATCCGGCACATTGTCCTTATCCCAGGTGGGGCTGTCCGGATGCATCGTCAAGATCAGCCTATGCTTGAAAAACTCCGCCATCTCCGGAGACCGAGTCCGCATCAGATTGTAAGAAATATTGATTAGCACTCCCAATTCCGCCGCAATCTCTGTGGCACAGCCCGAAGCAGTGGCTTGGATCTCATGCCCCGCTTCATCGTAAATAAATCGGATCATCTGCCTTCCTCCTTCCGAATGATCCGGGAGACAGGCTTTCCGTCCACCCGGATCTCACAGCCGCCCCGCCGGAGGGAGCGCTGCTCCTCCGGCGTCGGCACGCAGCCGATGTAGCGGCACTTTGGCCGGCCGTCCTGCCAAACAACCACATCCATCATGATATCAAAAACGCCTCCACTCTCCGCACAGATGCTCCGTTGAGCTCCGCCAGGATGGTTTCTACAGATCCCTGGAGATCCATCCCTGTGACCACCACTCGACGAATGGAGCCATTGACGCAGCGAATAATGGCCACCTCCTCTCCGTCATCGTGGAGGTGATACTCCAAGCGCGCCACCCCCGGGCACATCTCCGCAAGGCACCGTGAGAATGTACGGGACAAAAAGTTCTTTTTTACATCAAGCGTCGTCTGATTCATGTGGGTCCTCCTTCACCGGCAACAGCATCCACCAATATCCGACGTCATATTCACCATGAGATGGCTCATCCAGCTCACAGCCCACGTCTGTGTCCTCAAATGGATAAAGGTCATGATAGCCGCCCACACAGCGGGCGGTCACATAGCAAGTCCCTCCAAGTGGATTATCATAAGCAATAACTACCAACTGATCTTTTGCCGGCCAGTGTTCCTCGTCCAATGGCTGCCACTGCGCCGGAACAGGCCTGGGCGAGGGATCGTCGGTCAGGCCGTATAGGTAATCCGTGCTGACGCCCAGGGCCTTTGCCAGCCGGGGAAACGCACCAGACCCCGGGGAATTGCCGTTTTCCCAGGCGCTGTAAGTCGCCTTATACTCTCCAATTTTCTCCGCAAAGGCCGCCCGGTCCAGGCCGGTGGCCTCCCGGGCCGCCCGGAGACGCTGAGAGAACCGCTCCCGCCGCACCTGCCAATCCTCCGCCGACATCTCCACTCGGTTTTCCAGCTTCGGAGGCGGCGCAATCCCACCGTGCGTCTCCGGAAGTGCCTGAGGCTCCGGATCATTGGCCCGCGCATACTGGCAGGCCGCCGGACAGGTATTTCTGCTCAGGCATCCCTGACAGCACCCAGCACCGTGCCACTCGCCGCCGTGGTAGTCGTGTTCTGTGATCTCCTCGGCATGGGGGCAAAACTTACCCGTCTCCGGGCACTCCTTTTTGCAGCCATTCCACATCAACAAGAAGTTTTTGACGCTGCGGATGCTGTAATCGTGATGGCCGTCAATCACCCAGTCCAGCAGCCGGTACTGGGCCTCCGCCGGCAGACGGGCGATCTCCAAGGCAGCGGCCTCCGGGATTTCCTTTTTTGCCCACTTCTCCCGGATCCCTGGAACTTTCAGACCATTCTTGATGACCTTCGCGTTGGCGATCTTCGTTTCCGAGACCTGCAACAGCTGGGCTACCTTCTCCCGGGTCCTCCCGGAAAACGCAAAGCCCTCCTTTTTCAACGCCAGCAGCGCCGCCTCCAGCTCCTCCGCCTGCTGAGCCAGCTCCGCGCTGGACATCGTCCGGTTGTCGCAGTTGCCGCAGATCAGGCGGATCCGCTCCATGGCGGAAGACTCCCCGGTCCGCTCCCGGATGCAGGGCACCTGCGCAAACTGCGCCAGGCCCTCCTCCTTTGCCAGCCGCAACAGCGCCCGGTGGCGCCGGTGGCCGGTCACGATCTCAAAGTGGCTGCCTTCCTTGGGCCGAACCCGCAGGGGCTGCTGGAGTCCCACCAGACGGATGTTCTCCGCCAGTTCCGGGATGCCCGGCAGGTTGTAGAAATTCCGGGGATCCGGATCCAGCAGATCCAGGTCGATGTACTCGATCTGCTCCCGGCCGGTGTCCGATTCGGACACTTTGGCCAGCTGCGCGCCCAGCATGGCGGCAATGTCTGCTTCACGCTTTGCCATGTCCGTCACCATCCTCTCGCAGGATCTCCTCTGTCAGGTCCCGATAATCCTGTGCCGCAGCGCACCAGGGCGAAAACTCCACCAGGGGCATCTTGGCAAACGTCCCGGCGCACACCCGCTTGGAGTATCGGATCACCGTCTCAAAAACCGGCAGCTGACTGGCCCGCAGCACCTCCAGGGCCTGCCGTTCCTCCTCCGTTTTGGTGTACTGGGTCACCAGCACGCCCCGGACCCGCAGCCGCGGGTTGATCCGCCGCATATTGGTGATCTGGAACACCAGATTGCTCATGCCGCCGGTAGAGAAGGCGTCCAGCCGAATGGGAATGATGACCTCGTCGGCGGCGATCAGCGCTGCGGCGCAGGCGGTGGACAGCGCCGGTGGGCAGTCGATCAGCAGATAATCGTAGCCATCGGGATCTCCGGCATCCTCCTCCAGGGCCACCCGCAGCTCCTCGATGGCCTCCCGGTGGGTCTCGCCCCGGACGGTGGCATCCACATCGGCCGCCAGCAGCCGGATGTCGGCGGGGATCACGTCCACATCCTCGATGCAGGTGGGCGTTACAAAGTCCGGATAGTATCCGGCTCCGGAGGTCAGCAGCTCCAAAGTGGTGCAGGTATCGTCCTCAGCGGGCTCCACACCGAAGTACTGGCTCAGGTTCCCTTGGCTGTCGGCGTCGATGGCCAGCACCCGCTTTTTCCGCTTCGCCAGCAAACAGGCAAAGGTGGCCGTGGTCACGGTCTTTCCCACCCCGCCTTTGAAATTCATAATCGCGATCGTTCTCATGTCTCTAGTTCCTTTCGTTCTGATTGCCCCGGGAAAATACCGTCTCCCGGAACTTGAAGCAGTTCGGCGCTGGGCCGGTGATCTCCACCTGGTAAAACCGGCCCTGGGGGTGTATGTAGACCACCGGCGCGGTGACGCTGCGCGGCTCCATACCCTCCACGGCCAGCCGAACCGTCACCATGTCTCCCAGCTTCACGGCAAAGCCTCCTCCGGAAAGATCTCGTCGACGGCGCCACGCTCCTCCGTAATGCGCAGCTGCTGCGCGGCCATGTCCCAGCCGTAGGGCCGCTTTGGGTTACCGGTCCGGTCCTGAAAGAACCGCCGGGACTTCCGGTCAAAATCCAGCCATTGCTGTCCCCGGGCACCAAAATCCCGGTTTTTGAGGATCTGCAGCAGGGGCTTCACATCCGGCTGCCCCTTTGCGTCCGACGCGGCATGGGTGGTCAGGAAAAACACGTTGTCCGCCCGGTTCGTGATATCGCCGCTGCCGCTGACATCGTCGGAGCTGACCTTGCTGTTTTTGTCGCTGGTCGACTTCCGGGGATGGACCACCAAGTGGGTGTGAACCTTCCGGCGCTTGGAAAACGTCACCAGCATCTGCGTGAACTTGGACTGCACCCGGTTGAAATCCCGGTCGGAGTAGCCGTCAAAATCCACGGACATGATGTTGTCCACCAGGAACACGTCGGCGTTGTACCGCATCTTGGCGTACTCGAACTGCTTCAAAATAGTCTCCGGATCGTGGCGGGTGTTCCGCTCCAGGTCAAACAGCCAAAATCGCTCGTCCATCCACTCGGAGATCTGCTTGTCCGCCATGGGGTCCGCCATGGCCAGGAGTTTTCCGGTGGCCTCGTCCTTCTCGTAGGCGATATGCTCCGGTCCGGCCGCCTGCAGGTAGATCCACTCCCGGAACTGCTCCTTCGGCAGCTCCCCGGAGTACGCGCATACGGTGTGCCCCTGATCGATCGCCTCCAGCAGCAGCTGCCCCAGGATGGTACTCTTGCCTACGCCGCGCTTGCCCGTCCAGACGGACAGCTCCCCGGCGAAAAAGCCGCCGATCCCCCGGTCCAGGACCGGGAACCGGGAGAGCACACGGGGCACCGTCCTCAGATCCCGCCGGGGCACCTGCGCCAGATTGAGGATACCGTATGCCGGCAGCTCTTCCGCGCCCTCCAGAATATCCAGCAGGCGGTCAGAGCCGTATGTACGGACGAACTCGTCCAGGGTCTTACAGTTGCGAAAGCCCGCGTCCGTGATAACGTAGATACACATGGCCGGAAGGCGGGGGCGCAGCTGCTTCACCATCTCCTCCCGGGCGATGGCGTTGGGCGTCACGATCACCAGATACAGGAAGCACTCCAGAAACGGCTGCACTTTGACGACATCATCCCAATCGCACCCGCTGCCCAGGCACACCGCGTTGATCTGAATGGCGGAGGCCTCTGCCACCGTGTTGCAGAACCACAGGCCCTGGGGCATTTTCGGATCCATAAAGCGGGGGATGAACGTCAGGTATTCCTCCGCCGCCCGCATCGCTTTTTCAAATTCCATCGATACCCTCCTGATCCTCAGCGGGTTCCGCATCCTGCGCAGGCAGCTCGTCCGGCTTCATGGGGTACACGCTGTTCCAGTTGTTGCTGGTGGCGTAGTCCAGCAGCATCACCTTCATGGATTGATCCGGAGCCAGGCGCCCCAGCTTGGCGGTGAGGGTGTTGAACGACCGCACGGTGAGCATGGGGTTCTTGCGCAGCTCCCGGCAACGGAGAAAGTCCGTCAGCGCCGCCAGCAGCTCCTGATCCTCCCCGGCGTAGGCCCGGGCAGCCGCCCAGATCTCCGGGGCCGTCTCCAGGCCGCCCCGCTTTTTCCTCTTGGCCCTACCGGTGTCCCCCTTGGGGGATATAGGGGGTTTTGTTAGTCTTTCTTTTGTTAAGTCTTTCTTTTGTTGTGTTGGATTTGCCGCAAACGGTAAAACCGTCGACGGTTTTGCCGTATACGGAAAACCCGAACACGGTTCCACCGTGACCGGATTTTCCGAACACGGTGGAGCCTCGTCCTGGAGAACATAAACGCTGCTGCCGAAGCGGCCGCCGTCCCCGTGGACCTGCTCCTGGACCAGATACCCGACCTCTTTTAGCTCCAGCAGCGCGGCCCGAATGATGTCCTTGCCGTACCCGGTATAAGCTGCCAGGCCGCTGATGCTGAACTGCCAGTCGTCCGGCAGACTCATCATGATGGCAAACAGGCCCTTGGCCTTGAGGCTCAGCCGGCGGTCCCGCAGCATGGAGTTGTAGAGGACGGTAAAACTCTGCTTCCTGCCGGAGCGAAACACGCTGTCGCTCACTTACGCACCCCCTCGATCCGATCGATCACCCGGAACAGGCCGCTGGTGCAGCAGCTGATCCCGATGACCGTAAAAAACAGTTCCCACGTCATAGAGTGTTGGCCCCCTCTCCGCCCTCCAAATTGGGCTTGCGAAAAGGCAGGAACTGTGTTACAATACTCTTGCGATCGTTCTCGGCCTTTTCGTAAGTCTGAGGACCCGGCCGCTCGGAGGCTCCACCCTCCGGGCGGTCTTTTTTTGCCCTGGCCCGGATCCGCTGCCGGATGCGGCCGTGATAGCTGTATCTCATATCGTCGCCTCCCGGGTTTCCGCTGTATTTTGATAGATCCGAGAGTAACGCTTCCAGGCATCGTCGCTGTAAGCGTTTTTTTCCTCTTCCGTCACAAGCCCAAGGCCCTGGGCAAAAAACAGCAGTCCGGCAATCTGTGCCTCAACCCTTTGTGCGCTGGACTTGTAGCAATCCTGCACGTATCGATCCAGCATCCCGAAAAGGATATTCAGGTGAAATTCCATAATGGCACGCATGTCATCCCGATCCAGATCAGCCCCGCTCATTTCCGCACCCCCATGATAGCCGCGGCGTCCTCCGGTGAAAACCGCAGGACCTTGTCCAAAGCCAGCAGCTCATCCAGGCCCCAGCCGCCCCTGCGCATCCGGCGGCCCAATGTCTGCCGGGGGATCCCGCTCCGCTCCGCCAGCTCTGTCTGGGTGGCGATGTCCCGGTCCGTCATATGGTGCCGGATGATCCGGCTGATGGAATTGATATGTTCTTGCCGTGGGTCTCGCCCCAGCTTTACCTTCGGCATGTCACTCGCTCCTTTCCGCGTCCGCCGACGCCAGTTGCAGCTCGTAAAAATCCTTGACCAGCCCGCCCAGCTCCCGGACGATCTCGTCGAACATGGGCCGCTCCTCCTCGTCGATGATCCCGTCCTCGGCGATCTCCAGCAGCTGCCGGTCCCGGCGCTTGTCGGCCCAACGGGAGAAGCTGTTGAACAGGCGGATGGTGGCCGCCTGGAGGGTGGTCTGCTCCACCGGGGGCAGGATGGCCGCCGCCAGATGGCTTGCGCTGCGCAGGTGCTGCACGGCCAGGTACTGGCTGTCGTAGAGCATCACCATGGAGTAGGCGATATCGTCCCCGGGGATCAGCTCGCCGGCCTCGAACCGGGCCAGCTGCCGCACGCTGAGGTTCAGCAGCTCCGCGGCCCGCTCCTGGGTGTAGCCCGCCGCCTCCCGGCAGGTCTTGTAAATGGTCTTGTCATTGTCCGGCATGGTCATGCCCTCCGATCTGTGGTATGAGTAAAGTATCAGGTCAGGCGGTAGCTCGTTTCCGCCCCAGGATCTCGTCCACGGAGCAGTTCAGGATATCCGCCAGTTTCAGGAGGTTGGCGGCACTGGGCATCGCCAGACCGGACTCCCAGGCGGAGACCGAGGCCTGCTTGACGCCCATGCGCTCCGCCAGCTCGTACTGCCGCAGTCCGGCAGCTTCCCGAAGTTTTTTAATTTCCATGTTCTTCCTCCTTTCCCTCATACTTGAAACGCCTGTTTGAGTGTGGTAATATAGCTACAAACTAATTAAAAATGCAAATTGCTTTTTCGGGGGAGAGATATTTGTGCGATTTAACGAGATAGATTGCATGGTTCTGGAAGACGCTCTGGTTAATTTTCTGGAACAAATTCAAGAAAACGCACCGCATTTTACAAAAACTCCCGGAGAAACTGTTACCGCAGCAATTTTTTCCATTGCTTCTGCCAAGAAAAAACTGAAAGCAATCCGCGAACAACAATCCCTGGATTTTACTTCACAAGAAGTGCAGATTATGTACTGGGCAGTTTCAGACATGCGGGATCATGTCACAAATTATCTGGACGAAGCCCCTCTCTCTGATTCGGATCGTAACATCGCAATTGAGACGCAAAAGACCTGTAATCGTCTGCTGAGAGAATTTTCAAACCTTCTTCGCAAGGATGGTATTCCATTTTAAAAACAACTTCTGGCCACTGAGTAAGTTTGTTCATTCGCTGCTCTAACTGAATAACAGAGAAAATCGTATGCTCTCCCCCCTTGTTTAGTTTGTTTTTGTTTAGCTTGTGGTTATAACTATAATCATCGTTTCGATGATTGTCAATGTAATTATTAGAAATTCAATGATTTTATAAATTCTTATAATTATTGAATCAATGATTTGTGCATATTGGAGGTGATTCCATTGGACACTGCTGGGCGCATATTTGAACTTCTCAAAGCAACGGGTATGGAGCAAAAAAAATTTGCCAGCCTTGTGGGTGTATCACCTCAAAAAGTAAGCGAGTGGAAATCTGGAAAGGCAAAGTCGTATACAAAACGGATCCCCCAGATCGCCGATGCCCTGGGCACCACCACGGAATACCTCTTAACAGGCAACGGCCCCAAGCATCGGGACAAGCTGGCGGCAGCTGCCGGGGCGGGTTCCGCTTTGGGTGCGGCCGCTATGGTTTTCCCCCCTCTTACAGCCTTAGGCGCGGCCGCCGCTGCTGGGGCAGCCATCTCCGGCGCAATGGGCACCGGCAAGAGCAAAAAGCTGCCAGATACCCTTCAGGCCCTGGACCTGGGCACCTTCCACCGCATCCCCATTCTGGGCCGCATTTCCGCCGGGCAGCCCCTATACGCCGAGCAGCACATCGAAGGCTATACCCTGACAGATCTTAACGGCGGCGCAGAATACTTTGCCCTCAGGGTCTCCGGCGACAGCATGAACGCCGCCCGGATCCAGGACGGCGACATCCTGATCGTCCGCCGGCAGGACGAGGTGGAAAACGGCGAGGTGGCCGTGGTGATGGTGGGAGACGAGGACGCCACCGTCAAGCGGTTCTACGCTACAGAGAGCACCGTCACGCTGATGCCGCAGTCCACCAACCCGGCCCACCAGCCTCAGATCTACGACATCTCCAAGACCAAGATTCAGGTCATCGGCAAGGTGGTCAAAGTGGAAATTACCCTGTGATTCCCGCCGGAAGGCGAAAAAAAACGTGTCCGATTCGGACACAAAGCATAGAGAATTAGGAGTGTGTGTTATGGATTTTATTGACCAGTTGAAGCAGTTCTCGAAACGTGTCGAGTCACTTAAAGGAACGATTCAAACCGAGGAAGCCACAAAGACTGCCCTGATCATGCCTTTTTTCTCCATGCTAGGTTATGACGTATTCAATCCCCAGGAGTTCGTTCCCGAATTTACCGCAGATGTTGGGATCAAGAAGGGCGAGAAGGTGGATTATGCCATCGTTAAAGATGGACAACCCGTCATACTGGTAGAGTGCAAATCCATCAGCGAAAACCTGGACCGGCACGACTCCCAGCTGTTCCGGTATTTTGGAACTACCTCTGCAAAGTTCGCAATTCTGACCAACGGCCAGTACTATCGCTTTTATACGGATCTGGACAATGCCAATAAGATGGATGAAGATCCTTTCCTTACCATCAACATCCTGGACATTCGAGACAACCAGGTCCCCGAGCTGAAGAAGTTCTGCAAATCCGTATTCGATATTGACTCGATCTTCAGCACGGCCTCTGAGCTGAAATATGTCCACGAATTCAAGGACATCTTCACTCAGCAGTTGGCGGATCCTTCAGATGATTTTATTCGTTTCTTCCTCCAGGGGTGCTATTCCGGCCAGAAGACGCAGAACGTTCTGGAGAAGTTCCGCCCTGTGCTGCGCAAAGCTCTGAATGACTACATCAGCGAGACCATGAACGATAAAATCAAGACCGCCCTGGGCGGCTCTGGTGGCAGCGTTTCTGTCCAGGAAGTGAAACCCGCAGAGGTCCAGGCTGAGGATTCCAACCTCAATAATACGTCAGAGAGTGAAAAGCGAGTTCCCAATATCGTCACCACCGAGGAAGAACTTGAGGCTTATTTCATCGTCAAAAACCTGCTGAGTGACGTTACTGATATTCACGACATCACATACAAAGATACTGAGTCCTACATCAATATTCTATATAAGGCCAACACACGTAAATGGATCTGTCGTCTGCGGCTCACTGAAAATGGAAAAGTTTTGATTATCCCAGACGAAAGTAAAAAAGAAACAAAATATCAACTGGAGGACATCTATGATCTCCAGAAGTATAAAGAGCAACTAAGTGAAGTCTTGCAAAGGTATATGTAAGCAAAAAAGCCGCCCCAGGCGGGCGGCTTTTCCTTGACCGTTTAATCGAACAGATGTTTTTAAAGGGGGTGCCTGCATGAGGATCCCGGAACCAAAACAGACCAAAGCCGGAAAATGGTACGTGCAGCTGATGGTGGACGGCGTGCGGTATAACCGCACCTTTGACACCAAAGAGGACGCCCTGTACTGGGCCAGCGGCCTCAAGACCAAGTCCGCCCAGGACGCCAAGGCGCCCCGTCACCTTACCGTGGGGGAGGCTACGGACAAATACATCGAATCAAAGGACAGCGTCCTCTCCCCCTCCACCCTGCTGGGCTACAAAAAGATCCGCAAAAACAGCATGGGGGACATCCAGGGCGTGCAGCTCCAGGATCTGACCCAGGAGCGAGTTCAGCGCTGGGTCAATCGCCTGGCCAAAGAAAAGTCTCCAAAGACCGTCCAAAACGCCCACGGCCTGCTCTCCGCCGTCCTGGACGTCTACCTGCCGGCGCTGAAGCTCAACACCACGCTGCCGCAAAAGGTCCGTCACGAGATCCAGATCCCATCCAAGGAAGATCTCAGGAAGATCCTCCAAAGCTGCCGTGGCACACCTTACGAGCTGCCCATCATGCTGGCCGTCTGGCTGGGCCTCCGGCAGTCGGAGATCCTGGGTCTCAGGTGGGAGGATATCGACGGCGATTACCTGAACGTTCGGCGGGCCATTGTCATGGGAGAAAACGGTCAGGCCGAAAAAACCACAAAGACATACAGCGGCACTCGCCGCATTCATATCCCGGCTCCGTTAAAGGCCCTGCTGGATGCCCAGCCACATACCAAGGAGCACATCGTAAATCTGTCCGGGAAGGCGGTTTACAGCGGTTTTTCCCGCATCTGCGAAAAAGCCGGCGTTCAGCATTACCGGTTTCACGACCTGCGCCATGTCAACGCCTCCGCCATGTTGGCTTCCGGGATCCCCAGCACATACTCCAAGCAGCGTATGGGACACGCCACGGACCATATGCTCAAGACGGTTTACTACCATACGATCAAGGAAGAAGAGGTCGCCTACGACGCCAAGATCGAGCAGTACTTGGAGGACATCATGCCGGAAGATCCGAAAAATACCGGCTCCGAAAAAGTGAAATAAAAAGTGAAATTTTCCGAATTTTGAGCGGTCTGGTTGGTCAATATATCACCAGGCCGCTCAACGCATAATCTTTTTAATCCATTGCAGCAGAACGCAAAAACGGGAGGCCTTGCATTTGCAAGGCCTCCCGCTCTGGTGGAGGTGGGGGGAGTTGAACCCCCGTCCGAAAGCACTTTGACAGGACCTTCTCCGGGCGCAGACGGTTATTGTGGGAGTCTCGCTCTCCCCGTTCCCCTTCCGGTCGGCAAGCCGTCACGCCGGCCGGTCAGGTCAGAGTCATCATTCATGGGCGGGTCAACTCTTTCCCGCCGCACGGACGCCACATCAACGACGCCTTCCCCGGCCTGTGGCCTCTCCGGTTCAGACGGCTGCCTTTAGTTAGGCAGCAACAGCAACAGTGTTGTTGTTATTTAATTTATAAATTGCCCGTTTTATGGCGGTCAGGCGCCGCCGCCCGCTAGTCCGGCCTCCATACCCCCGTCGAAACCGGTACACCCCCAGGTGTGTGAGATCGGGCCTGCTCCGGCGCGCAATCAGCGCCGGAGCAGGAACCGTTTTTAGAATCATACCACAATCCGTCTGCAAAGTGTGTTACAATTCCGTGAAATCCGCCTCATGTGCCGGTGATCTTCACCATCAGCTTCACCGGCACCACCTTGGCCAGCACCCGGTAAAACTTATAGAACAGTCGGGGCGTATAGATGGTCCTTCCCTCCCGGGCCGCCCGCAAAGCGCCGCCGGCCACCCGTACCTGATCGCAGTAGGGCAGCATAGCGAAGGCCCTGGAGTTGCCGGTGATACCGCCCAAGTCCAGAAATTCCGTCCACATGGGGCCGGGACACACCGCGGTGACGGTGATGCCGCGGCGGCGCAGTTCCTCGCTGAGGCCCACGGTGAAGGAGGAGACGTACGCCTTGGTGGCACCATACACCGTCATCCGGGGCGTGGGACAGAAGGAGGCAATGGAGGACACGTTCAGGATGCGCCCGCCGGAACCCATATAGGGCAGCACCAGATCCGTCACCGCCGTCAGCGCCCGCAGGTTCAGGTCAATCATGCGGGTCTGCTGGTCGGTGTGGCCCTGGCCCAGCTCTCCCAAAAATCCGCAGCCAGCACAGTTGACCAGAAGAGACACCTCCGGTTTCTCCGCCTCCAGCCGGGCCTTGAGCACCTCAAAGCTGATGGGGCTGCAAAGGTCGAGATCCAGGCACTCCACCGTCATGTGGGGCAGGGACTGGGCGATCTCCTCCAGCCGCTCCCGGCGGCGGGCGATGAGCCAGCAGCTGCCGATCTCCGGGAACACATCCGCCATCTGGCGGACGATCTCCCGCCCCAGGCCCGAGGAGGCGCCGGTGATAATGGCCGTTTTCATGGCCGCCTCCCGCGCTCAGCGCTTCTGGGGCGCAGGATAGTCCACGCCCTGGGTATCCACCCGGATGGACTGGATCACCACCGGGGTCTTGGGCTTGTCGTTGCGGTCCGTGGGGACCTCGGAGATGCGGATGGCCTCCTCCACACCGCCGGTCACCTGGCCGAAGGCGGCGTACTGGCCGTCCAGATGGGGGGCCGGGGCCACCATGATGAAGAACTGGCTGCCGGCGCTGTCGGGATGCATGGCCCGGGCCATGGACAGCACGCCGGTGGTGTGGCGCAGGTCGTTCTGGGTGAAGCCGTTGCCGGCGAACTCGCCCCGGATATCGTAGCCGGGGCCGCCCATGCCATTGCCGTTGGGACAGCCGCCCTGGATCATGAAGCCGGGGATGACCCGGTGGAAGATCAGCCCGTCATAAAAGCCGCCGTTGGCCAGGGAGATGAAGTTGTTGACGGTGTTGGGCGCCTTCTCCGGGTACAGCTCACCGGTCATGACGGCGCCGCTTTCCATAGTGATGGTGACGATGGGATGTTTCACTTCAGACATATTCATCGGTTCCTTTCTCTCAGGGTACGGTCGATCTCCCGGCGGGCGTCCCGCTGGGCGGCGGCCGCCCGTTTGTCGTAGTTCTTCTTGCCCTTGCAAAGGCCGATCTCCAGCTTCACCCGGGCGTCCTTGAAGTACACCGACAGGGGGACCAGGGTGTATCCCTCCTGCTGGACAAGCGCGTGGAGTTTGCGGATCTCCCGCTTGTGCATCAGCAGCCGCCGGGACCGGACCGGGTCCTTGTTGAAGATGTTGCCCTTTTCGTAGGGGGAGATGTGCATGCCGTGAACGAACAGCTCCCCATCCTTGACCGTACAGTAGGAGTCCTTCAGGTTCAGCGTGCCGGCCCGGATGGACTTGACCTCCGTGCCGAAGAGCTCCACGCCGGCCTCGTAGCGGTCCTCTACAAAATAGTCGTGAAAGGCCTTGCGGTTCTGGGCCGCGATTTTGATGCCCTTTTTCTCCGTGGGGCTCACCTCACTTTCCTGGGAAGTTTTTTCAGTATACCATGATTCTGCCCGTTCTTCAAGAGAAAGAAGCAGTTGGCTTTTCCAGGTGGACATGATATAATAGGATATTACCGAATGTGCATTTCCCCGGTCCGCCCGCTGCGGCGGCCGAATCTCTGATACGAGGTGTTTTTTCATGAACCAGCCCTTGGATCTGACCGAGCGGACGCTCAGCCGGAAGGACCTGTATGACGGGCTCCTGTGCCGCGTCCATGTGGACGAGGTGCTGCTGCCCAACGGCCATACCTCCCAGCGGGAGGTTGTGGACCATGTGGACGGCGTGGCGGTGCTGCCTCTGGACGAGCGCAACAACGTGCTGACCGTGACCCAGTACCGCTATGTGTTCGGCAAGCTGCTGCTGGAGATCCCAGCCGGCAAGCTGGACGAGGGCGAGGACCCGGTCTCCGGCGCCCTGCGGGAGCTGGAGGAGGAGACCGGCGCCGTGCCGGACAGCCTGCTGCCCCTTGGCGTGATCCTGCCCGCCCCCGGCTGCTACGGGGAGAAGCTGCACCTGTTCCTGGCCCGGGGCCTGCGGATGAAGGACCAGCACCTGGACCCGGACGAATTTTTGAACGTGGAGCGGATCCCCTTCTCCGAGATGGTCCACCGCGTCATGGACGGGGAGATCGAGGACGCCAAGACCATCGCCGCCGTGCTGAAAACCAAGATCCTGCTGGATCTGTAATCTTCTGCGGGAGGGTGCTATGAACACTCAGAAAACCGTCCTCATCGTGGAGGACGAGAAAAATATCGTGGATATCCTGCGCTTCAACCTCCAGCGGGAGGGGTATCAGACCTGCGAGGCCTACGACGGGGAGGACGGCCTGGCCAAAGCCCTGTCCGTAAATCCGGACCTGATCCTGCTGGACGTGATGCTGCCCAAGATGAACGGCTTCGACGTGTGCCGCCGCCTGCGGGACAAGGGGGACAACGTGCCGGTCATCATCCTCACCGCCCGGGAGGAGGAGGCCGACAAGGTCCTGGGCCTGGAGATCGGGGCCGATGACTATATCACCAAGCCCTTTTCCATGCGGGAGCTGATCGCCCGGGTGGGGGCCAACATCCGCCGCACCGCCATGGCGGCGCCGGTATCCGCCGCCGCCACAGCCATGCCGGTGGCCGGGGACCTGTCCATCAACACCGACAGCCACCAGGTGTTCCGGGCCGGAGAGGCCATCGATCTGACCACCCGGGAGTACGAGCTGCTGACCTTCCTGGCCAGCCACCCCAACAAGGTCTACTCCCGCATCGATCTGATGGAGCAGGTGTGGAACTACGGCTATGTGGGCGACGACGTGCGCACCGTGGATGTGACCGTCCGCCGCCTGCGGGAGAAGATCGAAGCCGACCCCGCCAACCCCGTCTATATCCTGACCCGCCGGGGCGTGGGATACTACTTCTCCGCCACATAAGGCCCCGCCACTTCCCTCCGAAAGAAGGTGAGTCCGCTTGTTCCGCAGCCTGCACATGAAGCTGATGCTGATCCTGCTGCTGCTCATCACATCGCTGATGGCTGTGGTGGGCGCCTTTTTGACCACCAGCGTCTCCAGCTTCTATATCGATACCTTCTACCAGCAGATGAGCGACGTGTTTGGAGAGGGCAACGGCGACTTCATCGCCACGCTCCGCAGCGACGCTGAAGCGCCGGACGGCGCGGAGCAGATCCGCCTTCTGCTGGACGCCCGGGCCGGCGAGCTGGGCATCGACTACCGCACCCGCAACTACTTCGTGCTGGACGGTGAGACCGGCGCCTTCCTGGCCGGCTCCACCGACGCCTCGGAGCTTCCCCGGGAGCAGACCGCCAACCTGCTCACTGCCCGCAACGCCGTGGCCACCGGGGACGCCTCCCTGGTGGGCGACGAGAGCGACATCACCGCCAGCTATATGGACGTGGCCATCCCTATCTTTGGCGGAGACAACGCCTACATTATTTATGTGCTGGATAACAAGGACACCGTGTCCGGGCTGAACAGCCAGCTGTTCCTCATCATCATGCAGGCGCTGATCATCGGCCTTCTGATCTCCGTGCTGCTGAGCTTTCTGCTGTCCAAGACCATGGTGGGGCCCATCGAAAAGCTGACTGCCAGCGCCGAGAAGGTGGCCGCCGGGGACTTCGACAGCCGCCTGACCGTGGAATCCACCGACGAGATCGGCATTCTCACCGGCACCTTCAACGAGATGGCAGGGGTGCTGCAAGCCACTCTGGCCGCCGTAGAGAACGAGCGCAACAAGCTGGACACGCTCTTCCTCCACATGACCGACGGCGTGGTGGCCTTTGACCACGACGGCGTGCTGATCCACTGCAACCCCGCCGCCACTTCCATGCTGCAGCGGACGGTCCCGGCGGAGAGCACCTACGACCAGCTCTTCGGCTCCGTGTATCCCTTCCGGGAGATGCTGGCCCTCCAGCGGCCCAACTACGCCGAGGGCGAGATGCTGGTGGGCGACCGGACCCTGGAGCTGTATCTGGCGCCCTTCTCCGACCAGGCCAGCGGCGGCGTGCTGATCGTACTCCACGACGTCACGGAGCAGCACCGCAATGAGGAGCGGCGCAAGGAATTCGTGGCCAACGTGTCCCATGAGCTGCGCACCCCCCTCACCAACGTCCGCAGCTATGCTGAGACACTCCGGGACGGCGGCGGCGAGATCCCGCAGGACACCGCCAACAGCTTTCTGGACATCATCATCACTGAGACGGACCGGATGACCCATATCGTTCAGGACCTGCTGACCCTCAGCCGCCTGGACGCCGGCAACGCCGAGCTGGTGCTCTCCCGTTTCCCCTTTGGGGAGGCCATCGAGAGCGTCACCCGGGCAAACGCCCTGGCCGCCAAGCAGCGGCTCCACACCCTGGTCTACCAGCCGCCGGAGAGCCTGCCGCTGATCGTGGGCGACCGCAGCCGGCTGGAGCAGGTGATGATGAACATTATCAGCAATGCCATCAAATACACACCCAACGGCGGACACATCACCATCACCGCCGGCTCTTCCGAGTCGGAGGTATGGATGGAGGTCTGCGACGACGGCATCGGCATCCCGGAAAAGGACCGGGAACGGATCTTCGACCGGTTCTACCGGGTGGACAAGGCCCGCTCCCGGGAATCCGGCGGCACCGGCCTGGGCCTGTCCATCGCCCGGGAGATCGTTCAGCGCCACCACGGCACCATCGAGCTGGCGCCCCACCAGGGGCCCGGCACCACCGTGCGGCTGACGCTGCCCATCGGCGGCCCCCGGCCCCTTCCCAACTGACCCACCCCGCCTGAGAGGAGGTACGCCCCATGGAGGACAACGCCCGGCGCAGCCGCCGCGACCTGATCCAGAATATCGCCATCGTGGCGCTGTCTCTCTCGGCGGTGCTGCTGTTCGCTCAGTCCCAGATCTACAATCTCATCTCCGGACAGGATCCCTTGGGCGACCAGTTCTCCGGTTCAGCTTCCGTAGATGCCACCCTTCAGCAAACACCCCTGACCGCACCGGTCCGGGTAGCCGTCACCGGAGCCTATACCCGCTACGGCGCCTGCCTCACTACGGATGCAGAGTCCTTTTCCGACCTGGGTCTGCTGCTCAAAGAGTCCCTGGGCTCCGCCGGCAGCCTGACTGCCTGCCGGGGACGGGATTTCCTGACAGCGCTGAACAGCACCAGCGTCTATTACGACTTTCTCTCTCCCCTCCCTCTGTCTATTCTGGCGAAGCTGGTGGGTGGAGACAGCGCTGCCGACTCTGTCAGCGCGCGGCACCTGGTCCTCTCTGTCGGGAGCGGTGCCGTGAGCCTTTACACGTGGGACGGCGAAGATGATTTCCGCTTCTGCCAGGTTCCCCCCGTCTCCGCGGACGATATGACGGCAATCGCCTCCAACTGTACGTTCGGCGCAGCGGCCTTTGCCATGGATCAGAAGGACCCGACATACAGCCGGATTGCTCCATGCTCCCTGCTCCTGGAAGAACAGCCAGACCTGCCGGTGCTCTCCGCGGCCAATCCCCTGTCCTCCACGGACCAGGTGCTGACCAGCCTAGGCTTTAACCCCAGCACCAAAAACCGCTACACCGACTCCAACGGGACGGAAATCATTCGGGAGGCGGACCGCTCCCTCCAGATTGAGCCCGACGGAACTGTGATCTATCAAAGCAGCGGCGTCTCTCTGGGAATCAGCGCCGTAGACGACGTCCCCACTCTGTCCGAGGCCGTGGACGGCTGTACCGCCCTGCTGCGGCGGCTCCTGGGCGATCAGTCCGGTGTAGCCGCCTTATATCTGGAGGCGATCAGCCAGACGGGGGAGACCACTGTTCTGCGTTTCGGCTATCATGCAGACGGCGTCCCCATCTACTTTTCCGACGGCGGCGCAGCCGCGGAAGTGACCCTTGCCGGTGTCTCTGTGACAGAGCTATCCCTGCAGTTCCGGCAGTACACCGACTCCGGCGAGACCTCCCTGCTGCTGCCCCTGCGGCAGGCTCTGGCCATCGCCGCTGCCGGCCGGGAAGGCGCAGAGCTGTCCATCGGCTACGCCGACAGCGGCGCCAGCGTCAGCGCCCAGTGGCTGGCGAAGTAAATCTCAAAAAAGGAGGAGGCCATGGAACGCTACCGGCTGAAAAACATCATCATTCTGATCCTGGCCCTCCTGAACGCCTGCCTGCTGGGGATTCTGGCTCTGCGGGCCAACGAGGAGCACGCCTCTCTCCGGCAGGCCCGGGAGCAGCTGGTATCCCTGTTTGCCTCCGCGGGCGTCACCCTGGATGCCGGCCTCATTTCCGACGAGACACCCCCCGCCTCCCTGACGCTGAACCGGGACGAGGCAGAGGAGCAGTCTCTGGCAGCATACCTTTTGGGCGGCACGCCCGTCCGCTCCGATCAGGGCGGCGGTATTTTCATTTACACCGGGGAGACCGGCGCCGCCCAGTTCCGCTCCAACGGCGGCTTCGATGCGGTGTGCAGCCGCACCCTGGAGGACCCGGAGGCCTTTTTCCAGGAATTCTGCAAGACCTTCGGCTATGTGCAGACGTCTGTCCCGCAGGAAGAGGGCACCTTCACTGCCGTCCAGTACTATCTGGATTATCCAGTGGTGGACTGCACCGTCACCTTCACCGTGGAGGACGGCGTGCTGAAGCGGGCCATCGGGACCCATCTGCCCAACAGCTCCGCCACCCCGGCGGCCGGTGAGGAGCCGCTGTCCGCCCTGTCGGCCCTGACGGCCTTCCGCAACACCATCCGCGAAGGCGCTGTGGGCACCGCCGTGACGGACGTCTACCTTTGTTATGAGCTGCAAAGCACCACCACTGCGCTTATGACCCTGGTCCCCGCCTGGTGCGTGGTCACTGATACGGCCGTTTATTATGTAAACTGCATAACCGCAGTTGTCACTCCGGCATAAAGTACCTGTTTCCCCTGATTTTTTTGCTTTTTGTTGAATTTGATCTTTATTTTATGTAAAAACAGGAATGATTTGCATTTCTACTTCAGGTATGGTATAGTGAGAGTGTGTGAGCTTTGGCCGGTATTTTTCTCCTGCCCGTGATTTTACTGCGGGTATGAAGCGCCGCTGGCCGGGTAAACTGTCTGCAAAGACGGTTCGCCGCCGCAAATGATAGCGCCTTTTGAAGAGAGGGTAACGAATTTGACAAAATATATTGTACAGGGTGGTCATCCCCTGTTTGGCGAGGTGGAGATCAGCGGTGCCAAAAACGCCGCCGTCGCCATTCTTCCCGCCGCGCTGCTGGTGGAGGGAAGCTGCCGTATCGAGAACATCCCCCAGATCTCCGACGTGACGCTGTGCCTGCGTATTCTGGAACAGCTGGGCGCCGGCATCCGCATGATCAACCGCCACACGGTGGAGATCGACTGCAGCCGTATCCACTCCACCCGCACCTCCTACGAACTGGCCCGGAAGATCCGCGCATCCACCTACTTTATCGGCGCCCTGCTAGGGCGCTTCGGACAGGCGGAGGTGGCCATGCCCGGCGGGTGCAACTTCGGCGTCCGCCCCATCGACCAGCACGTCAAGGGCTTTACCACCCTGGGCGCCAAGGTGGTGGTGGAGGGCGGCTTCATCCATGCCTCCACGGAGAGCGGATTGCTGCGGGGTGCCAACGTCTATCTGGACGTGGTCTCCGTGGGCGCCACCATGAACATCATGATGGCTGCCGTCCGGGCGGAGGGTACCACCATCATTGAAAACGCCGCCAAGGAACCCCACATCGTGGACCTTGCCAACTTCCTCAACTCCATGGGCGCCAACATCCGGGGCGCTGGTACGGACACCATCAAGATCCGGGGCGTGGACCGCCTGCGTGGCGGCAGCTACGCCATCATTCCGGACCAGATCGAGGCGGGCACCTACATGGCCGCCGTGGCCGCTGCCGGCGGACAGATCCTGGTGAAGAACATCATCCCCAAGCACATGGACTGCATCACCGCCAAGCTGGTGGAGATGGGTGTGGAGGTGGAGGAGCATGAGGACACCCTTCTGGTCCGCCGCACCGGCCCCCTCCAGCGGGCCAACGTCAAGACCCTGCCTTATCCCGGCTTCCCCACGGACATGCAGCCCCAGATCACCGCGGTCCTCTCCCTGGCGGAGGGCACTTCCCTGGTGACGGAGAGCGTGTGGAATAGCCGCTACCGCTATGTGGATGAGCTCAAGCGCATGGGCGCCAACATCCAGGTGGACGACAAGACCGCCGTGGTGGAGGGCGTGGACCATCTCACCGGCGCACCGATCCAGGCCTGCGACCTGCGGGCCGGCGCGGCGCTGGTCATCGCTGCCCTTGCCGCCCATGGCGAGAGCGAAATCAGTTGCGTGCAATACATCGAGCGGGGCTACGAGAACATCGTATCCAAGCTCCAGGGACTGGGCGCGGACATCCGCTCCGTGGAGGAGCCCGGCGAGTCTGAGGAGCTGGAGGCCCACATCGGCTGAGCGCGCTTCTGAAAAGAACTGCACATTTCATCAGCGTCCGCGATGGAGGGCGGCCCTCGTCGGCGGCCCCTGCCGCGGACGCGATCCTTTCTATGCGAGGTCGTTTTTCTTGACAGTCGTACATACTCTGGCCAGCGGCTCCTCCGGAAACGCGCTGGCAGTTCTCTCCGGCGGGACGCGGATCCTGCTGGACGCCGGCATCTCCTGCCGCCGCATTGCCGCTTCCCTGGGGGAGCTGGGCCTGGGCCCGGGGGATCTGGACGCCATTTTGATCACCCACACCCACTCCGACCACATCTCCGGTCTGCGGACCCTGCTCAAGCGCACGGACGCGCCGGTCTGGGCCACAGCCCGGGCGGGCCGGGAGCTGCTGTACCGGCTGCCGGAGCTGGAGGACCGGCTGTGCCAGCTGGAGACCGGCGTCCCTTTCTCCGTCGGCGCCTGTACCGTCACCGCCGCGGAGACCTCCCACGACGCCCCCGGCAGCTGCGGCTACCGGCTGGACACCGCCGACGGCAGCGTCGGCGTCCTGACGGACACCGGCTATGTCACCGACCAGGCGGCGGACCTGCTGAGCGGCGTGGACCTGGCGGTGCTGGAGGCCAACCACGACGTGGAGACCCTGCGCAGCGGTCCCTACCCCTACTATCTGAAAAAGCGCATCCTGGGGCTGGAGGGCCACCTCAGCAACGGCGACGCCGGCGCTTTCGCCGCCCTTCTGGCGGAGCGGGGCGCATCGGAGATCGTGCTGGCCCACCTGAGCCGGGAGAACAATACCCCCGCCATGGCCCGCACCGCCGTGGAGACGGCTCTGGCCGCCGCCGGAGCGGCCCCCGTCCTCTCCGTGGCGCCCCGGGACACCCTGGGCCCCGCCCATGTGCTGGTCAGGAGGGCCGTATGCAGAAGATAACCGTTTTGTGCGTGGGAAAGCTGAAGGAGAAGTTCTACACCGAGGCCGCGGCGGAGTACGCCAAACGCCTGTCCCGGTTCTGCAAGCTGGAGATTTTGGAGCTGCCGGAGGAGCGGCTGCCGGAGGATCCCTCCCCGGCCCAGATCGCCGGAGCCCTGGAAAAGGAGGCCGCAGCGGTCCGGGCCAAGCTGCCCGCCTCCGCCTATATCGTGGCCCTGTGCGTGGAGGGGAAGCTCCGCTCCAGCGAGGAGCTGGCCCGGATGCTCTCCGCCAGCGCCGGTCGGGGCCAGTCCCAGGTGGTATTTCTGATCGGCGGCTCCTTCGGCCTGGATCCCTCCCTCAAGGCCCTGGCGGCGGAGCGGCTGTCCATGTCCCCCATGACCTTCCCCCACCATCTGGCCCGGGTCATGGTGCTGGAGCAGATCTACCGGGCCTATCAGATCAACGCCGGAACCCGCTATCACAAGTGACGTACCCCGGAAAGGAGGCCGTGCCCATGGATCCCCAGGATCTGAGCGGAGCCCTGTCCCACGAGGAGCTGCTGCGCCGCTGGCCGAAGGACGCGTACGGTGATCCGGAGGAGCCGGCCTTCCTAGTCAATCTCCGGGAGGACGGCGGATTGTGGGCGGAGATGACCGCGTCGCGCCTGGAGGCCTGCGGCATCCCAGTGCTGCGGCAATACCCCTGGGGCGGCGCCGCGGTCCGGCTCTATCTGGGCACCGCCCACTCGGGAGTGGACCTGTACGTCCCCGTCTCCCGGCTGGACGAGGCCCGGCAGCTGCTGGAGCCGGCCCCGGAGGAAGATGCGCCCGCCCCCTGACGGCCGGGCTTTGCCCATCTGTCTTGGAAAGCGAGGGAAACGCCATGCAGCCAAACGCCCCCTTCACGCCCCGGCCCAACCTGACGGTCGAGGAAAAGACCCGCCTGGCCCGGCGGTTCCGCCGCAGAGCCAATCTGACGGACGTCATCGGTCTGGCGGCGATCCTGCTGATGGTCATTGCAGCTTTCCTGGGGCGGCAGGATTTTGACCGGGGATACCCGTATCTGACGGCCGGGGGCGCTTTGTTCGTCGCCTTTGGCTTGGTCAGTGCCCTAACCTATCACCGCTGTCCCTGCTGCGGAAACCGCACCATCAGAGGCTCTCTGGGGGAAGACAGGAATCTGGGCCCCTTTGTCTGGCGCATGTATGAGTGCCCCGTCTGCGGCTTCTCCCCAGACTGGAGCCGGTGAACCGCCCCCCGGTTTGATTGAGATTATTCAGTACATTTTTATAGCAGGAGGAAACGTGTATGGATTTCATGAAGGAATATGAGAAGTGGCTTGCCAGCCCCGTCCTGAGTCCCGAGGAGCACGAGGAGCTGGAGGCCATCCGCGGCGACGCGAAGGAGATCGAGTCCCGGTTCTACGACCAGCTGGCCTTCGGCACCGCAGGTCTCCGTGGCACCATGGGCGTGGGCCTCAACCGCATGAACATCCACGTGATCCGCCACGCCACCCAGGCCTTCGCCCAGGTCATCCTGGAGGAGGGCCCCGAGGCGGTGCAGCGGGGCGTGGCCGTGTGCTTCGACTGCCGCAACAACTCCGACCGCTTCGCCCGGGAGGCCGCCTGCGTCATGGCCGCCAACGGCATCCCCGTTCGGCTGTTCGAGGCCCTGCGCCCCACTCCGGAGCTGAGCTTTGCTGTCCGGGAATACGGCTGCATCGCCGGCATCAACGTCACCGCCAGCCACAATCCCAAGGAGTACAACGGCTACAAGGTCTACTGGCAGGACGGCGCCCAGCTGCCCCCCAAGCACGCCGACGAGGTGGCGAAAAAAATGCGGGAGCTGGACGTGTTCGACTGCGTGAAGCTGGTGGACTACGATCTGGCCGTGTCCGAGGGCCTCATCACCCTCATGGGCAAAGAGACCGACGAGAAGTTCCTCTCCAACGTCATGGCCCAGGTCAATGACAAGGCCGTGGTGGAGCAGGTGGCCGACACCTTCAAGATGGTCTACACCCCCTTCCACGGCACTGGCTACCAGCTGATCCCCGAGGCTCTCAAGCGCCTGGGGCTCAAGCACGTGATCTGCGTGCCGGAGCAAATGGTCGTCGACGGCAACTTCCCCACCGTGGTCTCCCCCAACCCGGAGAACCCCGAGGGCTTCTATCTGGCCGTGGAGCTGGCCAAGGCCAACAACGCCGACTTCATCCTGGGCTCCGACCCCGACGCCGACCGGGTGGGCATCATGGTCAAGACCGGCGACGGCGAGTTCAAGGTCATCTCCGGCAACCAGACCGGCGTGCTGCTGCTGGACTATCTGATCGGCGCCAAGCGCCGCACCGGCAAGATGCCGGAAAACCCCGTGGCCCTCAAGACCATCGTCACCACCGAGATGGCCCGGAAGGTGGCCGAGGAAAACGGCCTCCAGTGCTACGACACCTTCACCGGCTTCAAGTTCCTGGCGGAGAAGAAGGACAAGCTGGAGGCCGCCGGCGAGGGCAAGGTCATCTTCGCCTACGAGGAGAGCTACGGCTACATGCTGGGCGACTACGTCCGGGACAAGGACGCCGTCTCCGCCTCCGTGGAGCTCAGCGAGATGGCCGCCTGGTACGCCGCCCAGGGCATGACCCTGTACGACGCCATCCAGGCCCTGTACAAAAAGTACGGCTACTTCGCCGAAAAGACCTACAATCTGGTCATGCCCGGCCTGGACGGTCTCAAAGACATGGCCAACCTGATGAAGTCCCTGCGGGAGAACCCGCCCGCCGAGATCTCCGGTGTGAAGGCCGTGACCTTCAAGGACTACGCCGACGGGTCCGTGGTGGACTGCGCCACCGGCGCAAAGAGCACCATGGAGCTCTCGGGGTCCAACGTGCTGCGCTTTGAGATGGCCGACGGCACCTCCGTCATCGTCCGTCCCTCCGGCACGGAGCCCAAGATCAAGGTCTACATCCTGACCCAGGGCAAGGACGCCGCCGACGCCCAGGCCAATCTGGACAAGTACGGCCAATGGGTGGACGGCCTGCAGAAGTAACAAAACTCCCATTGTGCGCCCCCGGAAGGGGGCGCACATTTTTTGCGGATTATACTTGACATATGTCCAAAACGTTTTATAATGGGCATATGTTCAAAACAAGGAGGGACACCCATGCCCCGCAGCGCCAAATGCCGCCGGGTCTGCCAGATGCCGGTCCACTGCCGATTTGCCCCGGAACAGCCCTCCCGGGAGGAGCCGCTGCTGCTGACCGTGGAGGAATATGAGGCCGTGCGTCTGATGGACCACCTGGGCCTCAATCAGGAGGAGGCCGCCGCCCAGATGGACGTGGCCCGGACCACGGTCCAGCGGATCTATGCCCAGGCCCGCCGAAAGCTGGCGGCGTTTCTGGTGGAGGGACGGCCACTGCAGATCGTGGGCGGCAGCTACGCCATCTGCCCCCGGCACAGCGGCGGATGCAGCCGCGGCGGCTGCGGCCGGTGCCACCCCCAAGACGGAAAGGAAGATCGCACATGAAAATCGCAGTCACCTATGAAAACGGCAGCGTGTTCCAGCACTTCGGCCACACGGCCCAGTTCAAGCTCTATGAGGTAGAAAACGGTGCCGTGGTTTCCGCTCAGGTGGTGGACACCAACGGCAGCGGCCACGGCGCCCTGGCAGGCCTGCTCAGCCAGCTGGGCGTGGACTGCCTGATCTGCGGCGGCATCGGCGGCGGGGCCCAGATGGCTCTGGCGGAGGCCGGCATCCGGCTGTACGCCGGCTGCTCCGGCGACGCCGACCAGCGGGTAGCGGAGCTGCTGAACGGCTCCCTGCAATTCGCCGAGGCCGCCACCTGCGACCACCATCACGGCGAGGACCACGCCTGCGGTGACCACGGCTGCGGCGGCCACGGCGAGGGGCATACCTGCGGCCACCACTGCTGAGCACTTCTTTTTTCACGGCCCCAAAAGCGCCGCCTCTTGGCAGAGGCGGCGCTCAGCATGTGAAAACGGCCGCCGCACACCTCCGCCAGGCATCCCCATCTCCTCCTTGGGATAGGAGCGCCGGATGCGGCGCACACTGAGCCGGGGCGCTGTTCCGGGCCAAAAATCAACGTGCATTTCCCTTTCTTTTTATCGGTTCTGCCGGGGGGAAATCCGTTGACAAGCGGCAGCCCTTTGGATATTATAATATGTTGAACAAACACGCAAAAGGAAGGAGAGACACCATGAGCTTGCTGCTGACCGGCGGTACCGTTTTCCACGGCGGCACTTTTCGCCAGATGGATGTGGCCGTTGACCAGGGCCGCATTGTTTCCGTTTCCCCCTCCCTTCCCAAGGAAGGCTTTTCCGTAATTGAATGTTCCGATTGTATGATCGTTCCAGGTTTCGTCGATGTTCACGTCCATCTTCGAGAGCCTGGATTTTCTTATAAGGAGACGGTCTTCTCCGGCACCTCCGCCGCCGCCGCGGGCGGCTACACGGCGGTGTGTGCCATGCCCAATTTAAAACCCGTACCCGACAGCCGGGAACATCTGGATGCTCAGCTGGACATTATTCGCCGGGATGCCAGGGTCCATGTCTACCCCTACGGCGCCATCACCTGCGGCGAGGCCGGGCAGACGCTGGCGGACATGGCCGCCATGGCCCCGGATGTGGCCGGCTTCTCCGACGACGGCAAAGGCGTCCAATCTGAGAGCATGATGCGCCGGGCCATGGAACTGGCAAAGCAGCTGGACAAGCCCATCGTGGCCCACTGCGAGGACGAAGCCCTGCTCCAAAAGGGCTGGAGCGTCCACGACGGGGCCTTTGCCCGTGCCCACGGTCTGGTGGGCAACGCCTCCGAGAGCGAGTGGCGCCAGGTGGAGCGGGATCTGAACCTGGTCCGCCAGACCGGCTGCCGCTACCACGTCTGCCATATCTCCACCAAGGAGTCCGTGGCTCTGATCCGCAAGGCCAAGGCGGAGGGCCTGCCGGTCACCTGCGAGACCGGCCCCCACTACCTGGTGCTGTGCGACGAGGACCTGCTGGACGAGGGCCGGTTCCGCATGAACCCCCCCATCCGCTCCGCCGCCGACCGGGACGCATTGCTGGAGGGCCTCCTGGACGGCACCGTGGACTGCATCGCCACGGACCACGCCCCCCACAGCGCGGAGGAGAAAGCCCGGGGCCTGGCCGGGAGCCTCAACGGCATCGTGGGTCTGGAGTGCGCCTTCCCGGTGCTGTACACCCAGCTGGTGCGCACCGGCGCGGTGCCCATCGAAACCCTGCTGAACGCCCTGTGCGTCAATCCCCGGCGGATCTTCCGCCTGAGCGGCGGCGACATCGCCCCCGGCGAGGCGGCGGACCTGACCGTGCTGGACCTGAACCGCCCCCACGTCATCAACAGCGCCGACTTCCGCTCCCTGGGCCGGGCCACCCCCTTCGATGGGTGGGGCGTGGCCGCCGCCGTGGCCGCCACCATCTGCGGCGGGGAGCTGGTCTACACCGATTTCAAACGGGAGGAGGAACCCTTCGCATGAAACAGTCCCTCTTTACCATGGAACACGCCCGGCAGCTGACGGAGGACACCTACGAGCTGATCCTCTCCGGCGACACCTCCGCCATCACCGCTCCGGGCCAGTTCATCAACATCTCCCTGCCGGGGAAGTTCCTGCGCCGGCCCATCTCCATCTGCAACTGGGACAAAGATGCCCTGATGCTGCTGGTGAAGGTGGTCGGCGGCGGCACCCACGACCTGGTCCGCTGCGTGCCGGGGGAGGAGCTGGACGTGCTCAGCGGCCTTGGCAACGGGTTTGACACCGCCTTCGGCGGCGAGAACCCGGTGCTGGTGGGCGGCGGCATCGGCATCGCCCCCATGTACGGTCTGGCCCGGCATCTGCTGGCCCAGGGCCGGACCCCCACGGTGGTGCTGGGCTTCCGCTCCGGGAAGGACGCCTTCTATCTGGAGGAGTTCGCCGCCCTGGGCTGCCGCCTGATGATCGCCACGGAGGACGGCAGCATGGGAACGAAGGGCTTCGTCACCGACAGTCTTTCCAAGCTGCCGGACCTCAACTACGTGTTTGCCTGCGGCCCCCTGCCCATGCTCAAGGCCGTCCACTGCCTGCCGGGCCTCACCGGCGGCCAGTACAGCTTCGAGGCCCGGATGGGCTGCGGCTTCGGCGCCTGCATGGGCTGCACCGTGCCCACCAGGGACGGGTACAAGCGGGTGTGCAAGGACGGCCCCATCCTGTATCAGGAGGAGATCGTATGGTAGATTTGACCGTTTCCCTGGCGGGTGTGGAGCTGAAAAACCCTGTGATCCCCGCCTCCGGCACCTTCGGCTATGGCCGGGAGTACGCCGAACTCTATGACCTGAATGTTCTGGGGAGCTTTTCCTGGAAGGGCACCACCGGCTCGGCCCGGCTGGGCAACCCCCAGCCCCGGATTGCCGAGACCGAGGGCGGCATGCTCAACGCCGTGGGCCTCCAAAACCCCGGCATCGACGCAGTGATCGCAAACGAGGTACCCAACATCGCAAAGATCTTCCAGGGGCCCGTCATCGCCAACGTGGGCGGCTTCTCCCTGGAGGAGTACGCGGACAACTGCCGGAAGCTGAACGGCGTGGACCAGGTGAAGATCCTGGAGGTCAACATCTCCTGCCCCAACGTCCATGCCGGCGGGCAGAACTTCGGCTCCGATCCCCAGGGCGCCGCGGCGGTGACGAAAGCCGTCCGGGCCGTGACGGACAAGCCGGTGTTCATGAAGCTCTCCCCCAACGTCACCGACATCGCCGCCATCGCCCGGGCCTGCGAGGCCGAGGGGGCCGACGGCATCTGCCTCATCAACACCCTGCTGGGGATGCGCATTGACCTCAAAACCAAGCGGCCCCTGCTGGCCAACCGCACCGGCGGCCTCTCCGGCCCCGCCGTATTCCCGGTGGCGGTGCGGATGGTGTGGGACGTGTACGAGGCGGTGAAACTGCCCATCATCGGCTGCGGCGGCGTTTCCTCCGCCGAGGACGTGTGCGAGATGATGCTGGCCGGGGCCACCGCCGTGGAGGTGGGCGCCGCCAACCTCCGGGACCCCTACGCCTGCAAGACCATCATCGAAAAATTGCCCGCTGTCAGTGCGCAGCTGGGCGTGACCAACATTTCTGAATTGACAGGAGGCGCCCACCATGGCTAACGACGTGATCATCGCTCTGGACTTCCCCACCAAGGAGGAGACCCTCTCCTTCCTGGACCGCTTCCCCGCCGGGGAAAAACCCTTCGTGAAGATCGGCATGGAGCTGTTCTATGCCGAGGGTCCCCAGGTGGTCCGGGACATCAAGGCCCGGGGCCACAAGATCTTCCTGGACCTGAAGCTCCACGACATCCCCAACACCGTGAAGCGGGCCATGGCGGTCCTCTCCCGGCTGGACGTGGACATGGTGAACCTCCACGCCGCCGGTGCCTCTGAGATGATGAAGGCCGCCCTGGAGGGCCTGACCCGGCCCGACGGCACCCGCCCGATGCTGATTGCCGTGACCCAGCTGACCTCCACCGACGCCGCCGCTTTGAAAAACGAGCTGCTGATCGACGTGCCCATGGCGGACACCGTCATGGCCTACGCCAAGAACGCCGCGGCCTCCGGCCTGGACGGCGTAGTCTGCTCTCCCCTGGAGGCGGCTCTGGTGAAGGAGCACTGCGGTGCGGGCTTCGTCACCGTCACCCCGGGCATCCGCTTTGCCGACTCCGCCGCCGGGGACCAGAAGCGCATCATGACCCCGGAGAAGGCCGGCAAGTCCGGCTGCGACTACATCGTGGTGGGCCGCCCCATCACCCAGGCCGAGGACCCTGTGGCCGCGTACCGCCGGGCCGTGACGGACTTCCTGGGCTGAGCGCCCTGCCTGATCTTCGTATTCTACCAAGGAGGATTTTGACATGAACCTGGAACAGACCATCGCCCATGACCTGCTCTCCATCGGAGCGGTCTTTCTGCGGCCCGACGAGCCCTTCACCTGGGCCAGCGGCATCAAGAGTCCCATTTACTGCGACAACCGCCTGACCCTGACGGCTCCCGCCGTCCGCACCCACGTGGAGGAGGGGCTGGTGGACCTGATCTGCAAACACTATCCCGACGTGGAGGTCCTGATGGGCACCTCCACCGCCGGCATCGCCCACGCCGCCATCGTGGGCCACCTGATGGGCCTGCCCATGGGCTACGTCCGCTCCGGCAACAAGGACCACGGCCGGGGCAACCGCATCGAGGGCAAGCTGGAGCCGGGCCAGAAGGTGGTCGTGGTGGAGGACCTGATCTCCACCGGCGGAAGCTGCATCGAGGTGGTGGAGGCCCTGCGGGAGGCCGGCGCCCAGGTGCTGGGCATCGTGTCCATCTTCACCTACGGGCTCCAGAAGGGCCTGGACCGCCTGGCAGCCGCCAATGTGACCAACTACTCCCTGTCCAATTTTGACGCCGTGTGCGCCGTGGCCGCCGACGAGGGCAAGATCCGCCCCGAGGACATCGACCGGCTGAAGAAATTCCGTGCAAATCCCTCCGACGAAAGTTGGATCGGTTGAGAAAGGAGCTATCATGCCTCGTAATATCCTGGATGTCGTAGACCTGAGCGTGGAAGAGATCGACCAGCTGATCGCCACCGCTGAGGACATTATTGCAAACCCCGCCAAATACCAGAACGCCTGCGCCCACAAGCAGCTGGCCACCCTCTTTTTCGAGCCCTCCACCCGCACCCGCCTGAGCTTTGAGTCCGCCATGCTGGCCCTGGGCGGCAGCACCCTGGGCTTCTCCGAGGCCATGTCCAGCTCCACCGCCAAGGGAGAGACCGTGGGCGACACCATCCACACCGTCAGCTGCTATGCCGACATCATCGCCATGCGCCATCCCAAGGAGGGCGCCCCCTACGCCGCCGCCCAGTTCTCTGAGGTGCCGATCATCAACGCCGGTGACGGCGGCCACAACCACCCCACCCAGACCCTGACGGACCTGCTGACCATCCACCGGGAGAAGGGCCGGCTCAACGGCTTCACCATCGGCTTCTGCGGCGACCTGAAATTCGGCCGCACCGTCCATTCCCTGGTCAATGCCCTGAGCCGCTACACCGATATCAATTACGTGCTGATCTCCCCCCTGGAGCTCAAGCTCCCCCGGTATGTCAAGGAGGAGGCCTTCAAAAAGAAAGGCATCCCCTACACCCAGACCACGGATCTGGAATCCGTCATCCCCCAGCTGGACATCCTGTACATGACCCGGGTCCAGAAGGAGCGGTTCTTCAACGAGGAGGACTACCTGCGGCTGAAGGACAGCTACATTCTCAACCCGGAAAAGCTGGTGAACGCCAAGCCGGACCTGTCTATCCTCCATCCCCTGCCCCGCGTCAACGAGATTGCTGTGGCCGTGGACAAGGACCCCAGGGCCGCCTACTGGAAACAGGTGAAAAACGGCAAGTATATCCGCATGGCGCTGATCATGAAGCTGCTGGGCATTGAGGTTTGAGGAGGTCACATCTATGAATATCGACAGCATCCAAGACGGCGTGGTCCTGGACCACATCCAGGCCGGCAAGAGCATGGACATCTACAAGTACCTGCATCTGGACGAGCTGGACTGCTCTGTGGCCATCATCAAAAACGTCCGCAGCGGCCGCATGGGCAGGAAGGACATCATCAAGATCGACTCCCCCATGGAAGTGGATCTGGACGTACTGGGCTACATCGACGCCAACATCACCGTCAACATCATCCGCAACGGAGTCCGGGTGGAGAAGAAGCACCTGGAACTGCCCAAGAAGCTGGTGAATATCATCCACTGCAAGAACCCCCGCTGCATCACCGTGGCGGAGCCCCAGCTGGACGCCATCTTCCTGCTCAGCGACCCCGAAAAGCACACCTACCGCTGCGCCTACTGCGACACCGCCAAGGACAAACGCTTCTGAAAGGAACGGAATATCAAACGGCCTCCGCCCTTTTGGGCGGAGGTTTTCCGCGAAAAAATACCATGAACGAAACAAAATCCCATCTTCTGCGGGGAAGCCTTTGCACCATGCTGGGCGGCGTGTGCTGGGGCTTCTCCGGCACCTGCGGCCAATACCTCTTCACCCGCTACGGCGTCAGCAGCCTGTGGCTGACCTGCCTGCGGCTGCTCTCCGGCGGCGTCATCATGCTGGCCCTGGCCGCCGTCCGCCACCGGCGGGAGCTGCTGCGCATCTGGCGCTCTCCCGCCGACGCGGCCATGCTGGTGGGCTACGGTGTGTTCGGACTGATGATGTGTCAGTACGCCTACATGACCTCCATCTCCTACTCCAATGCCGGCACCACCACGGTCCTCCAGACCCTGAGCCTGGTAATCATCATGCTGCTGACCTGTCTGCGGCTGCGGCGCCGGCCCAACCGGGTGGAGACCGTCGCCCTGGTCCTGGCCCTGCTGGGTACCTTCCTGCTGGCCACCGGCGGAGATCCGGCCCACATGGTCCTCTCGCCCCAGGGGCTGTTCTGGGGCCTGGCCACCGCAGTGGCCGTGACCGTGTACACCCTGCTGCCCCGGCGGCTTCTCGCCCGCTGGAACCGGGAGGCGATCAACGGCTGGGGCATGCTGATCGGCGGCGCGATCCTGAACCTGGGGGCCCGCAGCTGGACGCTCCACACCGACCTCCCCCTCCAGGGCTGGCTGGCGGTGGCGGCCATCGTGCTCTTCGGCACGGTCCTCTCCTTCACGCTGTTCATGCAGGGCATTCAGGACGTGGGCCCGGTAAAATCCTCTATGCTGGCGGCCACGGAGCCGGTCTCTGCCACCGTTTTCTCCGCTGTGTGGCTGGGCACCGCCTTCTCGGCGGTGGACCTTATGGGCTTCGCCGCCATCATCGCCACCATCTTCCTGCTGGCAAGATCTGAGTGACAGGCCGCTGCCGAAAGCCGAAAAAGGCGGTGACGAACCATTCCCGCCGCCCTGCATCCCGGCCGTCTTTTTCGCCCGGCTTCGCCCGCTTTTTTACCGATTCTGCATTGCAGGAAAGTTTTCCTGCAATGCAGAAGTTTTTTTGCATTTTTTCTTGCATTTCGTCAGAGAACGCGGTATACTGCGGGCCGAACGAAATCGATTTCGGAGGAACGCACATCGCCATGGAACACCCTACTTGGAACACCCTGCGCAGCTACGGCGCGGTGGCGGGCCTGGCCTGCGTCATGGGCCTGAGCTACCAGCTGTTCGTCTTTCCCAATGCCTTTGCCCCGGCCGGCATCAATGGCCTTGCCACCATGCTGCAATACCTTCTGCACGTGAGCATCGGCTATCTCTCTCTGCTGATCAATCTGCCGCTGATTTTGCTGGCGTGGAAGAAGGTGGACCCGGACTTTGCCCGCAAGACACTGACCTTCGTGCTGGCCTTTTCCGCCGTAAACCTGATCCTGGGACGGGTGGATCTGAGCGCCCTGGCCTATCACACCGGCTCCTCCGCCATCCTGGGTCCCGTGGCCGCCGGCGTGGTCAGCGGCGCGGTGTACGGCTGGGTCATCCGGCACAACGGCTCCACCGGCGGCACGGACATCGTGGCGGCCTGGGTGCGGAAAAAGCGGCCGGAGGCCAGCCTAGTGTGGGTGATCTTCACCCTCAACGCCTCGGTGGCGGTGCTGTCCTTCTTCGTCTACGGCTGCCAGTTCGAGCCGGTGATCCTGTGCCTGATCTACTGCTACCTCAGCTCCAGCATCAGCGACACCATCCTCAAGGGCGGCAAGTCCGCCATGAAGTTCGAGGTTATCACCCGCCAGCCGGAGGAGCTGTCCCGGCAGCTTTTGCAGCAGCTCCACCACGGCGTCACAGTGCTCCAGGCGGAGGGAATGTACTCCGAGACGCCCCGGTGCCTGCTGATCTGCGTGGTGAACCGCCACCAGGTGGTGCGGTTCCAGGAGATCCTCGCCCGCTTCCCGGACACCTTCGCCTACGTCTCCAGCGTCAGCGAGACCCTGGGCAATTTCAAGCACGTGGCATGAAAAAACCGGACCGCGAAATAGTCGCGGTCCGGTCTTTTTTTGCTTTTACAGGCCCCGCCACTCCTCGGGGCGCAGGCGGCTGAGGTCGTGCTCGGCCCGGTCGATCTCCGAGAGCATAGCGGCCTTGTCCCGGTTCAGCGTACCCTTGAGCACCAGGTAGTTGCTGGCGTGGTTCATGCGGAACACGCTGCCGGGGCTGTCCAGCTTCTCCACCAGAAGGCGGGTCTCCCGGAGGACCTGGGGCTGGGTCAGCAGGCGGAAGCTGCCGTCCCGCACCCAGTCGTACAGGGGCGTGCCCGGCTCCACCATCAGCGTCAGCATGCCGATATACTCCGGGTTCATGGCGTTGAAGGCCTCCGCCGTCTCCACGGCGTGGCGCTCCAGTAGTTCCGGCCCGCCCAGGCCCGTGATGGCCGTAACGGAGAGGGCCATACCGCTCTGGCGTGCCTTGCAGCCCATCTCCACGATCTCCGCGGACAGGTGGCCCTTGCGCATGAGCTTCAGCACATCGTCGCAGCCGGACTCCAGTCCCATGTAGACCATGGTGAGGCCCTTTTCCCGGAGCGTTTTCAGCTCCTCCATGGTGCGGATGCGCAGGGACGCGGGGGAGGCGTAGCTGGTGACCCGCTCACACTCCGGGAACAGCGCCCGGATGGTATCCAGGATCGTATACAGCTCTGAGGCCTTGCGGACCAGGGCGTCCCCGTCGGCCAGGAACACCCGCTCCACCCGGCGGTAGGTCTGCCGGGCCAGGCGGAAGTCCTCCAGCACCTCCTCCAGGGGCCGGAGGGCAAAGCGCTTTTCCTTGTACATGCTGCAAAACGCGCAGGTGTTGTGGCTGCACCCGTAGGTCACCTGGACGATGAGGCTGTACGCCTCGGAGGGGGGGCGGTAGACGCTGCCCAAGTATCTCATACGCCCAGCTTCTCCAGGGCGGCCATCTTCAGGCACACGCACAGCACCGCGATGGCCTGCTCCAGCTCCTCCACGGGAGGCAGGGAGGGGGCGATGCGGATGTTGCTGTCGGCGGGGTCCTTGCCGTAGGGGAAGGTGGCGCCGGCGCCGGTCATGGTGACGCCCGCCTCCTTGCAAAGGGCCAGGGTCCGCTTGGCGGTGCCGGGCATGGCGTTGAGGGAGACGAAGTAGCCGCCCTTGGGGCGGCGCCAGGAGGCGATCTCCAGAGGGGCGATCTCCCGGTCCAGGGCGTCCACCACGCAGCGGAACTTGGGGCCCATGATGGCGGCGTGCTTGCGCATCAGCTCCAGGGTGTGGGCCTTGTCCTTGAGGTAGAGCACGTGGCGCTGCTGGTTCACCTTGTCGAAGCTGATGACCTGGACGGTGAGGAGCTTCTCCATATAGGCCATGTTGGCCTCGGAGCAGGCGAAGCAGGAGATGCCGGCGCCGGGCAGGGTGACCTTGGAGGTGGAGGCAAACTCAAAGACCATGTCGGCGTTGCCGTACTTGGCGCACTCGGAGAGGATGTCCGGGAAGGGCACGTACTCCCCCTCGAACTCGTGGATGCAGTAGGCGTTGTCCCACATCAGCAGAAAGTCCGGCGCGGCGGGCTTCATGGAGGCGATGCGGCGGATGGTCTCGGCGGAGTAGATGATGCCGTCGGGGTTGGAGTACTTGGGCACGTTCCACATGCCCTTCACCGCAGGATCCGCGATGTATTTCTCCACCACGTCCATGTCGGGGCCCTCGTCGGTCATGGGGACGGTGATGAGCTCAAATCCAAAGGACTCGGTCACCTTGAAGTGGCGGTCGTAGCCGGGGGCGGGGCACAGCCACTTCACCACAGGCTCCTTGCACCAGGGCCGCTCGCTGTGGAGCAGGCCATGGGTATAGGCCTTGGAGACGGTGTCGTACATCAGCTGCAAGCTGGCGTTGCCGCCCACGAACACCTGCTCGCTCTTGCAGTCCAGGATCTCGGCGAACAGCTGCTTGGCGGCGGGCAGGCCGGAGAGCTCGCCGTAGTTGCGCACGTCCACACCGTCGGACACATAGTCCTCGGGCCTCTGCATCAGCTGGAAGATGTCGCTGACCAGGTCCAGCTGGGCCTTGCCGGGCTTGCCCCGGGCCATGTTCAGCTTCAGGCCCCGGGCCTTCAGGTCCTCGTACTCCTTCATCAGGCGGGCGTACTCCTCTTTCCGCTCCGCGGGGCTCATCTGGGGATAAGCGGTCATATGGATCATCCTTTCCGTGTTGTTCTCATTCAAATATCAATTCAGTATACCGGCTTTTCGGGAAAGTTGCAAGCCTATTTTCCCCCGAAAAGGCACGTCCCCCGCCGGAAAACCGGCGGGGGACATCCGTTTTCGTCAGCAGCGGCAATGGCAGCTGCCCGTACCACTGTCAGCGCAGGCGATGGTGACCTCGCCGGTGGCTATGGACACACCGTAGCACACCGGGATGGACACGCACACCTGCTGCGTCAGCGTCACGGTGCAGTAGGTCTTGTCGGAACTGGTGACGCAAGTAACGCTGGGGCTTCCCTGACAAGTGACCGTGGGGCTCCCCAAAGACGCGGTGGGGGCAAGAACCACCGGCGCCGAGACGTCTACACACTGAGTACTGACCTTGCTGCATCCATTGATCGGGCAGGTGGTCTCCTCGGTCTGGCAGGACCGAAGGGCCTCGTGCTCGTATGCTTCATTAATTCGCAAAGCAAACTCCCTCGTTTCCTAGAGATTGGCCTCTCCCGCGGGGCCTCTGAGGCCGCACCGGCGGCCCCGGCCGCTCACCGGGAGATGCAGTCCATTCTATGCGCCTGCGTCTCATCAGGCGCCTGACCCGAAACACTGGAGCAGCGGGCTTTCTCTGGCAGAAAGGCTTTTCCTCTCATAAATATCGTGTTATAATTTCGTTAACGATTGCGTAATTCTGAGAAAGGCGGCGACGGCCCCATGGAGGACAAGCAGGAACAAAAATTTCACCATCTGACAGAGGATCCGGTCAGCTCTCTGATTTGCCGGCTGGCCCTTCCCTGCATCATCAGTATGCTGGTGACCGCCTTCTACAACATGGCGGACACCTTTTTTGTCGGGATGCTGAACAGCAATCCCGCCACCGGCGCCGTGGGCGTGGTATTCTCCCTCATGGCCATCATCCAGGCGGTGGGTTTCTTCTTCGGCCACGGCAGCGGCAACTTCATCTCCCGGGAACTGGGCAAGCAGCACACGGAGACTGCCTCCAACATGGCGGCCACCGGCTTTTTCGCCGCCCTGGCCACGGGCCTTGTCATCTGTGTCCTGGGCCAGATCTTCCTGACGCCCCTGGCCAACTTCCTGGGCTCCACGCCCACCATCCTGCCCTACGCCCGGGACTATATGCGGGTGATCCTCTTCGGCGCCCCCTGGATGACCGCCTCCCTGGTCCTCAACAACCAGCTGCGCTTTCAGGGCAGCGCCGTGTACGGCATGGTGGGCATCGTCAGCGGTGCCGTACTGAACATCGGGCTGGACCCTCTGCTGATCTTCGTGTTCGACATGGGCATCGCCGGGGCCGCCTGGGCCACCATTTTCAGCCAGTTCGTCAGCTTCTGCCTGCTGCTGGTGGGCTGCACCCGGGGCGGCAACCTCCACATCCACATCTCCCGGGTCCAGCTCAAACCCAGCTACTACCTGATGATCCTAAAGGGCGGCCTGCCCTCCCTGGCCCGGCAGGGCCTGGCCAGCGTAGCCACCATCTGCCTCAACTGGGCCGCCCGGCCCTATGGCGACGCCGTCATCGCCGCTATGGGCGTGGTCCAGCGGATCATGAACTTCGGCGCCTCCGCCATGATCGGCTTCGGTCAGGGCTTCCAACCGGTGTGCGGCTTCAACTACGGGGCAAAGCTCTACCACCGGGTGCTGGAGGGGTTCCGCTTCTGCTTCCGCAGCTCCACTGTCTTTCTGATGGCCGTGGGCGCCCTGGGATTTGCTTTCGCGCCCCAGATCGTGGCGGTGTTCCGGGACGACCCGGAGGTCATCGCCTGCGGCGCCGCGGCGCTGCGGTTCCAGTGCGTCACCTTCTGCTTCCAGGGCTGGATCGTCATGAGCAACATGATGCTCCAAACCATCGGCCGCACCGGCCCTGCCACCTTCATCGCCATGGCCCGGCAGGGCATCTTCTTCATCCCCCTGGTGGCCATCCTCTCCCTGACCCTGGGGGTCCTGGGCATCCAGATGACCCAGGCCGTGTCGGACCTGCTGACCCTGCTGTGCGCCGTTCCCCTGCAAAAGAGGGTCCTGCGGGAGCTGGCGGCGGAGATCCCCGCATCAGCCTGACGCATCCCACATCCCGGCCGGAGGTCCACAGGACCTCCGGCTTTTCCAATGTTTTCAAATTGTATCGAATTGTTGCTGCTTTGTGGTTTATCCCGGGGAAATCCCGCTGCTATAATGTTGTTATCATAAAGCGGCACTTTCGCCGGCACACATTTTCCGAAAGGAGCTGTCCGCCATGAGACGATCGTCCCTCCTGCTGAGCATCTGCCTGGTGTTCGCCCTGGCCGCCCCGGCCTCCGCCGCCGGGACCTTCCGCCTGGAGACCGCGGACTTCACCCTGACGGTCCCCGGCCTCTCTGACGACGAGGTCACCGCGGAGACCGGCGCCGGCACCGTATCCTTCTATCACACGGCCTCCCGGGAAAACGGCGGCCTCATCGGCACGCTGGTGACGGTCACGCCACGCTGCGCGGTCTTTTCCCCAGCCTATACCCAGCCGGCGTACCGCATCGTGGCCATGGGGACGGACCGGGCCTTCTTGTGGAGATCCCCCGGCGGCGGGGTAAACTGCGGCCCGGAAACCCTGGAAGACTTCGTCCGGGCGGCGGAGGCCCTGTCGGTGGAGCAGCTGCGCAGGTATCTGCGGCCCGCCAAGCCCGACGACCTGCCGGTGCTGCGCACGGAACGGCACCTGGCCTACCTCACGGCGGAGGACGGCCTGGTGCGGCCGGACGATCCCCTGACCCGGGGAGAGCTGGCGGAGATACTCTATGCCCTGCTGGAGGCGGACAACCAGCGCAGCCGCTACCAGGGCCCCTTCTGCGACATCCCGGACGAGGCCCAGTGCCAGGCGGCCAGCTATCTGGCCAGCTACGGCATGTTCACCGGCTACGCCGACGGCGCCTTTCATCCGGAGGCCCCGGTGACCCGGGCCCAGCTGGCGGTGCTGCTGCACCGCTGCCAGTTCGCCCCGCCGGTGGGCCTCTACGGTGACACGGAGCCCTTTGCCGACGTACCGGCGGACCACTGGGCCGCCGGGTACATCCACAGCGCCACGGTCCTGGGCTGGATGCAGGGCGGGTCCGACGGCCTGTTCCGACCGGAGGCTCCGGTGACCCGGGCCCAGGCGGTGACCGCCGTCAACCGGATGCTGGGCCGGGATGCGGCCCAGAGCCCGGTGGGCCTGGGTATGAGCCCCTGGTCCGATCTGACCGCCGGCCACTGGGCCTACGGGAACCTGCTGGAGGCCGCCGGGGTCCTGACAGACACCCTCGACGCCCCCTTCGCCCCGGAGGCGGACGCCCTGCCGGAGGGGGCCGATGCCAGCTCCTTCTTCAGCGAGACGGGCGGCTGGGCCGTCAGCGGCGCCCGGCTGCTCCGCACCGCCGACGGCGGCAGGACCTGGACGGAGGCGGGCAGCCCGCTCTCCGTCAGCGTCCGGGCACTGTGGGCGTACAGCGCGGAGGGCGCCGTCCTGCTGGGCGGCGGCGGAGACGCGCCCTGGACGCTGCTGCAAACGGAGGACGGCGGCGAAACCTGGCGCGACTGCTGGGCGGACCCGGAGGTCCTGGCGGCCTGCCTGCCGGTGGAGCAGTTCGGCTCGGCCAGGGCGGCCTGGTCGGCCGTCCGCTCCGTGGAACTGCGGCCCGCCGGGGTCAACGGCGCGTATCTGCTGGTTCGGTACACCCCCTACGACAGCGTCTACACCCTGGATCTGACCGCCGTCCGCCAGACGTTCCTGGCCCCCGCCGCGCCCAGCGCCGCGCTGACGGCGGCCGCCGTGTCATAAGCGGAGCCCAAAGGACGGAGCACACCGGGGATGTGCTCCATCCGCCCCTTTTCCGCAAATAACGAAAGCAGCCCGGCTCCCTCTGGGGAGCCGGGCTGTTTATCTGTGCGTCCGGTATCTTGAGCAGACTCAGAAGAATTCTTTCATGTAGGCCTCCACGTCGGCCCGGGTGCCCTGGAAGGGGCCCGGAGTCTCCATCTTCAAAGAGACCAGGGCCGTGGCGGTGCGGAGTGCGGTGGGGATGTCGGCAGTCAGCCGCTCGTTGATGTACCCGGCGAAGGTGGTGTCGCCCCGGCCGGTGCGGCCGGAGAGGTTCCGGGCCTTGATGGGGCAGGTGTAGATCTCCTTGCCGTCGTAGACCAGAACCTCGGTGTTGTGGGTGATGAGGACCTCCTTGGCACCCCAACCGTAGAGGACCTTGGCGGCCTCGGCCCGGTCGGTCAGGCCCGTCAGGATCTCCGCCTCGGCGGCGTCGGTCTTGAGGAAGCGGACGTAGGGAAGCATCTCCTTCTTCTCGGCCCAGTCGTGGTAGACCATGCCGCCGTTTTCCACCCAGCGCAGCATGCACTGGACATCGATGGCCACCATGGCGTGCTGGGCGGCGAAGGGGATCATCTCGTTGGGGATGTCCCCACCCACCAGGCCCGCCAGATGCCAGATGGCGGCGTCGATCTGGGGCACCTCGTCGGTGCGGTAAGGGGTGATGACGCTGTCCACGGTGGAGGTGCGGCGCTCCCGGTCGGCGGTGTGGTAGACGTTCTTGGTGACAAAGGAGGTCTCGCTGACCAGAGGATAGACCGTGGCGTTGGGCGCCTTGGCAAAGGCCTCCTTCAGGTCCACCTCCGGGTCCGCCTTGGGCAGCACGGCGATCTTGTGGCCGATGTTGGCGGCGGCATAGCCGGAGTAGTACACGGCGCCGCCGATGGCCTTGACGGTGGTGCCGTCATAGTCCACGTTGGTGTCCCGGGCCACCTCACCGATGATGAGGGAATCGTACCGGCTCATTTCCCGCTCTCCTCTCTGATCTTCTCATCCGCATCCACGAAGGACTGGAACTCCGGGCTCCACAGGTGGAACCGGCCGCTCTCGATGATGGCCTTGTATGCGTAGGAATCCTTGACGCGCTCCGGCAGGATCACGCCGGCCCGGGCCTCGTCCTTGTCCCGGTGGGTGTCAGACCCGGCCAGACGGTAATACTCCGGATGCCGCAGGCACAATTCCAGAGCCTTGTCGTTGTTGTTTTCGTGGCGGGGGTTGCCGTTGATGATCTCCGCCCCGTGGACGGCGGTCTCCTGAACCGGAGCGCTGCCCTTGCGGAAGGGGTGGGCGTGGATGATGAGCACCTGGTCATGGAACTTGTCGTAGAACTCCTGCGCGCTCATGCAGCACATATAAGGGTTGGAACGCAGCCACTGCTCGTCGATGCCGTAGACCAGGTAGTCGTTATCGTTTTCCGGGAACCGCAGTTCCGCGCCCAGGATCACGTCCAGTCCCACCTCGTCGCCCCGGGCCTTGGAGGCATGGTAGCCGGAGAGGTAGTGATCCATCACATGGTCCCAGTTGTGGTCCGTGTCGATGCGGGACAGGTACTCCGGATGCAGGTGGTCCGTGACCACCAGGCCGGAGAAGCCGTTGCGCACATAGCGGTCCACCACATCGGCCGCGGGCAGGTGCCCGCACTTGCTGGTCTCCGCCGTATGGGTGTGCGGGTCGTACAGGTATCCGTTCATAACATAGCCTCTTTCTATCAGTATTTGCTGGATCGAACCGTCCGGCGCCTCAGCGCAGGCCGGCGCAGGTCTCTCGTTTCACCAGAGCCGGCATGAGGATCTGGTGGGCGTAGCCCTGGGTCCCGTTTTCGATCCGGTCCCGCAGCATCTCCACCGCCTGGACCGCCATGGCCCGCTTGGGCTGCTCAATGGTGGTCAGTTCGATCCGGGGCAGCGCCGTGGAGGGAATGTCGTCAAAGCCGATCAGGCTCAGCCGGTCGGGAATGGCAATATGCAGCTCGTCCGCGGCCTTCAGGATGCCCAGAGCGTTGGAATCCGTGGAGGCAAAAATGGCGGTATAGTCGATGGGTTGAGAGAACAGTTCCTTGGCCATCTGGTATCCGTTTTCAATGGAGGAGCGGGAATACTCGCTGTTGAAAAACCTCTGCCTGAGGCCCAGCTCCTGGCAGGCCCGCATGTACCCCTCCGCCCGCAGCTGGTGGGTGGTGGAATGGCGGCGGCCGAAGTACAGAATGTCCCGGTGGCCCAGTTCCCAGAGGTAGCGAGTACCGATGTAGGTGCCCCAGCTGTTGTCCGCGGCCACATAGCTCTGGGGCTGATCCCGCAGGTTCTCCCCTAAAAACACCGTGGGCACCTGGCTGGTGTAGGCCTGGATGTTTTCGTAGGTCTTGGGGCTCTGGGGCACGATCAGGATACCATCCACCTGGCGGCCCAGCAGCAGCTTCACCACGGTCTTTTCCTGCCGCAGGTCCGGGCCCGAATTGCACAGCATGATATTGTATCCGTGGGCCCGGGCGCTCATCTCCGCGTAATATGCCAGCTGGGACATGAACTCATTGTCAATGGCCGGCACCACCAGGCCGATCAGATCCGTTTTCTTCATCACCATGGACCGGGCCACATAGTTGGTGGTGTAGCCCATCTCGTCGCACAGCTTGATGATCCGCTCCCGGGTGGCACCGCTGATCTGGGGACTGCCGGAGAGGGCCCGGGACACAGTGGCGTAGGACACGCCTGCTGCTTTTGCCACATCCTTCAGCGTTACGTTTTTCATAGGGCATCGTCCTTCTTCCATGAGCCGCAGAGGGCGCCTCGGGAGGTCTCCCATGTCGCAAACGTTTCCGATTGCCTGGAAGCGGCGGCCACAGGGGGCGTCCCCCTGTGGCCGCCTACCCACAGAATATACGATTACATTGTCAATGTCAATATCTTTTTGGTATTTTTGTGCCATTTTCGCAACCAATAGGACAGATCTTTCTTTTTGTTTCAACAGCGTCAGTTTCTCAGAAAAATCCTGATTCTCATAAAAAAATGCCGAAAAAATCGCAAACGTTTCCGCTTTTGGTCAAAGAAGCCTTCCTGCCTGTGGCGCCGGCCCCTTTCTTTCGCCCTCAATCGTCTGGGACCGTTGGGAAAATAGATCGTTAAAAAGTAAATTGTCATTGACGCGGCCCCTCAAGCTGCTGTAGAATACAAGGTAGGACAGGTGCGCCCTTTGGACCGCGCCCGTGCCTTGCCCGGCTCCGTTTCCGCTTTCGCCGCACAAGGGCAGAAAATGCGGTTTTGGATATTGAGAGTGGATAGTTACATCTTTGTGTGAACGTACACGCTTTGCCGGACCTGTTCTTTCCCCAGGCGCCCCCCTCCGCGGGAGGGAGGTCTTTTCCGATGTGAAACTGGCGCCGTGCCGCCTGCGGCGGCCCGGTGCTCAAAAATGAAAAGGAAAGGAAGAAACACCTGATGAACGAGAAAAACTGCAAGGTTCTGGCGGCGCAGATCCGGCTGGAAACGCTGAAGGTCATCCACTCCCGTGGATTCGGCCACGTGGGCGGTTCCATGGACCTGGCCGACCTGATGGCCGTCCTGTACGGAGAGGTCATGAAATTTGATCCCAAGAATCCCCGGTGGGAGGACCGCGACTGGCTGGTGCTCAGCAAGGGCCACGCCGGCCCCGTGGCCTACGCCACCTTCGGCCTCATGGGTTATTACCCGATGGAAGAGGCCTATACCCTGAACCATCCTCACACCAAGTTCCCCAGCCACACCGACCGCAAGCTGACCCCGGGCGTGGATCTGACCACCGGCTCTCTGGGCCAGGGCGCCTCCACCGCCACCGGCGCGGCGCTGGGCAATAAGATTGACGGCCGCAACAACCACGTCTTCTGCGTCATCGGCGACGGTGAGGCGGACGAGGGACAGGTCTGGGAGGCCTTCCACTTCGCCTATGCCCACAAGCTGGACAACATCATCTACTTCATCGATAACAACGGCTATCAGCTGGACGGCCCCACCGACGACATCCTGGCCCACGGCGACATCGCCAAGAAGGCCGCCTCCTTCGGCCTGTTCACCCAGGAGATCGACGGCCATGACGTGACCGCCATCTACGACGCCATCCAGAAGGCCTACGCCACCAAGGGCGTTCCCAGCTGCATCGTGCTGGACACCTGCAAGGGCAAGGGCGCCACCTTCGCCGAGCCCAAGCACGACCACTCCTCTCAGCCCAACGAAGAGCAGTGGGCCGAGGCGCTGGCCGCCGCTGAGAAGGCGTATGAAGACGCCAAGAACGCTTAAGAGGAGGGTGAGATCATGAACGTGAAACTGATTGGTGAGCACAAGAAAGATTCCCGGGCCTGCCGGGACGGTCTCGCTCTGACGCTGAACGAGATGATGGCGGAGGACAAGTCCATCTGCTACGTGGACTGCGACCTGATGGGCTGCATCAACACCAAGATGCTGCGCAAGAACTACCCCGACCGGGCCTTTGAGGCCGGCATCGCCGAGGGCAACGCCGCCGGCGTGGCCGCCGGCCTGGCCGCCACCGGCAAGAAGGTGTTCTTCCACTCCTTCGGCACCTTCTCCTCCCGCCGCTGCTATGACCAGATCTACATGTCCGCCGCCTACGCCGGGCTGAGCGTCCGGGTGCTGGGCTCCGACGCCGGCGTCACCGCCGCCTTCAACGGCGGCACCCATATGCCGCTGGAGGACGCGGCCATGTACCTGTCCATCCCCGAGACCACCGTGCTGGATCCCGCCGACTATGACCAGCTGGCCAGCATCACCCGTCAGCTGGTGAACGTGGAGGGCGTCAGCTACACCCGCTTCGTCCGCAAGGGCATCATCCAGGTGTACGGCGAGGGCTCTGAGTTCGAGATCGGCAAGGGCGTGGTGCTGCACGAGTCCGACAAGGATGTCGCCACCATCATTACCTCCGGCATCATGGTGGACGAGAGCCTGAAGGCCTACGAGGCCCTGGCTGCGGAGGGCATCTCCGTCCGTGTCATCGACATGTTCACCTGGAAGCCGCTGGACGAGGAGCTGGTGGTCAAGGCCGCCAAGGAGACCGGCGCCATCGTCACCGCTGAGAACCACAACGTCACCTGCGGTCTGGGCAGCGTGGTGGCCAACTGCCTGGCCAAGAACGCCCCCACCATCCAGGAGTTCGTGGGCGTCCAGGACCAGTTCGGTCAGGTGGGTCCCCAGGACTTCCTGATGGACGAGTACGGCCTGCGCGCCGCCAACATCGTGGCGGCCGTGAAGAAGGCCGTCGCCCGCAAGTAAATCGGATATCCGGCAGGGTCCCGATCAGGGACCCTGCCTGTATCGCCATTATTTAAAAATTTTGAAAAGGAGAACCAGATATGGATGCTTTTTCCGCTGCCCTGATGGCCGATAAGAGAGAGATCATCTTCGCGCCCACCGTGTACAAGTTCCAGACCTTCGCCGACATGGCCAAGGAGTTCGATCTGAACGAGCGGGACGTGGTGCTGACCAACGAGTTCATCTACACCCCCTTCATGAAGGACCTGGGGCTGAAGTGCAACTACGTGTTCCAGGAGAAGTTCGGCGCCGGCGAGCCCAGCGAGGAAATGATCCAGATCATGTACGACGCCATCCCCTACGACAGCTATGACCGCGTCATCGCCGTGGGCGGCGGCGCCATCATGGACCTGTGCAAGCTGCTGGGCTGCAAGCGCCCCGACACGGTCCACAACCTGTACTTCAAGCGCTTCCCCGTGATCCATGAGAAGGACGTCATCGCCATCCCCACCACCTGCGGCACCGGCAGTGAGTGCACCAACATCTCTGTGGCCATCGTCAAGGACGAGAAGGACGGCGTGCTGACCGGCGGCGAGACCAAGCTGGGCCTGGTCTCCGACGACATCATCCCCAACAAGGTGTGCCTGATCCCCGACCTGCTGCGGACCCTGCCCTACAAGCCCTTCGCCTGCTCCGCCATCGACGCTCTGGTCCACGCCACTGAGTCCTTCCTGAGCCCCCACCGCAAGACCATCACCTCCGAGCTCTTCAGCGAGAAGGCCATGGACATGATCCTCAAGGGGTTCAAGCTGATCGACGAGAAGGGTCCCGACGCCCGGTTCGACTATATGCTGGAGTTCGTGACCGCCTCCTTCTACGCCGGCATCGCCTTCCTGAAGGCCGGCTGCGGCCCTGTCCACGGCATGAGCTTCCCCTTGGGCGGCACCTATCACGTGCCCCACGGCGAGAGCAACTATATGCTCTTCGGCGCCATCATGGACTACTATGACGAGAAGAACCCCACCGGCGAGATCATGAAGTTCAAGGAGCTGGTGGCCAAGATCCTGGGCTGCAAGGCGGAGGATGCCATCCCTGAGATGAATGCCCTGCTCCAGCGCATCCTGCCCCTGCGTCCCCTGCGCGACTGCGGCTTCACCGAGGCCGACTTCAAGGCCTTCCCCCAGTCTGTGGAGGCCAACCAGCAGCGCCTCATGACCAACGCCTACTATCCCTTCGACCTCGAGAGCGAAGAGGCCATCTATCGCAAGTGCTTCTAAGTCGATTTCTCCGAAAAGGACCGCCCGGACGGGCGGTCCTTTTTCTGTCAGAGAAGTCTGCTGTTTTTTTCATACCGCATTTGTGTAAAGATAGTGTTAAGAAGCAGCCTCATTTTTTGTATCTCTTTATTCAATTTGTGCATAACGCATAATATTCCCCAATATATTGTGTCTTTTCTGTGAATTATCCAAGCAAAACGCCCGTTGACTTTACTGCTTTTACCCGGTAAAATGGTACACAACTTCCAGCAGAAAGGAGCCAGCGCCATGATGTACACTTCCATGAGCAAGTCTTTCATGATGATGTCTCTCAGCGCGTCTGCCGATCAGGCAGAGGCTTCTTCCTGCGCGCACTCTGCCTGCGCCAATATCGCTCTGTCTGTGGACGCCATGATGATGGCGTCCATTCTCATTATTTGCGCCCTGGTATGCCTGGTGGTATTGCACATTTCCATTCTGGTACTGGGCCTGGTGATTCTGCTGGTAGTTTTGTTGATTAAAGTGTCCCCTCATACGCCAAGGAAGCGAACACGCGCATATTGCTGAGATACAGCAAAGCGGCTGTGCCTTCCGGGCGCGGCCGCTTTTTTGTATAATTTATTCCCAAAAGGAGCAGATGAGATGAAAAAGAAGTTTTTTGCAATGGTTCTGACCCTGGCCATGGTTCTCAGCCTGGCCGCCTGCGGCGGTAACGACACCGCCTCCGACGACACCGCTTCCACCGATTCCGCTACCGAAGAGGATGCCGGCTCTGCCTCCGGCACCGCCTTCAAGATCGGTACCATCGGCCCCCTCACCGGTGACGCTGCCATCTACGGCCAGGCCGTCGCCAACGGCGCCGCCATCGCCGTGGAGGAAATCAACGCCGCTGGCGGCGACATCCAGTTCGAGCTCAAGAGCGAGGACGATGTCAACGACGGTGAGACCTCCGTCAACGCCTACAACACCCTGATGGACTGGGGCATGCAGCTGCTGGTTGGCCCCACCACCACCGGCCCCTCCGTTTCCGTGGCTGCCAAGTGCTATGAGGACCGGACCTTCATGCTGACGCCCTCCGCCTCCTCCACCGATGTCACCTCCGGTAAGGACAATGTCTTCCAGGTCTGCTTCACCGACCCCAACCAGGGCACCAGCTCCGCAGACTACATGGCCGAAAACATGGCCGACGCCAAGATCTATGTCCTCTATCAGAACGACGACGCTTATTCTCAGGGCATCCGGGACGCTTTTGTCTCTGAGGCCGAGGCCAAGGGCCTGACCATTGTGGATGAGGGCACCTTCACCAAGGACACCGCCACCGACTTCTCCGTGCAGCTGACCGCCGCTCAGGCAGCCGGTGCCGACACGTTGTTCCTGCCCATGTACTATCAGCCCGCTTCCGTCATCCTCAACCAGGCCAACGCCATGGGCTATGCCCCCACCTTCTTCGGCGTGGACGGCATGGACGGCATCCTCACCATGGAGGGCTTTGACGCCTCTCTGGCCGAGGGCGTCATGCTGCTGACCCCCTTCTCCGCCACTCTGGAGGAAAACCAGTCTTTCGTCCAGGCTTATCAGGATCAGTTCGGCGAGACCCCCAACCAGTTCGCTGCTGACGCTTATGACGCCGTGTACATCCTCAAGGAGGCCCTGGAGGCTGCCGGCTGCACCGCCGATATGTCCGCTGCCGACATCTGCGAGGCGCTGGTCCCCACCATGACCACCCTCACCCACGACGGCCTCACCGGCAAGGGTATGACCTGGTCTGCCGACGGCGCCGTGTCCAAGGATCCCACCGCCTTCGTCATCCAGGACGGCGTGTACGTTCTGCCCCAGTAATCCCCTTTCCCATTCAATCCATCACAATGCGGCGGCTGCCGGGAGTCTCTCCCGGCAGTCCCGCCGCGTGATTTCTATGGTGGAAACAGGGGCGGCAGCCACTGCCGTTGCTGTCCGTATTTCTGCCATAGAACAGTCAAGAGAAAAAGAGGTGCTTCCTGATGGAATTTCTCTCCTACCTGATCAGCGGCATCAGTCTGGGCAGTGTGTACGCCATCATCGCCCTGGGCTATACCATGGTTTACGGTATTGCGAAAATGCTGAACTTCGCCCACGGTGATATCATCATGGTGGGCGGCTACATTTCCTTTTGCGCCATGAACTACTTGGGGCTCCCCAGCATCGTATCCGTGCTGCTGGCCATGGTGGTATGCACGGTGCTGGGTGTGGTCATTGAGGGTCTTGCTTACAAGCCCCTGCGTGCCGCTCCCTCCCTGGCCGTGCTGATTACCGCTATCGGCGTGAGCTACTTCCTGCAAAACGCGGCCCAGCTGATCTGGTCCGCCGCTCCCAAGGTCTACTCCCCCGTGGTGGCGGGCTCCCTTTCCCTGATGGGAGGACAGCTCTCCATCCCCTATGTCTCCATTTTGACGGTGGTCACCTGCCTGGTCATCATGGCCGCCCTCACCACCTTCACCAGCAAGAGCAAGATGGGCAAGGCCATGCGGGCCTGCTCCGAGGACCGCAGCGCCGCGCAGTTGATGGGCATCAACGTCAACGCCACCATCTCCATGACCTTTGCCATCGGCTCCGCGCTGGCGGCTATCGCCGGTGTGCTGCTGTGCTCCTCCTACGGCACCCTGATGCCCACCACCGGCTCCATGCCCGGCATCAAGGCCTTTACCGCTGCCGTGTTCGGCGGCATCGGCTCCATCCCCGGCGCCTTCCTGGGCGGATTGCTGCTGGGCGTTATCGAGGCCCTGGCCAAGGCGTATATCTCCATGAACCTGGCCAACTCCATCGTCTTTGCCGTGCTGATCGTGGTGCTGCTGGTGAAGCCGGCGGGTCTTTTGGGCAAATATGTGCCTGAGAAAGTGTGAGGTGGCGGAGATGACAAAACCCATTTTTAAAAAGCGGTCCTATACGGATCTGTTTACTTATCTGGGCGTGATCCTGGCCTTCGCCGTCATGACCATCCTCAGCCGCCAGGGGCTGCTGAGCCGGTCTCTGACAGGCCAGCTGGTGCCCATCTGCTGCTACATGTCCATGGCGGTGTCCCTGAACCTGACTGTGGGCATCCTGGGTGAGCTGAGCCTGGGCCACGCGGGCTTCATGAGCGTGGGCGCCTTTTCCGGCGTCATCGCCGCCATGAGTCTCCAGAGCGCCATCCCCTCCGAGCCGGTCCGCCTGGCCGTGGCCATGGTGATCGGTGCCATCCTGGCGGCGGTGGTTGGCACCCTGGTGGGCATGCCGGTGCTGCGTCTGCGGGGCGACTATCTGGCCATCGTCACCCTGGCCTTCGGTGAGATCATCAAGGAGCTGGTCAACTGCCTGCTGGTTGGCTACGACGAGACCGGCCTTCACATTGCCCTCAACCTCAGCGGTGACAAGTCCGTGGACTCCCTGGGCCTGAGCGAAAACGGCACGGCCATCATCAAGGGCGCCCAGGGCGCCGTGGGCACCGCCACCATCGCCACCTTCACCGCCGGCTTCCTGCTGGTGATGGTGACCCTGGCCGTGGTGCTGAACCTCAAGCACAGCCGGGCCGGCCGGGCCATCATGGCTCTGCGGGACAACAGTATCGCCGCCGAGAGCATCGGATTGAACCTGACCAAGTACAAGATGATGGCCTTCGTCACCTCCGCCGCCCTGGCGGGTGCCGCCGGCGCCCTGTACGGTCTGAACTTCTCCTCCCTTCAGGCCACCAAGTTCAATTTCAACACCTCCATTCTGGTGCTGGTGTTCGTGGTGCTGGGCGGCCTGGGCAATATCTGGGGCTCTTTGATCGCTGCGGCAGCCCTGACCATTCTGCCGGAGGCTCTGCGCAGCTTTTCCGACTACCGGATGCTGGTCTACGCCATCGTGCTGATCCTGGTGATGCTGGCCACCAACAATCCCACCATGCGGTCCATGCTGGGACGGCTGGGGCTGCGCCGCCGCGGAAAGGAGGCTGTCTGATATGTTTTCCAAACTGATTCCCGTCCCCTCCGGCGCCATGGTGCCGGACCGGGATGCCGACAAGTCTCCCATTCTGGAGTGCATCAACCTGGGCATCACCTTCGGCGGCCTCAAGGCCGTGGAGGACTTCAACCTCACCATCGGCCGCACAGAGATCGCCGGCCTCATCGGCCCCAACGGCGCCGGCAAGACCACCGTGTTCAACCTGCTGACCAAGGTGTACCAGCCCACCAAGGGCACCATCCTCCTGGACGGCCGGGACACCCACGGCATGGACACCATCCACGTCAACCGGGCCGGTATCGCCCGGACCTTCCAGAACATCCGGCTGTTCTCCAACCTGTCCGTGGAGGACAACGTGAAGGTTGCCATGGACACCCAGATGCACTACACCATGTGGAGCGGCATCTTCCGGCTGCCCTCCTTCCGCCGGGAGGAGAAGATCGTCCGGGACCGGACCATGGAGCTGCTGTCCCTGTTCGATATGCAGCACCTGGCCTCCGCCCGGGCCGGCAGCCTGCCCTACGGCGCCCAGCGCCGCCTGGAGATCGTCCGGGCCCTGGCCACCAACCCCAGCCTGCTGCTGCTGGATGAGCCCGCCGCCGGCATGAATCCCTCGGAGACGGCGGAGCTGATGGACAATATCCGCAAGATCCGCGATACCTTCCACATCGCCGTGCTGCTGATCGAGCACGACATGAACCTGGTCATGAACATCTGCGAGGGCATCTGCGTGCTGAACTTCGGCCGCGTCATCGCCAAGGGCTCCCCCGCGGATATCCAGTCCAACCCGGCGGTCATCGAGGCGTACCTCGGCAAACAGAAGGAGGCATGAGCATGGAGACGATTTTGAAAGTGGACGACATCAACGTCTACTACGGAAGCATCCACGCCATCAAGGGTGTCTCCTTTGAGGTGGCGCAGGGAGAGATCGTCACTCTGATCGGCGCCAACGGCGCCGGCAAGTCCACCACGCTGAACACCATCTCGGGCCTGCTGCACTCCAAGACCGGCTCCGTCACCTTTTTCGGCGAGAACCTCAACCGGGTGCCGCCCCACAAGATCGTGTCCAAGGGCCTGGCCCTGGTGCCGGAGGGACGGCGGGTGTTTTTGCAGATGACCACCCAGGAGAACCTGGAGATGGGCGCCTACACCCAGCCCGGCGGACATGTGGCCGATGATCTGGACCGGGTGTTCCAGCAGTTCCCCCGGCTGAAGGAACGGCGGCGGCAGATCGCCGGTACCCTCTCCGGCGGTGAGCAGCAGATGCTGGCCATGGGCCGTGCTCTGATGAGCCATCCCAAGCTGCTGATGCTGGATGAGCCCTCCATGGGCCTGGCTCCCATTCTGGTGGAGCAGATCTTTGAGATCATCCGGAACCTGCACCGTGCCGGCACCACCATTTTGCTGGTGGAGCAGAATGCCCAGGCGGCCCTGTCTGTGGCGGACCGCGGCTACGTTATGGAGACCGGCAAGGTAGTCACCACCGGCACCGGCGCGGAGCTGCTGGCTTCCCCGGCCATCAAGAAAGCATATCTGGGCGGTTGAGAGCGCCCTTGTCTTCCCCTCTGAAAAGAGACGGCTATTGGCCGTCTCTTTTCTTTACAGATGGGTGCGGGAAATGGTATACTGCTGTCATGACAGCTTCAAAGGAGGGGACCTTATGCACGCTCAGCAGCGCCGTCAGGCCATTTGGGACATTCTTCGACGGTCCGGCGGGCCGGTCAGCGCCTCCGCGCTGGCAGAGCGGTTTTCTGTCAGCCGCCAGATCATCGTGGGGGATATCGCCCTGCTGCGGGCCGCCGGGGCCGAAATTTCCGCCACGCCCCGGGGCTATGTGATCCTGCCCGCCGCTACGGGCTTGGTACGGCAAGTGGCCTGCCAGCACGACGCCGCCGGCATGGAGGCGGAGCTCAACGCCATGGTGGACAACGGCTGCACCGTGGTGGACGTCATCGTGGAGCATCCGGTCTACGGCCAGCTGACGGGGCCGTTGCAGCTGGCAAACCGCTACGATGTGGCCCAGTTTCTCTCCCGCTGCGCCCAATCCGAGGCCCGGCCCCTCTCCGCCCTGACCGAGGGCATCCATCTCCACACCCTCTCCTGCCCCGATGAGGCCGCCTGGCAGCGGGTAGTGGCGGCCCTGCGGCAGCTGCACGTTTTATTGGAAGCGTAATTTCAGATCCCCAAGGAGGTTGTATGGGATTTCTGGATAGATTTCGCAAGAAGCCGGCGGTCAGCCCCGGCGGTTCCTCCATCTACCGCTACGAAACGCCGGAGGACCAGGGCTGGCGACCGCCCCAGGCCTACGGCGTTTACGCCGAGGCGGTCTGCGCCCACTTTGAAAAGCTCTTTCCCGGGAGGGAGACGTTCGTCTTTCACGAGATCCTCTCCGATCTGGTGCACATCGACGTGAACATCATGCGGCCCAGGGGAGAGGGAGACCACTATGTCCTCTTTACCTCCGGCATGAGCGACCTGCCCATGACCCTGCCGGAGGAGATCGCCGACCACGAGGAACTGCGATACGCCGAACTCTACCTTTTCCTTCCCGGCAGCTGGGATCTGGGAAAGGAACTTACCCTCTCGAATGATATGCCCGCATCCTCCTACTGGCCCATCCAGATGCTGAAATTCCTGGCCCGCTTCCCCCATGAGTACCACACCTGGCTGGGCTGGGGACACACCATCCCCAACGGCCCGGACTACACGCCCCTGTATGAGGAGGTTCCCTTCGGCGGCGTCGTTCTGGACCAGCTGGGACAGGATCTGGAGGCGGTGCCGGTAGAGGACGGGAAGCAGGTGAACCTGCTGCTGGCCATCCCCGCCTACCGGGAGGAGATCGAATACAAGCTGAAATACGGCATGGAAGCCCTGGGCGATCGCTTTTCCAAGGGGGAGCTGCCGCTGGTGCTGGATATCCGCCGTCCCAATCTCTGCGCCGATTTCCGGGAGGTCCTGGACTGCTGAAAAAGCGCCTTGACAGACACACACAATCCGTGTATGATACGGTAGACAGGTGTCAAGACACCTGTCTACCGTATTGTCATATCTTCTCAAACTTACGAAAGAAACAGGTGTCTCCCATGGAACAGTTCAAGGCCTTCCTGAAACGGAAAAACATCGTCATTTCTGCCAAGCGGTACGGCATCGACGCTCTGGGCGCCATGGCCCAGGGCCTCTTTTGCTCCCTGCTGATCGGCACGATCCTCAACACCCTGGGCACCCAGTTCGGCATCCCCTTTCTCACCGCCCAGGTCATCACCATCAATGACGTACCCTATACCATCGGCGGGCTGTGCTCCTTCATGAGCGGCTCTGCCATGGCGGTGGCCATCGGCTACGCCCTCCAGGCGCCGCCCATGGTGCTGTTTTCCCTGGTGACGGTGGGCTATGCCTGCAATGCCCTGGGCGGCGCGGGAGGCCCGCTGGCAGTGCTGTTTGTAGCCATCATCGCCGCGGAGTTCGGAAAGGCCGTCAGCAAGGAGACCAAGGTCGATATTTTGGTGACCCCTATCGTCACCATCCTCGTCGGGATCGGCGCCGCCTGGGTCATCGCCCCGCCCATCGGCGGCGCGGCGGACGCCTTCGGCCAGCTTATCATGAGGACCACCCTGCTCCAGCCCTTCTGGATGGGAATTCTGGTGTCGGTGCTGGTGGGCATCGCTCTGACTCTGCCCATCTCCTCCGCCGCCATCTGCTCCGTGCTGGGCCTGACGGGCCTGGCCGGCGGCGCCGCCGTGGCGGGCTGCTGCGCCAACATGGTGGGCTTCGCCGTTCTGAGTTTCCGGGAAAACCGCTGGGGCGGCCTGGTAAGCCAGGGCATCGGCACCTCCATGCTGCAAATGCCCAACATCGTGAAGAACCCCCGGATCTGGCTGCCCGCCATTCTGACCTCCGCCATCACCGGCCCCATCGCCACTTGTCTGTTCAAGCTGGAGATGAACGGCGCCCCCATCAACTCCGGCATGGGCACCTGCGGGTTCTGCGGTCAGCTGGGCGTGTGGACCGGCTGGGTGGCCCCCAGTGAAAAGGCCCTGGCCAACGGCGCCGCGGCCATTGTCCCGACGGCCTTTGACTGGGCAGGGCTGCTCCTCATCTCCTTTGTCCTGCCCGCCGTGCTGTGCTGGCTGTTCGGGCTGTTCTTCCGGCGGATCGGCTGGATCCGGGAGGGCGACCTGACCCTCTCCTGAGCCCTTGCGCCCCGGCGGCAGATGTGCTATGCTGGTAAAAAATCAGGCGGTGCCGCCGCAAAGGAGAATCAGTACATGGAATACCGCAAATTCGGCGATACTTACGTGGTCCGCATGGACAAGGGCGAGGAAATCCTGGAGCAGGTGAAGGCCCTGGCCCTGGCGGAGCATATCCAGCTGGCCTCGGTCCAGGCCCTGGGCGCGGTGAACGACATCACCGTGGGCGTGTTCGACACGGTGAAGAAGGAGTACCACGCCAACCACTTCCAGGGGGCCTTTGAGATCGTGTCCCTCACCGGCACCATCGACACCATGAACGGCGAGTTTTACACCCACCTGCACATGAGCGCCGGAGACGACCAGGGCCGGGTATTCGGCGGGCATCTGAACCGGGCCGTGATCAGCGCCACCTGCGAGATGATCGTCCGGGAGATCCCCGGCACCGTGGACCGGGCCTTCAGCCCCGAGATCGGGCTGAACCTGCTGAAATTCTGAATACGGGCAGAGGGCCGGGGATGTTTCCCCGGCCATCTGCATGTCGAAAAGGCCTTTTCGACATGCAGAGCAAGTTTTTTGATCCTTTAAAAAGGGTCAAAAAACTTATGATCGAAAACGAAAGACACCCCTCCTGGGTTTCTTTCGTAACTATCTTCCTTCCCGTTGCATGAGACTTCCCACTTTTTGACAGCCTAAGGGCCGGGGAACATTCCCCGGCCCTCTCTTTTCGCGCGCCCATTGACAGTCTGTCCTTTATGTGATATATTTTTATCGTAAAGAGCGAATTAGTTCACACTCGTGGAAAAGGAGGCCTCTATGAAACAGCGGCGCAATCCCCTGTCCCATCTGGGCTGGCTCGGGTTCCTGGGGATCCTCGGCATCCTCTCCGGTGCGGTGACCATGCTGGTCTTTTTCCTGTTCTTCTTTTTCTTCACCTATCGGGCCAAAATCCCCGACGAGCTGTTTTGGGCCAATGTGCACAAGGCCGCGGCCAGGACTCTGGCAGTAAACCTGACCCTGACCTGCGTGACGCTTCTTGGCATTTACGCCCGGGGGATGCACTACCGGCTGGGGATCCCGGTGGAGGAAAACGGCGTCTACCTGGTGCCGGCCGTCCAGTGGAAGCAAGCCCTGCTGTTCGCGGGCTTTGCCAACTGGACCCTTATCATCACCATCTGCACCTTCGTCTTTACGCTGATGTATCTGAATCACCGGGAGCGCCGCTTCGCGGGGCCGGAGGACCACCCATGCTGAGGACGCGGCTGAAGGAGTATCGGGCCCGGTTCGGACTGAAGCAGGAGGATCTGGCCAACCTGGTGGGCGTCCGGCGGGAGACCATCGGCAACCTGGAAAACGGCCGGTACAACCCCTCGCTGAAGCTGGCCATGGACATCGCCAAGGTGTTTCACACCACGGTGGAGGAGCTGTTCTGCTTCGAGGAGGAGTAAGGACAGGACACGGGCGCGCTGCCGGAGGGCCGTGCAGCCCCCTTCCCCAGCGGAAGCCTGAAGAGATGACGGGCGAATATAGACTCCGCCCCTACGGGCGCTCCCTGGAGGCCTTGGAATAGCGGGCGGTCCATATCGCCTGTCATATGGCACGCAAAAAAGCCTTCCCGAACGGGAAGGCTTTTTCATTGGCGCTTATTCCTTTTCCGCCAGGTCCCGCAGGGTCTGCCCGGCGATGCGGTACACCGTCCAGTCGCTCATGGGCTCCGCCCCCAGGGAGCGGTAAAAGGCGATGCTGGGCTCGTTCCAGTCCAGGCACCACCACTCCAGCCGCCCGCAGCCCCGCTCCACGGCCAGGGCCGCCAGACGCTGCAAAATGGCCTTTCCCACGCCCCGGCCCCGGACCTCCGGCAGGACGAACAGGTCCTCCAGATAGAGGCCCGCCCGGCCCTGGAAGGTGGAGAAGTTGTGGAAGAACAGGGCAAAGCCCACCTCTCTCCCCTCCAGCACGGCGAAGAGCACCTCCGCCTTCTGCCGGTCAAAGAGCCACTCCTCCAACGTGGCCTCGTCAGCCACCACCTGGTCCGCCATGTGCTCATAGTCGGCCAGGGCCCGGATGAACTGTAAGATCAGCGGCACGTCCGCCCGCTCCGCGCTGCGGAAGGTCACGGTAGTTTCCATGGAAATTCTCTCCTTTTTTCAAATCAGCGGGCCGGTGGCAAAGGTCCGCAGGGACAGGGTCTGGAAGATCTCCGCCTCGATGGCCTCGTAGGCCGCCGGGCCCCGGGACCGGCGCAGCTTCTTGTCCAGCTTGTCGCCGTTTTCAAAGAGGTGGATCAGGTAGAACCAGACCTCCTTCATCCGCTGGGCAGCCGGCTGGGGCTGGCCGTAAAACTCCCGGTACTGCCGGTACAGCTCCGCCGTGAAGGCCTCCAGCTCCTGCCGGGCGGCAGGGGCGCCGCCCCGGAGCTTTCGGAACAGAGCCGGGTCCGCCACGCCGCCCCGGCCGATCATCACCGCCTCCACCGACGGGTAGTCCCGTTCAAAGGCGGCGCAGTCCTCCACGGTCAGCAGGTCCCCGTTGTAGCACACGGGGCTGCGGCTCCCTTCCGCTGCCAGGCGGAACTGGTCGAAGTGGATGGGGCCCCGGTACTTCTCCTTGCGCACCCGGGGGTGGACGGTGAGGCAGGCGATGGGATAGCGGTTGTAGATCTCCAGCAGACGGGCAAACTCCTCCGGGGTCTCGTAGCCCAGCCGGGTCTTGACGGACACCGGCAGCTTCACAGAGGCGAACACCTGGTCGAAAAACCGGTCCAGGTCCTCGGGGTGGGCCAAGAACCCGGAGCCCTTGCCCTTGGCAGTGACAGTGCCGGAGGGGCATCCCAGGTTCAGATTCACCTCATCATAGCCCAGGTCCTCCGCCACCTCCGCCGCCCAGAGGAAGTCCTCCGCCCGGCGGGTCATCACCTGGGGCACCAGAGGAAGATCGCCGTTGTTGGCCCTCTCCAGCTCCCGCCGGTCCCGCTGGGTCAGGATGTGCTGGTCCGTGGGGGAGAAAAAGGGGATGAAGTACCGGTCCGGCCCGCCGAACATCCGATGGTGGACCCGGCGGAACACCACCTTGGTGATGCCGTCCAGGGGGGCGAAGTCGTAGCGGACGATCACAGCAGCCGCTCCTCCCACTCCTTGGGGCGGAAGCCGGTCAGCACAAAGTCCTCCCCCACCAGCAGCGGCCGCTTGACCAGCATACCGTCGGTGGCCAGCAGGGCGATCTGCTCGTCCTCACTCATGACGGGGAGCTTGTCCTTCAGGCCCAGGGCCTTGTACTGGAGGCCGCTGGTGTTGAAGAACTTCTTCAGGGGCAGACCGCTCAGTTTCCACCAGCGGGTCAGTTCTTCGGCGGTGGGGTTTTCCAGCTTGATGTCCCGGAAATCGTAGGTGATGCCCTTCTCGTCCAGCCAGGTCCGGGCCTTCTGGCAGGTGGAGCACTTGGGATAGCAGATGAACAGCATGGCGGTTCCTCCTTTATTTTAATACGCACTGATATCCAGGGAGGCGTCGTCGGAGCCCTTTTCGATGGCACGGACCTCCACCTGGTATTTCATGGCCGGGCTCACCTCCACGGTGACCCGGTCCCCCACCCGGCGGCCAAGCAGGGCCCTGCCCACAGGGGACTCCTTGCTGATGAGGCCTTTCAGGGCATCCTGGCGCAATGTGGTGACGATGCGCAGGGTCATCTCCCCCTTGGTCATCTCGTTGTAGATGGTGACCTTGTCAAACAGGTTTACGGCATCGTCCTTCGACTCCGGTGCAATGACCTTGGCGGTACGGATCATCCGCTCCAGATAGCGGATGCGGCTGTCGTTGCGGTTTTTGGCCTGCTTAGCGCAGCGGTACTCAAAGTTCTCGCTGAGGTCACCGAAAGCCCGGGCAGTCTGGACCTCCTCGATCAGCTGCGGCCGCAGGACGCGAGTGCGATAGTCGATCTCCTCTTTCATCTTCCGGATATCCACTTCCGTCAATTCGTCGTACATGGGTCCTCCTTTCGCCGCCGGAGCTGCGGCGGTCAGTCATACAAAAAAAGCGCGGCCGCAAAGCGAACTTTGCGGCCGCGTGGTGACCCGGCGGGGATTCGAACCCCGGACCCACTGCTTAAAAGGCAGTTGCTCTGCCGACTGAGCTACCGGGTCAAACATGCTCTCGCCGCCGGGGCGGCAGGAAAAATGGCTGGGACGGCTGGACTCGAACCAGCGGATGAGGGAGTCAAAGTCCCTTGCCTTACCACTTGGCGACGCCCCAATGTGGAAGGAAAACAGGGGACCGGGGCAACCCCGATCCCCTGTTTGTCTGGGGTGGGAGATGGGACTCGAACCCACGACACCCGGAACCACAATCCGGTGCTCTAACCAACTGAGCTACACCCACCACATATTTTGCCGACGGCAGCCCCCGCAGGGGGCTTGGTACGCCAGAAGGGACTCGAACCCCTGGCCCACTGCTTAGAAGGCAGTTGCTCTATCCAGCTGAGCTACTGGCGCGAATTTGATTGGAGCAGGTGACGAGAATCGAACTCGCATCCCCAGCTTGGAAGGCTGGTGCCCTGACCATTGTGCTACACCTGCGTCTGCCCTCCGTGGAAATCGTCAGCTTAGATATGATATCATGAACCTTCCTTCCTGTCAATACCAAAGTACGGTTTTTTTCGTGCTTCTCAGCGGCAGTGTTCCAGGAAGGCCTCCAGCAGCCGCCCGCCGTCGGCTGCGCCCGCAATGGCCATCGGCCCCGTCAGCCGCTCCGGGTGCCACTGGACCGCCCAGACCGGCAGCGTCTCGTGGCAAAAGGCCTCCACGGTGCCGTCCGGCGCCCACTGAACCGCCTGGAGCCCCGTGCCCAGCCGGTCCGCCGCCTGGTGGTGGGCACTGTTAACCACCGGCCGCGTTCCCCAGAGGGAGCCAAAGGTCCTGGGCGCGGCGGCCACGGCGTGGAGCCGGTCCCGGGATACGGCACTGTGTCCCGGGAGGTCCTGTACCAGGGTGCCGCCGAAAAAGACGTTGATGGTCTGGAGCCCCCGGCAGATCCCCAGCACCGGCTTCCCGCACACCGTGAACCGCTCCAGCAGTGCCAGTTCCGCATCGTCCCGCTCCGGCTCCAGGTCCCGGCAAGCAAAATTCTCCTGGCCGTAGCGCCAGGGCTCCAGATCTCCGCCTCCAGGCAGCAGCAATCCGTCGCAGTCCGCCGCCTCCGAGGTCTCCTCGGAAAAGCGCAGCAGCCCTCCGGCTGCCATGATCGCCGCCGTATAGTTCTGATAGCGCGCACGCTGCCCATACGCAAAAAGCACCGGTACACGGCCCATGAAAAGCGCCTCCTTTTCCCTATCATGCTATGCGTCTCCGCTCCTTGTCAACCCACCGTCCCGCGGATTTTCCGCCAGACACTTGCATCGGGACGGAAAATATGGCATAATACGAATCACGGCCCGGACCTATTCTGGAGATGTACCCAAGTGGTTGAAGGGTCCGCACTCGAAATGCGGTAGGCGTGTAACAGCGCGCGAGAGTTCGAATCTCTCCATCTCCGCCACGTCGGAGCAAGCAAAAATGCTTGCTCCGACGCTTTTTTCACAAAACGACACCGGCATCCGCTTTGCAGCAGCTTTTCTGTATATCGGCCTCGTCTGCGCGCATTTACATTCTTTCGAAAATACAGTATACTGTAACATACAGCCGTTCTCTCTGACCGGCTCTCACTTCCGCGACGGAGAAAGAGGGATCCAATGTCCGCTACCAGAAAAATCTATTTTGCCAGGCTGGCAGGCCGCTGTCTGGTCCTTGTCCTGTGCCTCCTGCTGTGGGCATACCGACGGGACGCTTTCACGGTGCTGGACGGGCTGAACTTCTTCAAAACCCTCTCTCCCCTGCATCTTCTGTGGATCATATGGGTGGGGGATATGTTTCTCCAGATCGTCCCCGTCAGAAACAAGGTTCCCATCGGTTCCCAGAAACTCTTTGCCAACCACTTTCGGCCCATTCGGGAAAAAATCAATTACAGAGCTCTGCGCAGCTATATCGTATCCACCACCAAGGCCGCCTACAAGGTATTTCTCCTCTGGTGTGTGCTGATCGCCGCCATTGGGGTCCTGTACAGCCTCGGGGTGATCGATCAGATCGGCCTGTTCATGATCTCCGTGCTGTTTTACGTCTGCGACCTGATCTGCGTGCTGATCTGGTGCCCCTTCCGGCTGATCATGAAAAACCGCTGCTGCACCACCTGCCGGATCTTCAACTGGGATCACCTGATGATGTTCTCCCCTCTGATCTTTATGCGCGGCTTCTACGCCCGCTCGCTGGTTCTCATGGCCGCGGCGGCGTGGCTGGTGTGGGAGCTGTGCGTGATGATGTACCCGGAGCGGTTCTGGGAATATTCCAACGCGGCGCTGCAGTGCTGCGAGTGCACCGACAAGCTCTGCACCCAGTATTGCCGCAAGCTGCGGCGGTAATAAAAGGGCACCCCGGGTCTTGCGGGGCGCATCCTGCAAATAAGCAGCGCCTCCGGGAGCAAGAAGCTCCCGGAGGCGCTTTGTTTCATTCCCTTACAGCTTCCCCGCTGCCAGGGCGGTACGGAGGCTCTCCACTACATCCCGGCATTGGACACCGTAACGGGTCCGCAGAGCCTCCGGCGCATTCTCCATAATGACGGGGCACCCCACCAGATCCAGCATGGATACGTCGTTGAAGTTGTCCCCGAAGGCCATGACCTGTCGGGGCGTGATGCCCAGCTCCCCGCACAGCAGCTCCACTCCGGCTCCCTTGGAGGCGGTCGAAAAGTCGATCCAGTGTTCCCCGGCCACGGTCACGTTGACCCGCTCCGCCCAGCGGGCGGAAAGCGCCGCATAGGGCGCCTGCGTATCCGGCTGGCAGAACGCGGAGATCTGAACGATCTCGTCCTCGATCTGCCCGGCGCTCTCCACGGATATAATCCGGCTGCCAAGATACGGCCGTATTTTCTCCAGAGAGGCCGGATCCCTCAGCAGCAGGTAGCTGGTATTCAAGCCGGAAAACAGGATCTCACACTCCGGCCGGTCCTGAATATCCGCAGCCAGCGCCCTGATCAGCTCCCGGGTGAGGACGATCTTTTTCAGCGGCCGGTCCGGCGCGCCCTTTCCAAACACCAGGGCTCCGTTTTCACAGACGTAATAGATCCGTCCGGCAGAGGGGCCGAACAGCGCATGGAGGTTGGAAAACTGGCGGCCGCTGGCCACACAGAAGGCCACGCCCCGCTCCTCCAGCTGCCGGATCAGGGGATGGATGGCCGGGGGCAGGGTCTCCTGCCCCGCTTGCAGCAGCGTCCCGTCAATATCACAGGCGATCAGTCGAATCATGGCAATCCCCCATCAGCCGCGCCGGAGCGGCGTGCTTACGCCTTGGCCAGCTTGCTCTCCAGCTCCGCCCGGCGGTCCTCGTAGCCCGGCTTACCCAGCAGGGCGAACATATTCTTCTTATAGGCCTCCACACCGGGCTGGTCGAAGGGGTTCACGTCCAGCAGGTAGCCGGAGAGGCCGCAGGCGTACTCAAAGAAATAGATCAGCTGGCCCAGATCCCGGGCGGACTTGCCGGCGGTCTCCACGATCATGTTGGGCACGCCGCCCTCGGTGTGGGCCAGGAGGGTACCGTCCATGGCCCGCTCCCGGATGAAGTCCATGGACTTGCCGGCCAGGAAGTTCAGACCGTCGCCGTTGCTCTCCTCGAAGGGCACCTCCAGCAGGGCGTCGGACGCGCCCAGGCGGACCATGGTCTCAAAGAGGATGCGGCGGCCGTCCTGGATGTACTGGCCCATGGAGTGGAGGTCAGCTGTGAACTCCACGCTGGCGGGGAACAGGCCCTTGTGGTCCTTGCCCTCGCTCTCGCCGTAGAGCTGCTTCCACCACTCGGTCATGAAGCGGAAGGCGGGGTCGTAGCAGCCCAAAATCTCCACCGGATAGCCGGCCTCGTACAGAGCGTAACGGGTGGCGGCGTACAGCCAGGCCGGGCAGTCCAGAGAGTCGGCGCTGTCGCAGGCCTTCATCATGTCGGCGGCGCCGCCCATGAGCTCGTCGATGTCGATGCCGGTGACGGCGATGGGCAGCAGTCCCACGGCGGTCAGGACGCTGTACCGTCCGCCCACATTGTCAGGCACCACGAAGGTCTCCCACCCCTCGGCGTCGGCCAGGGACTTCAGGGCGCCCCGGGCTTTGTCGGTGGTGGCGAAGATCCGCTCCCGGGCGCCCTCGCGGCCGTACTTGTCCTCCAGCAGCTTGCGGAAGAACCGGAAGGCCACGGCGGGCTCCGTGGTGGTGCCGGATTTGGAGATGACGTTGACGGAGAAGTCGTCGTCCCCCAGCAGCTCGATGACCTCCTGCATGGAGTCGGCGCTGAGGCCGTTGCCCAGGAAGTAGATGTTGGGGGTGTCCTTCTTCTTCAGGTTGTAGTTGGGAGAGCGCAGGCACTCCACCACGCCCCGGGCGCCCAGATAGGACCCGCCGATGCCGATGACCACCAGGGCCTTGGAGTTGCTCTGGATCTTGGCGGCAGCGGCCTTAATGCGGGCGAACTCCTCCTTGTCGTAGTCCCGGGGCAAATGGACCCAGCCGATGAAATCATTGCCCTTGCCGGTGCCCTGCTGCAGCTTCTGCTGGGCGTCATTCAGACGGGGCAGCAGTTTCTGGGCATAATCAGCAGGCAGAAAGTTCTCCATTTGAAAGGTTTTTACAGTCAGCATGTACGTTTCCTCCCTAAAATATGGTTCAACCGCCTCCGGTCATGCCGGAGGTCCCGGACCGTTCCATCTTTGTTCCATCATAGCACGCCGGCGGTTTTACCGTCAACACAGGATGAACGGAGCGCAGGAAAAAAGTTCCTGTTTTAAGAAAAACGGCTCTTCCTCTGTCGGAACGACAAAAAAGGCTCCGCCGCGCGGCGGAGCCTTTTTTCTTGATTCGTTGTATCGGACGCCCATATCACGCCTTGGCGGCCACGGCCAGGGCCCGGTACACGTCCAGGATGCGGGTGAAGAGGGGGTGATCCGGCTGGATGCCGGTGTAGGCCGTCAGAGCCGCCTCCACGCCCTCCTCCCGGATCTTCTTCTGCACCTCCACGCTCTGGGCATCGTCGGCGCAGTCATAGCGCAGGGCCGCGGCGGCGCCGAAAATCAGGTGATCCACCGGCAGGCCATAGGAGTAGGCGGTCATCAGGGGCTTGATGAGCCGGTCGGCGGGATCCAGCTTGCGGATGGGCTCCCGGCCCACCCGGATGGTCTCGTCCTCCAGATAGGGGTTCTGATAGCGGCGGAAGATCCGGTCGATATAGGCATGGTGGGCATCGGCGTCGAAGTGGAACTCCCGGATCAATCCCTCGCCGCTCTCCCAGATGGCCTTGTAGACGATGTCGCCGATGGCGGGGTCGTTGATGCTGTCGCGAATGGTGGTGTAGCCCTTGAGGCTGCCGAGGTACGCGCAGATGGCGTGGCCGCTGTTGAGGGTGAAGAGCTTGCGCTCCAGGTAGGCCAGCAGATCGTCCACATAGGTCAGGCCCGGGACATCCGCCAGCTCGCCCTTCCAGGCAGAGCGCTCCACGTCCCACTCGGAGTAGCTCTCCACGGCGGCGTCGATGGGGCTTTCAAAGGAGGGCTTGGGGCAAATGCGGTCCACGGCGCAGTCGGCAAAGCCCACGTACTGTTCGATGAAGTCCAGATCCTCCTGGCCCAGATGGGTGACCACCTCGTTCTTCAGCCGGGTGGTGGTCCGCAGGCCGTTCTCGCAGCAGATGATGTTCATGGGGCTGGTATTGCCGGCAGCTCTACGGGCCTGGAGGCCGGCGGCGATGGTCTTGGCGATGATAGGCAGCACCCGGGGGCCCACGGCGGTGGTGATCAGGTCGCACTGAGCGATGCGGTCCAGAAACTCCGGGCTGTTGGAGAGGACGCCGTCAATGTTCCGAATGACGATCTCCGCGCATTCCCGGTCCTGCACATGGACGGTGTAGCACTTCTTGGTATTGATCTCCGAAATGATGGACTCCACCACGTCGGCGAAGGTCACGTGCCAGCCGGCCTGCTCCAGCAGCGCGCCCATGAAGCCCCGTCCGATGTTGCCCGCGCCGATTTGAATTGCCTGTTTCATCTGAAAGCACTCCATTCTCAAATAAAGTATTTTGATTGTGCCGCGCACAAATGGTTCACCAGGAAAAATCTGCCCGCTCAGAGGAAAAAATCAGGTCTCAATCGTATTTTACTGGCTAGTTTCGTGATTATTCACAAAAACAAGCCACACTTTTTATATGCTTAATTTGATTGAAAATGATTGATTTTGACTGATTTTTATGATACCTTAAAATCCAGAAGATGTCAATGGATTTTCGTCATAAAGGAGGGTAAAATTCATGCTGGCGGAACAGCGGGCCGATATCATTCTGCATGAGCTGTCTGCGCTGCGGACGGTCAGTGTCTCCTACCTGTGTCAACTGACCGGCGCGTCGGAGGCCACCATCCGCCGGGATCTCAACACTCTGGCCAATTTGGGTAAGCTCAGCAAGGTCCGGGGCGGCGCCACTCTGGCCGAGACCGAGGAGGTCTTTGGGAAAATGCCGGAGTCCAGCCGTCTGCATCTGGCGGAAAAGGACCGGATCGCCCGGTACGCCGCCAGTCTCATCACCAACGACGATGTCGTCTATCTGGACGCAGGCAGCACGGTGATGCAGATGGTGGAATACCTTCAAAACTCCAGGGCGCTGTTCATGACCAACAGCATCGAGGCAGCCTGCCGGCTCACCTGGTACAATCTCCAGACCCGGGTCCTGGGCGGCACCTTGAACCCCGGCGCCGTGAACCTGGTGGGAGCCGAGGCCCTGGCCTCCCTGGGGCGCTACAACTTTACCAAGGGCTTTCTGGGTATCGACGGCATCACCGTCAAGCAGGGTTATACCGCCGCCGACCCGGAGGTGGCCGCAGTCAAGACCCTGGCGGCCTCCCGGTCCCAGCAGGTCTATGTGCTGGCGGACTCCAGCAAGTTCGGCCAGGTGGCGGCGGTGGCCGTGGCGCCGCTGAACACCGCCCGCATCGTTACCAACCATCTCAGCGACCCGGCCTTCCGGGACTATACGGCGGTCATTGAGGTCTGACCGCCTCTTTCCCGCGCCTGCGCCGGGGTATCCGCAAACGGATCGTGATCCCAGGCGCGGCATTGCCGCGCCAATCAATAAACATCCAAAAACAAGGAAAAGAGAGGAAGTATCATCATGGTATCTGCAAAGGTGAAGGTCATCAATCCCCAGGGCATGCACATGCGTCCCGCTCAGGTGTTCGTGGCAGAGATGGCCAAGTACAACAGCGACGTGACCATCGTGTTCGGCGGTAAGAACGTCAACGCCAAGAGCATCATGCACCTGATGGCCGCCTGCATCAAGCAGGGCAGCGAGCTGGAGATCCGCTGCGAGGGCGAGCAGGAGGCCGAAGCCCTGAAGGCCGCCGTGGCCCTGGTGGAAGCGGGCCTGGGCGATCTGTAAGCTGTCTTGGCACGGACAATCATTGTAATAAGGAGGGACGCAAGATGATCCTGCGGGGAATCGCCGCCTCGGACGGTATCGGCCTTGGCCGGGCGGTGTGTGTACGGGAAGAAAATCTGGACTACTCGGACGTGGCATACTCCGGCAAGGAATCGGAAAAGGCCCGCCTCCAGGCGGCCATCGAGGAATTTGAGCAGCGCACCTCCGCCATGGCGGAGCATATCCGTCAGCAGGTGGGAGACAAGGAATCCGAGATCCTCACCGGGCAGATCGCCATGCTGGCGGATCCCTTCATGCGTTCCCAGATGCAGGACGCCATTGACGGCGGCTCCTGCGCCGAGGCGGCGGTGGACAACGTGTGCACCATGTACGCCGACATGTTCGCCGCTGTGGAGGACGAGATGATGCGCCAGCGGGCCACGGACGTCAAGGACATCCGCAGCCGCCTGCTGGGCATCCTGCTGGGAGCTGCCAGCGTGGATCTTTCCAACCTGCCCGCCGGCACCGTACTGGTGACCCGGGAGCTGACCCCCTCCATGACCGTGGGGCTTCAGAAGGAGAATGTTGCGGCCATCATCACCGCCACCGGCGGCAAAACCAGCCACTCCGCCATTTTGGCCCGGGCGCTCCAGGTGCCCGCGGTCCTCAGCGTGACCAAGGTGCTGGAGGTGGTCCAGGATGGGGACGGCCTCATTGTGGACGGCGGCGAGGGCATCGCCATCCTCAACCCCGATGAGCGCACCCGCAGCGAATATCTGACCCGGCAGAAGGACTATCAGGCCCGGATCGCCTCTTTGAAGGTCTATCAGAACCGCCCCACTGTGGACGCCGACGGCAAGCGCTACCAGCTCTTTGCCAACATCGGCTCCGCCGCCGAGGCGGAGGTGGCCGCGCAGTCCGGCGCCGAGGGCATCGGCCTGTTCCGGACGGAGTTTTTGTTCATGGACCGCACCAGCCTCCCCGACGAGATGGTGCAGTATGAGGCCTACCGGGCCGTGTCCCAGACCATGGCCGGGAAAGAGGTCATCATCCGCACCCTGGACGTGGGCGGCGACAAGGCCATCGAGTACCTGGGCATGGAAAAAGAGGAGAACCCCTTCCTGGGCCACCGGGCCATCCGCTACTGCCTGGACCGGCCGGACCTGTACAAGGTCCAGCTGCGGGCGCTGCTGCGGGCTGGCGCCGAGGAGCACAACATCAAGATCATGCTGCCTCTGGTCACCTCCGTGGACGAGGTCCGCGCCGCGCGGGAGCTGCTGGAGCAGTGCAAGCAGGAGCTGTCCGAGGCCGGGCTGCCCTATGACAAGGACATCGCCCTGGGCGTCATGATCGAGACCCCAGCCGCCGCCCTGACCGCGGACCTGCTGGCCCGGGAAAGCGATTTCTTCTCCATCGGCACCAACGACCTGACCCAGTACACCATGGCCGTGGACCGGGGCAACGCCCAGGTGGCATCTTTGTACACTCCCTTCCAGCCGGCGGTGCTGCGGTCCATCCGCAGCGTCATCACCGCCGCCAAGGAGGCGGGCATCCCCGTGGGCATGTGCGGCGAGGCCGCCGCGGACCCGGGACTCATCCCCCTGCTGATGGCCTGGGGGCTGGATGAGTTCTCCGTCAGCACCTCCTCCGTGCTGGCCACCCGGGCCAGCATCCACCGCTGGCGGGAGGACGAGGTCAAACGCATCGCCCAGGAGGCCCTGGGCCTGTCCACCGCCTCCGGCGTGGAGGGTTACTTAAAGAAGATCTCCGCTCCGGAGAAATGACCCCGGAGCGCTGTCCTGCGCGAATCCCATTTTATAAAATCTGTGTGTGAAATGAGAAAGGAGACTCCGCCATGAAAGAACGAGTACAAAAGTTTGGGCGGTTCCTCAGCGGCATGGTCATGCCCAACATCGGCGCCTTCATCGCCTGGGGCTTCATCGCCGCTCTGTTTATCGCCGACGGCTGGTTCCCCAACGAGGCCATCGCCACCATGGTCAGCCCCATGCTCAACTACCTGCTGCCTCTGCTGATCGGTTACACCGGCGGTAAGATGGTGGGCGGCCAGCGGGGCGCCGTGGCCGGTGCCATCGCCACCCTGGGCGTCATCGTGGGCGCCGACATCACCATGTTCATCGGCGCCATGATCGCCGGTCCTCTGGGCGGATTGCTGATCAAGTGGTTCGACAAGGCCATGGAAAACCACATCCCCGCCGGCTTTGAAATGCTCATCAACAACTTCTCCGTCGGCATCCTGGGCGGCGCCCTGTCCATCGTGTGCATGTTCCTGATCGGCCCCGCCTGCACCTTCCTGACCAACGCCCTGGGCGCCGGTGTGGAGGCCCTGGTGGACCACGGCCTGCTGCCCCTGACCGCCATCCTGGTGGAGCCCGCCAAGGTCCTGTTCCTGAACAACGCCATCAACCACGGTGTGTTCACCCCCATCGGCACGGAGCAGGCCATGGAGGCCGGCAAGTCCATCCTGTTCATGATCGAGTCCAACCCCGGCCCCGGCCTGGGCCTGCTGCTGGCCTACTGCGTGGCCGGTAAGGGCAACGCCCGCTCCTCCGCCGCCGGCGCCGCCCTGATCCAGTTCGTGGGCGGCATCCACGAGATCTACTTCCCCTACGTCCTCATGAACCCCATCCTGATCATCGCCCCCATGGTGGGCAACATCTGCGGCATCCTGACCCTGTCCGTCCTGGGCGGCGGTCTGAAGGCAGCTGCCTCCCCCGGCAGCATCATCGCCGAGATGCTGATGACGCCCAAGGGCTCCTACTTCGCCAACATCGCCGGCATCACCGTGGCCGCCGTGGTCAGCTTTGTACTGGCGGTGATCCTGCTGAAGATGTTCGGCAAGGACGGCGACCTGGAGGCCGCTCAGCAGCAGGTGGCTGCCAGCAAGGCCGCCTCCAAGGGCCAGGCCATCCCCGCCGCCGGCGGCACCAAGGTCTCCGCCTCCGACGTGCGGAAGATCGTCTTTGCCTGCGACGCCGGCATGGGCTCCTCCGCCATGGGCGCCACCATGCTGCGCAATAAGCTGAAGGATGCCGGCGTCACCGGCATCGAGGTCATCCACTCCCCCGTCTCCGAGATCCCCGGGGACTGCCAGATCGTCGTGACCCACCACGAGCTGGCCGCCCGGGCCGCCTCCAGCAACCCCAGCGCTGAGATCATTCCCATCCAGAACTTCATGGGCGCACCGGAGTATGACACCCTGGTGGCCCGCCTGGCCGCCGGCGCCGAGGCCCCCAAGGCCGCACCCGCCGCGGAGCCCGCCCCCGCCGCAGAGGCCGCCGAGACCGGCAGCGAGCTGCTGGAGCGGAAGAACATCCTGCTGAACTGCAAGCCCGTCACGCCTGAGGAGGCCATCCGCCGCTGCGGCGAGCTGATGGTGGAGAGCGGCTATGTGGAAGAGGCGTACATCCAGGGCATGCTGGACCGGGAGGCCAGCTTCTCCGTGGCCATCGGCAACCACGTGGCCATCCCCCACGGCACCAATGACGTCAAGCCTCTCATCAAGCGCAGCGGCATGGTGGTCATGACCTATCCCGAGGGCATCTCCTGGAACGGCGACACCGTGAAACTGGTGGTGGGCATCGCCTCCAAGGGCGACGAGCACCTGGAGATCCTGGGCCGCATCGTGGCCATCGCCGCCAGTGACGCCGACACCGACGCCCTGGTAGCCGGTGCCGACGCCGAGGACCTGTTCAAGAAGCTCAACGGCCTGGAATAACCTTCCTGACGCGGACAGCCGCTGCCGTCCATCCCCCATACACAGTTTTTTCCCGCCCCCCGATAACCGGGGGGCGGGATCTTTTATTCCTCTTTTTGGAAAGCGCTTTCCTTGCCTTCAGAAAGATCCACCTCTGAAATGCTTCCATCGGATATCACAGAATCTCCCCGCTCGGCCGGGCCAAAGTTGCAAAAAATCGCCAAAGATGTGCTGCCAGCAGACAAAAGTCGTTGACGGGAGGACGTTTTTTGTGGTACGATTTTCTCCGTTAAAGCGCTGCGGTGGCAAAGAATTTGCCGCCGGGCAGAATTGTTTGGAGGGAAGAAGCATGAGTATTCAGAACGCGTATCTGAACGACCTGATGGATCGGGTCATTCAGCGGAATCCGGCCGAGCCTGAGTTCCACCAGGCAGTCCGGGAGGTCCTGACCTCCCTGGTCCCCGTGGTGGAAGCCCGCCCCGAGTATATCAAAGAGGGCGTCATGGACTGCCTGGTGGAGCCTGAGCGCATCATCAAGTTCCGTGTGCCCTGGGAGGATGATCAGGGCAACGTCCACGTCAACCGCGGCTTCCGCGTCCAGTTCAACAGCGCCATCGGCCCTTACAAGGGCGGTCTGCGGTTCCATCCCTCCGTCTACGAGGGCATCATCAAGTTCCTGGGCTTTGAGCAGATCTTCAAGAACTCCCTGACCGGCCTGCCCATCGGCGGCGGCAAGGGCGGCAGTGACTTCGACCCCAAGGGCAAGTCCGACGCCGAGGTCATGCGCTTTTGCCAGAGCTTCATGACGGAGCTGTTCAAGTACATCGGCCCCGACACCGACGTGCCCGCCGGCGACATCGGCGTGGGCGCCCGGGAGATCGGCTACCTCTTCGGCCAGTACAAGCGCCTGCGCAACGAGTTCACCGGCGTCCTCACCGGCAAAGGACTCAGCTACGGCGGGAGCCTGGCCCGCACCGAGGCCACCGGCTACGGCCTGTGCTACTTCACCGACAATATGCTCAAGGCCGCCGGCCGCAGCTTCGACGGCGCCACCGTGGTAATCTCCGGCTCCGGCAACGTGGCCATCTACGCCTGCGAGAAGGCCACGTCCTTCGGCGCCAAGGTGGTGGCCATGTCCGACTCCAACGGCTACATCTACGACAAGAACGGCATCGACCTGCCCCTGATCAAGCAGCTCAAGGAAGTGGAGCGCAAGCGCATCCGGGAGTATGTCAACACCCACCCCGAGGCCGAGTACCACGAGGGCTGCTCCGGCATCTGGCAGATCCCCTGCGACATCGCCCTGCCCTGCGCCACTCAGAACGAGCTGAACCTGGACTCCGCCAAGGCCCTCATCAAGAACGGCTGCTTTGCCGTGGCCGAGGGCGCCAACATGCCCAGCACCCCCGAGGCCGTGGAGGCCATCCAGGCCGCGGGCCTGCTCTTCGCCCCCGCCAAGGCGGCCAACGCCGGCGGCGTGGCCACCTCCGCCCTGGAGATGAGCCAGAACTCCATGCGCTTCTACTGGACCTTCGAGGAGGTGGATGAGCACCTCAAGGAGATCATGACCAACCTCTACCACAACGCCTCCAACGCCGCCGCCCAGTACGGCAGACCCGGCGACCTGGTGGCCGGCGCCAACATCGCCGGTTTCCTGAAGGTGGCCGACTCCATGCTGGCCTACGGCCTGGTGTGAGGAGGGACCGGTATGAGCGACTATGTTTCCAGCGTGTCCGCTGCCCTGCGGCAGCGGTACGCCGATCAGCCGGAGTATCTCCAGTCCGTCCTGACGTGGCTGGAGATGATTACCCCGGCCCTGCAGGACAGCGACGTCTATGAGCGGCTGGACCTGCTGACCCGCATGGTGGAGCCGGACCGGATGCTGTCCTTCACCGTGCCCTGGGTGGACGACAAGGGCTTTGCCCATACCTGCCACGGCTACCGTGTCCAGTTCAACAGCGCCATCGGCCCATACAAGGGCGGTCTGCGGTTCCACCCCTCCGTGAACCCCTCCGTCGTAAAGTTCCTGGGCTTTGAGCAGACCTACAAGAACGCCCTGACCGGCCTGCCCATCGGCGGCGCCGCCGGCGGCGCGGACTTCGATCCCCGGGGCAAGAGCAACCGGGAGATCATGCGCTTCTGCCAGAGCTTCATGACCGCCCTGTACCGCCACATCGGCGCCGACACCGACATCCCCGCCGGCGACATCGGCGTGGGCGCCCGGGAGATCGGCTACCTCTTCGGCGAGTACAAGCGCCTGACCGGCCGGTCCGAGAGCAGCGCCCTGACCGGCAAGGGCCTCACCTACGGCGGCAGCAAGATCCGCCAGGAGGCCGCAGGCTTCGGCACCGTGTACTTCACCGCCCGGATGCTGGAGCACCAGGGCGAGACCATGGAGGGCAAGCGCCTGGCGGTCTCGGGCTTTGGCAATATGTCCTGGGGCGTGTGCCGCAAGAGCGCGGAGCTGGGCGGCAAGGTGGTCACCCTCTCCGGTCCCGACGGCTACGTCTACGATCCCGACGGCGTCACCACTCAGGAGAAGTTCGACTTCATGCTCCAGATGCGCGCCAGCGGCGCGGATAAGGTGGAGGCCTACGCCGACCGCTTCGGCGTGGAGTTCTACGCCGGCAAGAAGCCCTGGGAAGTTCCCGTGGACATCGTGATCCCCTGCGCCACCCAGAACGAGCTGGACGTGGAGGACGCGGTCCGCATCGTGGCCAACAACGTCCGCTACTACGTGGAGGGCTCCAACATGCCCGCCACCTCCGACGCCCTGAACCTGCTGCGCCTCAGCCCCCGGGTCCTGACCGCCGGCTCCAAGGCCTCCGGCACCGGCGGCGTGGTGGTCTCCGCCCTGGAAATGGTCCAGAACAGCCTGCGTTACAGCTGGACCCGCCGGGAGGTGGATGAGCGCCTGAAGAAGATCATGGGCGACATCTACGACGCCTCCGCCGCAGCGGCCGAGGAGTACGGCCTGGGTTATGACCTGATCGCCGGCAATGACATCGCCGCCTTCAAGAAAATCTCTCAGGCCATGATCGCCCAGGGTCTGTGAGTCCTCTTCCTGTCTGTGATCCGAAAGGCGTCCCGAAGGTTACTTCGGGACGCCTTTTTTGCGCGGCCGAACGAGGCTCTATTGAAAGAGATACCGCTTTATGGTAGAATAAGGTCGAAACTGGGGCCGGATACCGGCCCAAATATCATGAGATACGCAGGAGGAACAGCCTATGGATTCCAACAAGCGCCCTGAAACCATGGAGCGGATCACCACCCCCGCTCTGGCGGAAGCCTTTATCGCTGAGCAGGTGAAGGCTCTGCGAACCCAAATCGGAGAGAAAAAGGTACTGCTGGCCCTCAGCGGCGGCGTGGACTCCTCTGTGGTGGCCGCACTGCTCATCAAGGCCGTCGGCAAGCAGCTGGTGTGCGTCCATGTGAACCACGGCCTGCTGCGCAAAGGCGAGCCAGAGCAGGTGGTGAAGGTATTCCGGGATGAGATGGACGCCAACCTCATCTACGTGGACGCCGTGGACCGTTTCCTGGATAAGCTGGCCGGCGTGGAGGAGCCGGAGACCAAGCGCAAGGTCATCGGCGCCGAGTTCATCCGGGTGTTCGAGGAGGAGGCCCGGAAGCTGGAGGGCATCGAGTTCCTGGCTCAGGGCACCATCTATCCCGACATTCTGGAGAGCGGCGGCGTCAAGGCCCACCACAACGTGGGCGGCCTGCCGGAGGATCTGAAGTTCGAGCTGGTGGAGCCCCTGAAGCTCCTGTTCAAGGACGAGGTCCGTGTGGTCGGCAAGGCCCTGGGCCTTCCGGACGGCATGGTGTACCGCCAGCCCTTCCCGGGCCCCGGCCTGGGCGTGCGGTGCCTGGGCGCCATCACCCGGGACCGGCTGGAGGCCGTGCGGGAGTCCGACGCCATTTTGCGGGAGGAGTTCGCCAAGAACGGCCTGGAGGGCAAGGTGTGGCAGTACTTCACCGTGGTGCCCGACTTCAAGTCCACCGGTGTCAAGGACGGCAAGCGTAGCTTTGACTGGCCGGTGATCATCCGCGCGGTCAACACCGTGGACGCCATGACCGCCACGGTGGAGGATGTGCCCTTCGCCCTGCTGCAGCACATCACCGCCCGCATCACGGCGGAGGTTAAGGGCGTCAACCGCGTCCTCTACGACCTGACCCCGAAGCCCACCGGGACCATTGAGTGGGAATAAGCAAAAAGTGGATATGAGGGCCCGCAAACCCGCATAAACACTGGGTTTGTGATTTTCAGATTTCCCATTTGATAGCAGATTGATAGCACTCGTCAAATCCATACTTGCTGATTTTCTGGCAGGTAGCAGGTGGTTTGCAGGTGCAGTTTAAAAACTTATCCAAGAGAAAAGGTCTAACCGATTTTTGCAAGTCGGTTAGACCTTTTTTATTTATCCTTTTTGTCCTTGTTCAGTTCCTCTACCAGCATATCGCTGAGGCCCTGAGAAGGGATAACCTTGTGCCAGTGGCCTGTGGTATCGAACTCCGGATAGCGGTAACGCCAGCGGTCGTAGTCCTCTTTACTGATCTCTCCCGACTTCAATTTGGCCGCCTGCTCTCCCCATGCACAAAGCATCTCATGGAGCCTTGCAGCGTCTTTACCCTGGAACACATCCACCCGAAGATGCATCTCTCCGTCGCACTCGCAAATTTTCAGGCCGTAGCGGTCCTCCAGGGTAAAGAGTGTGTGCATAAGACCCACATAGGAGTCGATGTCCGGCACGGACAGAGCATGAGGGGAGACATTCAATATCTGCGCCAAGGCGGCAGTTAGCTCTGCTTTGGGTGTCCGCGATCCGTTCTCATATTGGGCGAGGCGGACATCGGCGGACTTCTCCGGGAAGCCCAGCGCCATACCGAGATATTTCTGCGTCATGCCCCGCAGGGTGCGGAAAAAGTGAATGCGTTCTCCAATCGCCATAACGGCCAACTCCCATCTGGACTCTTGATAGATTTAGCATAGCAGAAATGTTTAGGATAGTCAAGAGAAATCTAAACAAATTTATTTAATATTTTTCTGTAAGCCACTTGACTTTAACCGTTATGCTTAGTATAATGAAGATGATATAAGCAAATGAGTTTAAGTCATAAAAATTTTACAAATTAAATACCCGCCAAACGGCAAAAAAATGTCCGTTGTAAGGTGAGAGGGGGAATTTCAGACGAAGCAAAACTGAATGACCGTCCGACAGATACTTTCTCCAGGGAAGCAGGCGACGATATGAGCGTGCCAAGGAGAAAAGCAAACGGCACAGCGCCGGGAAGGGTTGCCTGTCAGAGTCTGAAGGGTGAAACGGCAAACGAGAAACAATTACGACAAGGAAAGGAAGGTATTTTTGCGTATGGCAGGACAGATTTTTATGCGTGTGGATGAAGTGGCTGAGGAGCTGGGAGTATCTAAACCCTACGCTTATAAACTCATTAAGCGAATGAATGAGGAACTGGCACAGACTGGCTGTATCACGATTGCTGGCCGGATTGACCGGAAATTCTTTCATGAAAAATTCTACGGTACGAGGACTGAGACGAAAAGGAAGGAGGGCTGAATATGGCCGCATTCAAAAATAAAGACAACGGAACATGGTATGTTCAGTTCCGTTACACGGACTGGAGGGGTGAGCGCCAGCAGAAGCTTAAACGCGGTTTTGCAACCAAAAAAGAGGCGTTGGCCTGGGAACGGGAATTCCTGATGGAGAAACAGGCCGATGTAAATATGACCTTTGAGAGCTTTGTTTCTCTATATGAGAAGGACATCAAACCCAAACTGAAGCTCAATACCTGGCTCACCAAAGAAAGCATCATCAAGAAGAAGATTCTGCCCTACTTTGCCAAGCGGAAGCTGTCGGATATCACGGCTAGGGACATTATTGACTGGCAAAATGAAATTCGCAACCTTACCGATTGTCACGGAAAACCTCTATCCAAAACCTATCTGAAAACGGTTCACAACCAGCTAAGTGCAATCTTCAATCATGCAATCCGCTACTACGGTTTGCAAGTCAATCCGGCACAGAGAGCAGGAAATATGGGAGCAGAAGAACGGCGGGAAATGCTGTTTTGGACGCGGGAAGAGTACACCAGGTTCTCTGAGGCGATGATGGATAAGCCCATTTCTTTTTATGCCTTTGAGATGCTTTACTGGTGCGGAATCCGGGAGGGCGAGTTGTTGGCACTGACACCCGCGGACTTTGACTTCGAGAAGCATACCGTTACCATAAACAAATCTTATCAGCGTCTCAACAAGCAGGATGTCATCACCACACCTAAAACACCCAAGAGCAACCGGGTCATCCAGATGCCCCAATTTTTGTGCGATGAGATACAGGACTACCTCAAGCAGCTCTATGGTGTGGAGCCGGACAGCCGCATTTTCCCCATCAGTAAAAACTATCTCCACCGTGAGATGGATCGGGGCTGCAAAGAAACCGGGGTAAAACGCATTCGCATACACGATTTGCGACACAGCCATATTAGCCTGCTGATTGACATGGGATTTACCGCTTTGGCAATCGCAGAACGGGTAGGGCATGAGAGTATCGACATCACTTACCGTTATGCACATCTTTTCCCCACACGTCAGGTAGAAATGGCTGACAAGTTGGATTCGCTGAAAACTGAGAAAGGAGCTTGAAACAATGTCTATGAAAAATCTTGACCGTCACAACCGCTGGCGGAACAAAACGGTGGCCTTCCGAGTCTCCCCGGAGGAGGACGAGCAGCTGGAAATTTTCGTCAAGCTGTCCGGCCTGACGAAACAGGACTACATTACCCGGCGGCTGCTGGAAAAAGACGTGGTAGTCCAGGGCAATCCCAGGGTCTACAAGGCCTTGCGAGATCAGTTTGCCGCCGTGCTGGACGAGCTGCGGCGTATCGAGGCCGGGCAGGACGTAAACGATGGGCTGCTGGACACGATCCAGATGATTGCAACTATTATGAACGGGATGCAGGAGGAAACTGCCTATGGAGATTGACGTGAAAGAAAAGACTGCCCACAACGCATCTGTTGGCGCAGATGCCGGGCAGTCCATTCAAAAAGATTCTGACAACAGTATACCCGCTTCGGAGGCAAAAGGCAACGGGGAAATGGAAAATTTGGAGGAAATGTACCGTAAGATGCAGCGCATGGCCGACCCGCGATACCTGCACACGCTCACCATGACAGAGCTGTTTCAGACCTCCTACAAAAGCCGCCCGCCCATTATTGAAAATTTGCTCCATTCAGGGGCGTACATTCTTGCAGGTGCGCCCAAGATCGGCAAGTCGTTTCTGGTGGCGCAGATCGCCTACCATGTCAGCACCGGGCAGGATTTGTGGGGCTGCAAAGCCCACCAGGGAACTGTCCTCTACCTTGCGTTGGAGGATGACTTCCAGCGCATCCAGAACCGGATGTTTATGATGTATGGCGTGAACGATACCCCGAATCTCCACTTCGCCACCGCTGCCGGAAAAATCGGGAACGGTCTGGACGAGCAGTTGGAGAATTTCATGAGGGAACACCCGGATACCAAACTCATTATCATTGACACCATGCAGAAAATCCGGGAGGTCGGCGGCGAGGCGTACAGCTACGCCAGCGACTACGAGATCGTTGGTAAGCTCAAGCAGTTTGCAGACAAGCACTGTATCTGTGTGCTGACCGTCCACCACACTCGGAAGCAACCCGCCGGGGATGCCTTCGAGATGATCTCCGGCACCACGGGCCTGCTGGGCTGTGCGGACGGCTCACTGCTGATGCAGAAGAAAAAGCGAACCGCGTTGGAGGCCACCATTGATGTGGTGGGCCGCGACCAGCAGGACCAGATTCTCTATCTGAAAAAGGACCCGGAGACGCAAATCTGGAATTTGGAGCGCATGGAAACGGAGCCGCACAAGGAACCGCCGGACCCTGTGTTGGAAGCGGTGGCAAAGCTGGTCTCCGCTGAGTGTCCGGAGTGGACCGGCTCACCCTCGGAGCTGGCCGCGGCGGTTCAGGCGGGCATGGCGGCAAATGCGCTGACCAAGTATCTGAATGTCAAATCCGGCAGGCTGCTGGAGGAGTATCAAGTGGGCTACGAGAATAGGGCACGGCACTCCGGACGGCAGGTGAAACTCACCTATATGCTGATGGAAGCTCCGGATTTTGAAGTGGTCGAGGATGGACGCGACGGTAGCGACGGTTGCAACGGTGAAAATGCTGCCGCCCAAACAACCGTCGCTATCGTCGCAGCCGTCGCGGAAAGGAACGGAAGCGAATGAAAAATGTTCAGATTCCCTATGACCTGTTCGTGGCGCTGGTGGAGTATCACCTCGGCTATGATGACGAATACGAGGATGAAATCCGGCATGGATTGGAGCAGAAGCTGGACGCCCTGGTGCGGCACGAGTTGTATGCAAAATATAAAACTGCGCCCAGCGCGGAAGAACGGGAACAGGCCCGGCAGGCGTACCTGGACCGGCGCGGCGTGTTCCCGGATTTTCGCTGGTAACAGGTGTTTACTTTCATACTAATCCCGCAAATGAAATTAGCACCGAAGTCAATCTTCTCCCTGCTGGCATGGACAGGAGCGTGCCACGCTCCTGTGACTGGCGGACAAGGTGAATTGGCTGGCAGCACACACTCTGCATTCCCCGTCCCCATCGGGAAATCCGCAGATTTGGAGATGGCTAAGGCCGGGAAAATCCGGTGGATTTTCCCGGCCTGTGGGCGGTGGAATTGGAGCAAACACGGTTGCGAAAAGTACGCCGGTCACACGCATTTTGAGGCTGTGGGTATCACCTGCAAGCCGAAAAAGGCGGCGAGGCTCCCGCAGGAGCCGCATTCCCCCTCGGAGAGCCCACGATACTTTGCAGCTGCAGGATGAAAGTATCATAGTGGGTTATTACACTTCCGCAGAAGTGCATCCCCAAAAGCTACCCGCATCTCAACCGTCCTTGTGGGGCGAGAAAGGAGTTCTATGGCAAGAGGCGACGGTATCCATCGTACCAGCGCAAGAAATATGAGACTGACCACATCCAAACTGAAAAACGCGCAGCAACATAACGAGCGCGAAAAAGAATCGTATGTCAACCAGGATATAGTCCCGGAACACTCCCATCTGAATGTTCACTTCAAGCAACCGGACAGCGGCTATCTGGAACAGTTTGAACAGATGGAGGCAGACGGAATTATCTCCACACGGGGCATCAAAGAGGACGCTTTCCGCTATGGGGAGCTGATCTTCGATGTGAACTCCGCCTACTTTTTCAACCATGGCGGATATGACTTCGCAAAACAATTTTACCACGACGCCTACCAAGCTGCAATCAAAATCGTGGGCGGCGAACAGTACATTCTGTCGGCGGTCATGCACGCCGACGAGCGCAACCGGGCTATGTCCGAGGCGTTGGGGCAGGATGTGTACCACTACCACCTCCATGTAGTCTATGTACCGGTGGTGGAGAAGCAGATCCGCTGGTCCAAACGGTGCAAGGACAAGTCGTTGATTGGCAAGGTAAAAGAAACGGTCATGCAGGTCAGCATGAGCAAGAAGTGGGCCTCCAAGCCGGTGCTGGATGAGGCCACTGGCGAACCATTGAAAACGGCAAAGGGCAAGCCTGTCCTCAAAAAATCGTATAGTGTGTTGCAGGACGATTTCTTCCAGCATATGCGTGAGGCCGGGTACACCGATGTGGAACGCGGTGAACGCGGCAGCTCTGAGGAGCATCTGACGGTGACGCAGTTTAAGGTGGAAAGAGAACAGGCACGGCTGGCGGATTTGCAAACAGAAAAATCGGAGGTTCAGGCGGAGATCGGCAAGCTTCGGACAGATAAGGCCGAAGCCGAGAAGGCGGCCAAAGAAGCGCAGACGGAACTCCGCCTATTAGCGCCTAAACTAAAACACATGGAGAAATTGGCGGCCGAGTATTCTTCCAATCCAGAGGACCTTCTGCCACTCCCTGATAGAATGGAGTCCGCCAAATCCTACCGGGAGAAAAAGTCCAAACCGCTGCTGGAGAAGATCGTCAAGGTGGTGCGTTCCGTTTACCGAGCTTATCTGGATGTCTGCCAGAAATTCGAGCTGTTGCAGCGCAAATATGATACGGAGGTTCCGTATTTGAAGGCGCAGTTGGCCGAGGTCAAGGGTGAAAATGCAGAATTGCAGGAGACCGCCAGAGACTATGACCGGCTGTGCCGGGCCTATGGGCCGGAGAGTGTAGCCGAAACGGTGGCCGCTGTCAGGCAACAGGAACAGGCGGAAAAAGAGCAGAAACGCAGTCAAAAGCGGCGGCATGACCGGGATGCGCGGTAATCCCGTTTAGACCTGAGAAAAAAGGATTTTTACGGATAGAGGCATCCGAACTGAATCATGTATCGTTTGGGTGCTTTCTATCTGAAAATCCGCTTACTTTTGCCGGTGTAGAGCTGGAAAAAACTTATGAAAATACGGAGGTTATATGAGAACAGGTCTTTCCAAGAAGCAAAAGACAACCAGCATCTTTTTTGACGAGGCAAGTCCTATCATTGAGGTGTGTACCTACAACACGTCCCTTAAAAACCGCTTGAATGAGTATGCAGGAAAGTATCCGTCTGAGTGCCGGTTGGTGGACGATGACGAAAATGGATGCCTCACATTTGAGATCAGAAAAGGGCGGTTCAGTTTCAAGCTGAACGCACCATACAGCGCAGAGCGCCGGAAGGCGGCCAGCGAGCTGGCAAAGAAGAATATCCAGAACTTGCAGCAAGGCGAGAAGTGATTGAACGCCGCCCGTGGGGAGAATAGTTCCCTGCGGGCGGTTTTTTCTGTTTTTGATGCTCATGTTTTTGTGAGATTATCTTGAATATTCGTGCCTATCGTGCTATAATAAAAAAGAATTCGACGACGAATGGAGATTTCGTTATGCCGGTTAGCTATGATAAGTTATGGAAAATGCTGATAGATAAGAAAATGAATCGGACCGATCTAAAAGATGCGGCTGGTATCAGCTTTAATGTTTTGGCAAAAATGGGACGAAATGAGTTTGTTTCAATGGAAAGCCTGCATAAAATCTGTCACACCTTATCTTGTGATATAGGCGAAATCATGGAGTTTACTGACAATGATGAACACGAATAATACCAAAGTTTCCTCGTTTTACGGAACTGCCAGGAGAGATCAATTTATGCAGCAACCATTGACTTGCGTTGAAATTTGTGCCGGAGCAGGTGGACAGGCTCTGGGCCTGGCTATGGCGGGCTTTGTCCACGTCGCCCTTGTGGAATATGAAGCTGACTATTGCAAAGTTTTGAAAGAAAACCGCCCGGAATGGAATGTCATTTGTGCCGATGTCCACGATTTTGATGGGCGTCCATATAGGGGTGTAGACTTGCTTGCTGGTGGCGTTCCTTGCCCGCCCTTTTCTGTTGCGGGCAAACAACTCGGGAAAGATGATGAACGCGACTTGTTTCCGGAAGCGATCCGGCTTATTGAGGAAATTAAACCAAGAGCAGTCATGGTGGAAAATGTGCGTGGGTTCTTGGACCCTGGATTTGATGAATACAGGGAGCATATTTTCTCCGAAATCCAGAAACTCGGTTATGTCACTCACATTAAATTGCTTAATGCATCCAATTTTGGAGTTCCGCAGCTGCGGCCAAGGGTTGTAATTGTTGGAATACGGAAAGACCAGCTTGGTGCGTTTGCTTATCCCGAAGAAAAGCCAGACAGTGCACCCCCAGTTGGAAAAGTGCTATATGACTTGATGGCTGAGAACGGATGGGAAAAAGCCAAGGAATGGGCGGCTCATGCTGACCGAATTGCTCCCACCTTAGTTGGCGGATCAAAAAAGCATGGCGGGCCCGATCTCGGCCCCACACGAGCCAGAAACGCATGGGCTGAACTTGGAGTTGATGGACGGGGGATTGCCAACGAAGCACCGGCTGCTGGATTCGAGGGAATGCCTCGGTTGACGAGCCGGATGATGGCCAGAATTCAGGGATTTCCAGATACATGGACGTTTGGCAAACGAAAGACTGTGGCTTGCCGCATGATTGGTAACGCTTTTCCGCCCCCGGTTGCCCAGGCAGTAGGAGAAAAAATTAAGGAGTGTCTTGAGTATGGATGCGCTGATTGCAAACGCGAGGTTCCACTTTCACAAGCAGTTATTTGAAACGAATACGTTGACTTTGACTTCGGCCGGTGTGGCGTCCAATGCTGATACCAGTAGCCGCGGCTCCAAGGCAATAGCCCGCAGGATTGTTGATATTCTGGTAGATGAGCAGCATCATGCGGTTTCAACGGTTGATAAGATTTCCGGTCAGACGCTTGGCAAGCAATTTGAGACTTTGACTATGGATTTCTTACGGGAAACTTTTCCCAATCTCCAAAACCTTCGTCCTGGGCGCTGGACGATACTGCAGCTCGGCAATAATAACAAACTAAAAACCAGCGATTTTGCCCAGTATGAGCATCTGGCATACTTGAATGAGCTTACCACTCAGAACGCTCAGCTGGCCGCTGCATTGGGGAACGATTACTTAGTCGCGCCGGATGTGGTCATTTACCGTGACCTGTATGAGGATAGCGAAATTAACGCTGCCCAGTGCATCGTTGATGGCGATGTCAGCAAAATGGCGGATATTCGTAAAGCGAACGGCGGAAAGCCTTTGCTCCACGCCAGCGTATCTGCCAAGTACACCATGCGGAGTGATCGGGCGCAAAATAGCCGGACCGAGGCTCTGAATTTAATTCGTAACAGGAAGGGACATCTGCCCCATATCGTTGTAGTGACAGCGGAGCCGATGCCTAACCGGCTTGCTTCTCTCGCTTTAGGAACAGGTGATATTGACTGTGTTTATCACTTTGCCCTTTATGAGCTGATTCGTGCTGTGAAAGAAGTAGGGTCCGAAGATGCTGCTGAAACTTTGGAAACACTGGTCCAAGGGAAACGGCTGAAAGATATTTCCGATCTCCCGCTGGATTTAGCTGTATAATGGCTGATACGATTTCTTCTGACCGGAGAAGTAAAATCATGTCCCACATCAAGAGCAAGGATACCAGCATTGAGATGATGGTACGCCGCCGCCTCTTTGCAATGGGATACCGGTACCGGGTCAATTATAAGGCGCTGCCGGGCAAGCCCGATATTGTCTTTACCAAGAGGAAAATAGCCATTTTCATTCACGGATGCTACTGGCACGGGCATGACTGTGGAAGCCGGTACGCCCATACAAGTCAGTCAAATAAAACATATTGGGGACCCAAAATAGAGCGGACAAAGCAGCGAGATCAGGAGCATATTCAAGAGTTGGAAGCCCTTGGGTGGAAGGTTGTTGTGCTTTGGGAATGCCAGATAAAGTTGGACTTTGAAAATACGATCCAAAAATTATTGAAAATACTTTCTTCAAAAGATAGGGGGGAAAAATAAACTTATGGAGCTTAAATCTGTTCCGAGAGAAGAATTTAGTGAACAATACGACTCTACTGTTTTGGAACAGTGGAAAACTTGCGTTGAGATGGCGAATAGCAATACCGAGAAAAGAACGAATTCAAATAATATATTTATTACTATTAATGCTGCGTTACTGGCCGTAATTTCCTTTACATTAGACTATAAAAGCATTGTGCTTTCAATAGCTGGAGTTTTTGTTTGTATAAGTTGGCTGTATTCAATAGAAAGTTATAAGAAGCTAAGTAGTGTCAAATATGATATTGTAAATGAAATAGAAAACCAACTTCCTCTAAGGCCATTTTCTTACGAATGGGAAATGTTAAATCATGAGAGAAAGTACCTTGGCCTGACAAAAATTGAAAAAGTTCTACCGTGGTTATTTATAGTGATGTATGTTATTGCAATTTTATGGCCTTTATTAAAGTGGATGATACCATTAATATGTGCTTGCCAAGGAGAAAATCCATAATGAAAGTATTTATTTCTCATAAAAACACCGATGCTTTGCAAGCTTTAATGTTAAAGACAGCATTTGAGAAAAATCATGTCACATCATATTTGGATGTTCTTGACAGCAGCATTAACGGTGGAGGAAAACAGCTTACGGATCACATTAAAGAAAATTTGAATACCTGTACCGATATAATTGTTGTGATGTCTGAAGCAACAAAGGAATCGTGGTGGGTTCCGTTTGAAATAGGAATGTCAGCTCAAGTGGATATGCCAACAGCTAGTTATCTTAAAAGCGATGTAACATTACCAAGCTATCTTAGCTATTGGCCTCGCTTAAGGAATACGAGCGATGTTGATAAATATGTTGCCATCCGTAAAAGAACGACACAGGCTATAAATGAGCAATATGGTCACTATAATTTTTCAGATCGGCGAGCAATAGAAACAAGGGCTTTTTATGAAGCTCTTAAGAGAGAATTGAGGTGATCGGATATGACATATAATCTTTTTATTAGCCATTCATGGGCGTATAGTGATGCTTATAGCAAATTAACGGAATTGCTTAGCAATGCACCGTATTTTAATTTTAAGAATTATTCTGTTCCTAAAGATGACCCGATCCACAATGCGCCTAACGATTATCAGTTAAGAGCTGCAATTAAAAATCAGATGCAACACGCAAGTTGTGTTTTGATTTTGGCTGGGGTTTATGCTACATACAGTAAATGGATTAACATTGAAATTCAACTTGCTCAAGAAATGGGTAAAAAAATTATTGCTATTCAACCGTGGGCGGCTCAAAGGACATCCCAAGTTGTAAAAAATGCTGCTGATGAAATAGTTGGTTGGAATACATCCTCCATTGTTAACGCAATTCGTGGATATTGATAGCTGTTCACTGATAGATTTTTGATAGCAAAAGTCCGGATAGACCATAGGATAAGGATAATCTGTATCAAAACAAATAACACTGAATCAAATCCTCTATACAAAAAAGTTTAGAGATGGATTTAACTCGGCGAGTGGGAATGACCGTCAAAAGGTTGCAAACCCGCACGAATACAGGTTTTTTGCCCATTGCTGTGGCTCTTGATACTGGATTGATGCGATTCGCGTCTGTCATGTATTTCTGAGAGAATTATCATAAAGAGGCAAGCAAAGCAGCCCTGCTGAACAACAAATTCAGCAGGGCGGTTTTGCCGCTTTTTCTACCGTGAAACTCTTGATTTTGAAATTCTCCAGGTCTTTGGCCGGTTGTTTTTCCGCTCAGAGCCTTTCTCCCCAATAGTCTACTCGATACACCGCCCTGACGGATCAAATTGCAGATGCGTTGCACTCAATTCCCGGGCACTATGACGCAAAGCACAGCGAAATCTTCTGCCGGTGGCGAGAGCCGCCAGGCAGCCCGGTACCCCGTCATTCAGAACAGACAGCACAGCAATCAAATTTTCACGCGGCTATTGACAAATCAGCCGTCTCTTCATATACTATTCATATCAAAAGTTTTTGATATGAGGTGAACCAATGGGATCCCATCAAGAAGATGCCAGGGTGTTCAAAGCGCTGTGTGACCCAAAGCGCCTTGCCATTTTGGAGCAATTACGCAGCGGAGAGAAATGTGCCTGCGTTTTGCTGGAGCCGATGGATCTGACACAATCCGGACTTTCCTACCACATGAAAATCTTGTGTGATTCCGGTATTGTGGCCAGCCGGCAGGAAGGCAAATGGACACATTACCGCTTGAGCGCCGCCGGAGGCGCATGGGCGCTGGATCGACTGCGTGCCATCCTTACACCCAATGCTGAACAAGATGATTCCTGCCCTTCCTGCGGCAGATAAACGCCATCGATACGGGATGGCGTTTATTCCGGCGGAAAACATCAAAAATTTTTGATATGTTCTTTACTTTATACAAAGCGAGGTCACTGTTATGGGTATATGGCAATTTGTTCAGGCACAGGTCTTAGGGATGCAATGGTTGAACGGGCTTATCGGCAAAGCGCTGTCTAAGTTCGGATTGGACACAAGCGGACCGCTAGGCGGCAGTGTTCAGTTCTTTCTCTATGATGTCATCAAAATCACGGTCCTCCTTTGTATCCTGATTTTTGCGATTTCTTATATCCAAAGCTACTTTCCTCCCGAGCGCAGCAGGAAGATTTTAGGCCGGTTCCATGGGATCGGCGCAAACACCATTTCGGCTCTGCTGGGGACGGTGACGCCGTTTTGCTCCTGTTCCTCCATCCCGCTGTTCATCGGCTTCACCAGTGCAGGACTTCCCTTGGGGGTGACGTTCTCATTCTTGATCTCCTCTCCCATGGTGGATTTGGGGAGCCTGGTGCTGCTGATGAGCATTTTCGGAGCAAAGGTCGCAGTGATCTATGTGCTGGTGGGATTGGTGATTGCTGTTGCGGGCGGCACTATTATTGAAAGGCTGCACATGGAGAAGTATGTGGAGCGTTTTATTCTGTCTGCCCGCAGCACAGACATCGATGCGCCTGCCTTGAGCAAGATGGAACGTCTGAAGTACGCGAAGGAGCAGGTCTCCTCCACATTCAAAAAAGTATTCCCCTATATTCTGGTGGGCGTGGGGATCGGTGCGGTGATCCACAACTGGATCCCGGAAAGCTGGATCGAGACAGTCCTCGGCAGCAGCAATCCCTTCGGGGTGGTGCTGGCAGTGCTGGTCGGTGTTCCCATGTATGCCGATATCTTCGGAACGATCCCGGTGGCGGAGGCCCTGCTGGCAAAAGGCGCGCAGCTCGGTACGATCCTGGCCTTCATGATGGCGGTTACAACGCTGAGTCTGCCGTCTATGATCATGCTGCGCAAGGCCGTCAAGCCGAAATTGCTGGCTCTGTTTATCGGTATCTGCATAGTCGGTATCATCTTGGTAGGCTACCTGTTCAATGCATTTCAATTTTTCTTGATTTAATTCAGGAGGTATGTACCATGGGACTTTTCAGCAGAAACAAGAAAGAGAAAACGGCTTCCTGCTGCTGCGGCAGCTGCACACCTGAGGCCATGGCCCGGGCGGAGGCCGGTAAGACCTCTGGCGGAGTCAAAGTGCTGGGCTCCGGCTGCGCCAAATGCAGCGCCCTGGAGCAGGCAGCCCGGGAGGCGCTGGCAGAGCTGGGCATGGAGACTGCGATCGACCATGTGACAGATTTTACACAGATCGCCGCTTACGGGGTGATGACGACTCCCGCACTGGTGGTGGACGGCAAAGTCGTGTCCTACGGCAAGGTTTTGAAAAAAGAAGAGGTCAAGGCGCTGATTCAAAAAGTGCGGGGATAACCCGCGTCTCCCCCCTGACAAAGCAACCCTGTGTGTCCGCAATTTCTGCCGCAGTCAGATGGCAGCCGCTCTCAGCAAGCCGTCTCCCATATACTCTTTCCGCAGGGAGCAAACCGCATCCCACGCTCTTTTACGGCAGAACTTCAAAGCGGCTGACCTCTTTATGGTCAGCCGTTTTTCCTTTTTCGCAGGCGCTCGGTCTTCGGCCGGAAGCCTTGACAACACAAGTCTCCTTTGTTATCATCCTTACATTATTATATGGTCTGCACGCCTGCCGGAAAGCGTACCGGCAGGCGCATACCTTTTTCTGGGAAAGAGGCGAAAACAGCGTGAAACAGCAGGCGAGATCCTATGCAGCGCTGATGCTGGGCGTGATTGCCCTGTCCACATCAGCAATTTTTGTCAAGCTGGCTGACGCTCCATCCGCTGTGACTGCCTTTTACCGGCTGCTGTTCACCGCCTTGGCGCTGGCTCCGTTCTTGGCGCTTGACCGGAAAAAGCGGGAGCAGCTGCATGCTCTGCGGTCCAAACAGGCAGCCCTCATCATATTGTCCGGCCTGCTGCTGGCCATCCATTATGTGATGTGGTTTGAATCCCTGCGCTACACCTCTGTGTCCAGCTCAACGGTGCTGGTGGCCCTTCAGCCCCTGTTTTCCCTGCTCTTCAGTTTTCTCTTTTTCCGTGAGCGGCCTCAAAAAAGCGCAGTGGCCGGATGTTTCATTGCCATCGCCGGCAGCGCTATAATCGGATGGGGCGACTTTCAGATCAGCGCAGGCGCGCTGCTGGGGGATACCCTGGCGTTGGCTGCCGCCGGAGTAATCAGCCTGTACTTTTTGATCGGACAGGTGGTACGAAAAGAGATCGATGCCGTTACTTACTCCGTACCCGGATATTTCAGCAGCGCTGCGTTTCTGCTGGTCTACGCTCTGATAAAAGGCAACCCTCTGGGCGGATATTCCAATGCAACCTGGGGCGCCTTCCTGGGTCTGGCCTTCATCTCCACCATCGGGGGACAGTTTATCTTCAATCTGCTGTTAAAAAATATCTCCGCCACGGCGGTCACCATGGGTATTCTGGGCGAACCGGTGGGAACCTGTATCCTGGCTTACTTCATCCTGGGGAGCGGATTGCTCCGCAGCAGTTCCTGGGAATCGCCGTGATTCTGCTGGGCCTGTCCGTGTTCTTCCTTTGCCCCATCCAGGCGGAACGGCGGAAGGCCCGGGCCAGCTGAGCCGACCTTGGCCGTTATCTTCAATCAAAGGGAGGGGGCCGCCCGTGAACACGCTTGCAAAATTTATCGCCGCCATGCTGATCTTCGGCACCAACGGCCTGCTGGCCCGGCGGATCTCCCTGGGCGGCGCGGAGATCGTGCTGCTGCGGACGCTGTTGGGCTCCTGCTTCCTCATCGGACTGGGCCTGCTGCGCCGGGACCTCCGCCTCGTCGGCCTGCGGGCGGACAAGGTGCCCGCCACCCTGGGCGGCGCGGCCCTGGGGCTCAACTGGGTGTGTCTGTTCATCGCCTACCAGACCGCAGGCGTGAGCCTTTCCACTCTGGTCTACTACTGCGGGCCCATGCTGGTGCTGGCCCTGTCTCCCCTCCTGTTCCGGGAAAAACTCACCTGGAACAAGATCGCCGCCATCGCCGCGGTGGCCCTGGGCATGGTCTTTATCAGCGGGGAGATCGACCGTGGGTCCGATTTGGCCGTGGGGCTGCTATGGGCCGCCGGGGCGGCGGGCTTCTACGCTCTGGTCATCATCGCCAACAAGCGGGTACAGCACCTCTCCGGCATCCACTGCGCCATGTACGAGCTGATCGTCTCCTTCTTCGTGGTGCTGGCCTTCCTGGCCGTCACCGGGGCCCGGCTGCCGGTGATCCCCGCCGGAAGCGAGCTGCCCTGGGTGCTGGTCCTGGGCCTGGTCAACACGGGCCTTGCCTACTATCTCTACTTCTCCGCCATGCAGTGCCTGTCTGGCCAGACGGTGGCACTGCTGTGCTACATCGATCCCCTGACGGCGCTGGTTCTGTCGGCGCTGGTCCTGCACGAGCGCCTGCTGCCCCTCCAGATCGCCGGGGCGGCGCTGATCCTGGGCGGCGCCTGCCTGGGCGAGCTGCGGCTGCGGCGGCGCGGCGCCTGAAACCAAAGGAGGTCCTCTCATGGAAACCGTCTATATGCAGTTCTTCCTGACCGTCAACGAGGGCAAGTGGCTCATCGCCCGGGCAGTGGCGGGGATGGAGCGGGTCCAGCGGGCCCTGCGCTCCGGCAAGGTCATCCTCAAGGGCGGCACCACCGTCTCCTGTATCTCGGAGCTGCTGGTGGGCTATCCTCTCAAGATCTCCGGCCGGATGACCCCGGAGGGGGCCATGCCCAACCGGACCTACACGGAGCAGGCCTACGGCATCCTCATCGAAAACGGGCAGATCCGGGGCATCGACGCCGAGGTGGACACCCTGATGCCCGACATGGGGCCCGGGGACGTGGCGATCGCCGGGGCCAACCTCTTCGACGTCCACGGCGCCGCCGCCATCCTGGCCGGCAGCCCCGGGGGCTTCCGCTGGGGCCGGGCCACCGCCGCCATGATCTCCGAGGGCGCCGACGTCATCATCCCCGTGGGCCTGGAGAAGCTGATTCCGGGTTCCGTGAACGAGGCCATGAAAACCGCCCGGCGCCAGGGCATCCGCTACCATGACGGCATGGCCTGCGGCCTGTTCCCCCTGGTGGGGGACATCGTCACGGAGATCGAAGCGGTTAAGCTCCTGGCGGATGTGGAGCCCTGCGTCATCGGCCGGGGCGGCATCCAGGGGGCCGAGGGCGGCACCCTCTTCCAGGTCTCCGGACCGGAGGCGGAGGTGGAGCGCCTGCGGGAGATCGTCTCCCTTTGCAAAAACCAGAAGATCGGCGGCGATCCCGCCTCCTTGCAGTGATTGGAGGATTCTATGGAACATCCTTACAGCGACGCCCTGGTGCGCTTCATTCAGGACCACCCCAGCGTCTACCATGTGATTGAAGGCCAGCGCTGGCAGCTGCAGGCGGCGGGCTATGAGCAGCTGCTGGAGAGCCGCCCCTGGCGGCTCCGGCCCGGCGGGCGGTACTTCGTCACCCGGAACGGCTCCGCCCTCATCGCCTTCCGCATCCCGGAGGGGGACTTCCGGGGCTTTATGATGATGGCCAGCCACAGCGACTCCCCGGCGCTGAAGATCAAGGAGCAGCCGGAGATCACCGTGGAGGGCGCATACAAGAAGCTGAACGTGGAGGTCTACGGCGGCGCCCTGCTGGCCCCCTGGTTCGACCGGCCGCTGTCCGTGGCGGGCCGCCTCTACCTCCGGGAGGGCGGCGCGGTCCGGATGCAGCTGGTGGACTTCCGGCGGGACCTGGTGCTGATCCCGAGCCTTGCCATCCACATGGAGCCCGCCGCCAACAAGGGCCTGGAATGGAAGGCCCAGCGGGACCTGCTGCCCCTGTACGGCCTGGCCGACGCCCAGGACCTGCTGGCCCTGGCGGCCCGAGAGGCAGGGGCAGAACCGGACGCCGTGGCGGGCCATGACCTCTTCGTCTACAACCGGCAGGCCCCCAGCGTCTGGGGCGAGGGCGGCGTGTTTCTCTCCAGCCCCCGGCTGGACGACCTCCAGTGTGCCTTCGCCTCCCTCCAGGGCTTTCTGGAGAGCGGGGAGAGCGCCAGCATCCCGGTCCACGTGGTCTTTGACAACGAGGAGATCGGCTCCTCCACCCGGCAGGGGGCGGCCTCGCCCTTCCTGCGGGACACCCTGCGGCGGCTGACGGAGAGCCTGGGCCTCTCCGAGAGCGAGTACCTGGCAAAGCTGCCCCAGAGCTTCCTGCTGTCGGCAGACAACGTCCACGCCCTGCACCCCAACCGGCCGGACAAGAGCGACCCGGTGAACCGGCCCCGGCTGGCCGGCGGCGTGGTGGTCAAGTACAGCGGCAGCCAGAAGTACACCACCGACGCCGCCTCCGCCGCCATCGTGTCCGTGCTGGCGGAACGGGCGGGCATCTCCCTCCAGACCTTTGCCAACCACTCCGACATCCCCGGCGGGTCCACCCTGGGCAACCTCTCCGCCCGGCAGGTGGCAGTGAAGGCCGCCGACGTGGGCGTGGCCCAGCTGGCCATGCACTCCCCCTACGAGACCTGCGGCAGTGGCGACACGGAGGATCTGGTGGCCCTGGCCCGGGCGCTGTTCTCCGCCTCTTTGGAGGAGACAGGAAGCGACTGCTGGGCGGTGCGCTGAGCGTTTCGTAGAAAAAGAGCGTCCCGGCACCTTTTGGTGCTGGGACGCTCTTCCATTTTTTCAGGGTCTCAGCAGGGCGCCCAGCAGGGCGTAGTAGCTCTCGCAGGCCTGCTCCAGCTGGCTCAGCTCCACGTACTCGTCCACAGTGTGGGCCAGGTCCTCCCGGGAGGGGCCCAGTCCCACGGTGGGGATGCCCGCCTCTCCGGCGTAGTGGCTGCCGTTGGTGCAGAAGCTGTACTGGGTCACTGCCGGGGTCAGCCCCGCGGCCTCCAGGCCGGCGAGGATGTCCCGGATGAAGGGCTCCTCCCGGTCCCGGAGCCAGCCGGGGAAGAACCGCTGGGCCTGGATGGGATTGCCCGTGTAGCAGCGGGCCTCACCCCGGGCGAAGGATGCCCGGGCCTGGAAGGACGGGTCCTCCGCCGCCAGGCGGTCCAGCTCCGCCTGGATGGGGGCCAGGACGCTCTCCGGCGTCTCCCCCACCAGCAGACGCCGGTCGTAGGTGGCCCGGCAGTAGGCCGGCACCACCGAGGCGCCGGGATAGGGCTCCGAGCGGATGTCCGTCAGCTCCAGGATGCCCCGGCCCAGAACCGGCTGCTCCGGCGGCGGCAGGTGCCGCAAGGCCTCGATCACCTTCCCCATGGCGTACACGGCGTTGACGCCCTTGTCGGGGTTGGCGGAGTGGGCGGGAACGCCGAAGGTCTCCACCACGATCTCCGCCCGGCCCCGCTGGCCGATCTTCAGATCGCACTGGGAGGCCTCGCCGATGACCACGTAGTCCGGCCGGACGGCCCGGCTGACGGCCCGGGCGGCCACGCCCTCGAAGCACTCCTCCTGGACCACGCCGGCCACCCAGATCTCCCCGGGGAAGTCCCCGCCCCGGTCGGCGGCATAAAAGCCCGCGGCGGCGGTGAAGGCCGCCACGGCGCCCTTCATGTCGGAGGCGCCCCGGCCATAGAGCCGTCCGCCGTCGATCTCTCCGCCGAAGGGGTCATGGCTCCAGGCGGAGCGGTCCCCCACCGGAACGGTGTCGATGTGTCCGTCCAGCAGCACCCGCTTTCCCGGGCGGCCGCCCCGCAGACAGCCCAGCACATTCCCGTATTCGTCCGCTGTCACCTGGGTGAAGCCCGCACCCTCCATGTACCGCCGCAGCACACCGGCGGCGCCGTCCTCCTGTCCGGACTCGCTGCTCTGGGCGATCAGGGCCCGCGTCAGCTCCACCACCGTCTCCATCCGCTCCCGGCTCAGCATAGGATCCTCCCCCTTTCGTTTCTGCTCTCATTATAGGCCCGGCGGCAGAGGCCGTCAACCGCCCCGAAGCACAGAGAGACCGGGACTCCGCGGAAACCCGCGAAGCCCCGGTCCGCGCCCTTCGGGCGTTTTCCAATGGCCGTATGGAAGATCGTCAGAGCGTTTCCAGGCACCGCCCCGGCAGCACCGCCGCCAGGGCCTGGGCGGCCTCCTCCGCCTCCCGGGCGGTGAGGTCCAGGCCCAGTGCCGGAAGCCGCAGGGCCAGCAGACGGACGCAGTCCAGCTGCCGGCGGGCCAGGGCGGCGCCCCGATCCGTCAGTGCCAGCTTTCCGTAGCGCTCCTTGGTGACCAGATCCTTTTCCGCCAGGATGCCCAACATCCGGGTGACGGAGGGGCGGGACACGCCCAGCGCGCCCGCCACGGCGGCGGAGCTGATCTCCGGCCGGACCCGCGAGAGCTGATAGATGGTCAGCAGATACCGAAGGTGCGTGCTGGTCAGTTCCATGGTGCCTCCTCCTTCTGCCCGGGCCGCTCACCGGCGGGACGCCGGGTCCTTGTGCCCGCCGCAGCTGCCGCAGTGGGCGCAGTCGCCGCTGCAGTGTCCGCCGGACTTGCGGCTTTTCCAGATGGAGCGGACGGCCAGCCCCACCACCAGCGCCAGAACGGCGCAGACGATCACATACCCCCAGATGTCAGACATCAGCGGCCTCCTTTCCTGTTTCGGGTCACTTCATGGCCGCCGCAGAGACGGAGGTCAGGTGACGGATCTCGCCCTCGGGCTGATAGCCCTTGCGCAGCAGCAAATACACGATCCCCACCAGCGCGGCAGCGGCCACCACAGTGAACACACCGAAAGTTGCCTCGCCAGTGAAGAGGCCGCCCAACTGGTAGACGATCATGGCGAGCACATAGGCAAAGCCGCACATATAGGCGATGGCGCCCACGGCCCACTTGGGATTGTTCATCTCCCGCTTGATGGCACCCATAGCGGCGAAACAGGGGGCGCACAGCAGATTGAAGATCATGAAGGAATAGGCGCTGAGAGCGGTGAAGTCCGCCGCCACCAGGGCCCAGATGGGGCTGGAGTCATCCATCAGATCCGTTTCCCCGGCGTAGTGGTACAGCACGCCGAAGGTGTTGACCACCTCCTCCTTGGCAATCAGGCCGGTAAAGGTAGCCACGGCGGCCTTCCAGGCCGTGCCGCTGTGCCAGCCCAGGGGATAGAAGATCCAGGCGATGGCGTTGCCGATGGCGGCCAGCAGGGAGTCGTTGTTGTCCTCCACAGCCTGGAACACGCCGTCCACGAAGCCGTAGCCCTGAAGGAACCACAGCACGATGGAGCTCAGCAGGATCACCGTGCCGGCCCGCTTGATGAAGCTCCAACCCCGCTCCCAGGTGGCCCGCAGCACGTTGCCGGGGGCGGGCGCGTGGTAGGCGGGCAGCTCCATGACGAAGGGAGCAGGCTCCCCGGCAAAGGCCTTGAATTTCTTGAGCATGATGCCGGAAATCACCACGGCGGCCACACCGATGAAGTAGGCGGAGGTCGCCACCCAGGCGGAGGAGCCGAACACGGCGCCGGCGAAAAGGCCGATGATGGGCATTTTTGCGCCGCAGGGAATGAAACCGGTGGTCATGACGGTCATCTTCCGGTCCCGGTCCTGCTCAATGGTCCGGGAGGCCATGATACCGGGCACGCCGCAGCCGGTAGCCACCAGCATGGGAATAAAACTCTTGCCGGAGAGGCCGAAGCGGCGGAAGATCCGATCCATGATGAAGGCAATGCGGGCCATATAGCCCACGTCCTCCAGGATCGCCAGCAGCACAAACAGCACCAGCATCTGGGGCACAAAGCCCAGCACCGCGCCTACGCCGGCCACGATACCGTCCTGAATCAGCCCGTACAGCCAGCTGCCCTCAGCGATATGCAGCGCCCCCAGAATGCTGCCGAACACTCCCGGCACCCATTCGCCAAAGAGGACGTCATTGGTCCAATCGGTGGCCCGGGTACCGATGGAGACCGGCCAACCGCCCATGGCAATGGCGTACACCAGGAACATGATGCCCGCGAAAATGGGCAGGGCCAGGATGCGGTTGGTAACGATCCGGTCGATCTTGTCGGAGACGGAGAGGCTGCCTCTGACCGCCTTTTTCTTCACAGCCTTCCCCACCACACCGCTGATGAAGGCATAGCGCTGGTTGGTGATGATGCTCTCGGCGTCGTCGTCCAGCTCCCGCTCACAGTCGGCGATGTGCTCTTCCAGATGGGTCCTCAGGGCTTCGTCCAGCGCCAGGGCCTCCAGCACCTTCTCGTCCCGCTCAAAGATCTTGATGGCGTACCAGCGCAGATACTGGCTCTCCACCTTGCCCTGGATGGACTCCTCGATGTGGGCGATGGCGTGCTCTACGCTGCCGGTAAACACGTGGGGCAGCTCTCCGACCTTGTGGGACCGAGCCGCGGCCATGGCCTGCTCGGCGGCCGCCATGCCGCCCTCGCCCTTCAGAGCGCTCATCTCCACCACCTGGCAGCCCAGGGCCTGCCCCAGCTTGGAAAGATCAATCTGATCGCCGTTGCGGCGGACCAGGTCGATCATATTGACCGCCACCACCACCGGCAGCCCCAGCTCGATCAGCTGGGTGGTGAGGTACAGGTTCCGTTCGATGTTGGTGCCGTCCACGATGTTCAAGATGGCGTCCGGCTTTTCATGGACCAGATAATTCCGGGCCACCACTTCCTCCAATGTGTAGGGGGACAGGGAGTAGATGCCGGGCAGGTCCTGAATGACCACATCCCTGTGGCCCTTGAGCCGGCCCTCCTTCTTTTCCACGGTAACGCCGGGCCAGTTGCCTACATACTGATTGGAGCCGGTCAGGGCGTTGAACAGCGTGGTCTTGCCGCAGTTCGGGTTGCCGGCCAGTGCGATCTTGATGTACATTGCGCTCTCCTTCCTAAAATGTTAGCAAAGACTAACTCTTGTTCTGAAAAACAGCGGCTGCCGCCGCTTCCACTGCATGTCTCTCAGTTCACCTCGATCTGCCCGGCGTCGGACTTGCGGACGCTGAGCTCATACCCCCGGACATTCAGTTCCATGGGGTCCCCCAAAGGCGCCACCTTTCGCACGTAGACCTCCACGCCGCGGGTCAATCCCATATCCATGATACGGCGCTTGACGGCGCCCTCGCCGTGGAGTTTCACCACAACAGCGGTCTGTCCGACCTTAACATCTTTCAAGGTCTTCATCGTCTCTCCTCCTTCAAATCATGATCCGGTTCGCCATGGTCTTGTCCAGAGCTACCCGGCAGTCCTTCACCTGAATGATGAGATTTCCGGCCATCTGGCTGACCACTGTTACATCGCTGTCCACCACAAACCCCAATTCCGCCAGATGCTGGCGGATCTCATCCTTTCCGGTGATCTTGCGGATCGTGACCGTCTCGCCGGCCCTTGCCATTGTCAGCGGCATCATCGGATTGTCCTCCTTGCTCTTGGACTCCCATTGAAAACGCGATGGTTAGTAAAAGCTAACCCTTTTCGGTTTCGTAGTTTACCATGACTAACCAGTACTGTCAACCCCTTTTTCCAAAATTTTAACAGGAGTAGGCCCCCGTGCGGAAGGCAGTCCGCACGGGGGCCGGTTGAGGGGAAAAAAGGAGATAAGTATCAAAGAAAAACTTTGATAAACAGAGTAAAATGCCTCAGGCGGCGATCAGTTCCAGGATCGTCGCGCCCTGGCGGAACCGGCGGCTGCACATCTCGGTGCAGCGGCGGTACTGGGCAAAGCGGAGGCGGGCGGCAGCCGGATCGCCGTAGGCCTTCCAATAGCCGCAGAAGGTGTAGTTCCGGCCTCGATTTTCGATAAAGCCCACCACATCCTCCAGCGGATAGCCCAGAAAGAGTCCAATCTCATGGGGATAGTCCTGCTCCAGGCACAGCCGGTCCGACAGCCGCTCCAGCAGCTGCGGCAGATCCACGTCCGCCGGATATCCCTGCTGTTCCAAAAAACGGCGGTTGGAGCGCTCTGCCAGAATCCGGCGGAGCCAGTCCTCCCGATACAGCAGGAGCATACAGGCCCCGGTCACCCGGCAGGTCTTGAGGACCCGCAGCGTCAGACCCCGGGGGGCCAACTGCCGGGCCCAGCACTCCGCCAGACGGCGGGCCTCACCGGGCACCCTTCCCTGGTAGCGAAAAAGGCTGGCCGGCTTCATCCCAGTCAGAGTCGGCGCGCACTGGTTCACCAGCAGCGCTTCAAATGTCCGTTCCATCGCGGTCCCTCCATCGGCTGCGCTCACAGTTAGTTTTCGCTAACCATCGAGTCAAAAGAAGCGGCCGGCCCCGGCCTCTGTTCGATAGTTAGTTTTCACTAACCATGAACAAAATATACCACGTCTCTGCCGGTCTGTCAAGCCCTGTTCCAAAATTTTTTCTCCGGTTGCCAAATTCACCCGGGCAGGGTATACTGTCCCTATGAAATGAGAGGACGTGGATCGATGAAGATATTGGTGCTTTCCGACTCCCACGGAGCCATAGAGCCCATGGAGCACGCCGTGGAGCGCACACAGCCCCGGATGATCTTCCACCTGGGAGACTGCTGGCGGGACGCTGAGCGGCTCCAGGGCCGCTTTCCCCAGATCCCGCTGCAGCAGGTGCCCGGCAACTGCGATTTCCGCTCCCAGGAGCCGGCGGAACGGCTGCTCTGCATCGAGGACTTCCGCATCCTCCTATGCCACGGGCACACCTACGGCGTCAAACAATCCCTGACCGCCGCCGGCTTTGCTGCCGAGGAGAAAAACCTGGATCTGTTTCTCTTCGGCCACACCCACCGTCCCCTGGTGGACCGGCGGGGCAAGACGCTGTTTCTCAATCCCGGCAGCATCGGCGACTGGCGGCGGCCCACCTATGGGGTGGTTACCATCGCCGGCGGTAAGCTGGACGGGAGCATCTGTTTGCTGGAGTGATCTGCGCAGAAAAAGGCCGCCCGTAAGGGCGGCCTTTTCACATCTTGTCAATCCTTCCAGGCGGCGGGGTTCACCAGCGGGCGGCTGGCGGACGAGGTGGTTTCTCCGGCCGCGCCCCCTTCCGCCGGGGCAGCCGCCTTCCCTGCGGTCTGCGCATCGGCAGCACTCTCTGTTTCGGCAGAAGGCAGAGACTGGAGATATTCCTCCAGACACAGGCCGCTCTTGTGAATGGCCTCCGCCGTCTCCCGGCCCACATAGCGGTAATGCCAGGGCTCATAGCCAATGCCGGTGATCTCCGTCTTGTCCTCCGGGAAGCGGAGGATGAAGCCGTACTCCCAGCAGTGCTCCATGAGCCACTTCTGCTCCGCCGTGTCCTCCTGGGCCTCGTCCAGCAGCTGGTAGCCGGCAGACACGATGTCCAGAGCCAGGCCGGTCTGGTGCTCGCTGGTACCGGGCACCGCCACCCAGCGGGCAGCCTCCTGCAAAAGCGTGGCGCTGTCCCACCCAGCGGAACGGAGACGGGCGATCTTGTTGTTGTACAGCCGCACCTGGGTGGCCTCCGTCCGGTAGGCGGAGCAGACGATGGGCCGCAGCCCGTCCTCGCGGCAGGCGGAGAGCATGGCGTTCAGATCCGCATAGATCCGCGCATCCACCTTCATCCCGTTGGAGAGCGTGGCCAGCTTCATCTCATAGTCCTCCGGCAGGGCATTCCAGGGGTTCACCAGCAGCAGCCGCCAGTCCTCCGTCCGCTGGGCGGCGGGCTGTATGTAAGGCTGCGCCGCGGCCTTCCCGCTCTCGGGTGCCGCAGTCTCCGTCGAAATCCCCTCCGCCTCTTCGGCGTGAGGCGCTGTGGATTTACCGCCGACGGCGGCGGATGCCGCGATATCCGCTGCACCAGACGCATCTCCGGCCCCTTGCTCTGCCGCCAAGACCCCAGAGGTCAGCAACAGGGCTGCCGCCAGAGCCGCAGCAGCAAAACGCGTGTACTTCCAGTCGTTTTTCATAGGTTCCTTTCCGGCCGGCAGGCGGCCTGTCCTGTTTTCTTGGTTTGATGGTACGCCTATCCCGCCGCGAAAGCAAGGGAGAAATTGTAAACAAAGAAAAACAAAAAGAAACAGGGCCGCCCAGTAGGGCGGCCCTGCGGCTTGCAGGAACGATCTTACTTGTACAGCTCGGGCTTCTCCATGGTCTCCACCTTCAGGAACTGGGAGGTGCCGCGGGAGGCGTTCAGCGCGTCGCCGGCCACGCAGGCCACGTAGCCGTCCCAGCTGGAGGGACCGGTGAGCTTGCCGGCGTGGACGGACTCCACCCACTTGCAGAACTCGATGTCATAGGCCTCGATGAAGCGCTCCTTCCAGTCGGTCATGATGGGCATGGACTCGGCGGGCTTCACGCTGTCCCAGCCGGCCGGACGGGAGCGGCAGACCACGGCGTAGGGGTCGGGCAGCTTCACGGTGCCGTTCTCGCAGACCACCTCGCACTGGATGTCGTAGCCGTAGCCGTCGGCCACCTGGACCTCCACGTCGATGAAGCAGCCCTTCTTGGTGCGCATCAGCATGACCTGGGGATTGTCGTAGCCCTTGTCGGAGTTGGAGGACTGGCGGACCTTGACGCACTGGACGTCCTCATACTCGTCGTCCAGCAGCCAGCGGCAGATGTCCAGCTCGTGGATGGCCACGTTGGTGACGCCGTTCTCGGTCTTGAAGCCCGGGCCCTGGGAGACGTTGCGGTGGCAGGCCTTGATCAGCAGGGGCTTGCCGATCTCGCCGGAGTCGATGATGCGCTTCATCTCGGCGTAGCCGCGGTCATAGTGGCGCATGAAGCCCACCTGGACCAGGCGCTTGCCGATCTCCAGCTCGCGGTTGATGATCTCCTCGCAGTCCTTGGCGTTCTGGCTCAGGGGCTTCTCGCAGAAGCACCACTTCTCCTCGGCCAGGGTCTTCATAACGTAGTCATGGTGGGTGGGATCGATGGAGGTGATGACCACGGCCTCGACCTCGGGATCCTTGATCATGCCGTCGCAGTCGTTGCCGTAGGAGCGGATACCGTACTTGGCTGCGGTGTCGTCGGCAGCGGCGGCCACATAGTCGCTGACAGCCACGACGGTGGCGCCGGGGACGGTCTCGATGATGCGGCGGCAGTGATCCTTGCCGATGGCGCCGCAGCCGATGATGCCGATTTTCAGAACCTTATCCATAATAATGACCTTCCTTTATTGTAGTATGGTAGGATTTTTAGTAAGCAACGATAATCTTCCTGCACACGGTGCAGCGGAGGGCGGGAGCGGAGAAGCCATGAATCCAGTCGTGTTCTCCAATAATATCAGGGTTCAACAAAGTGGAGAACGCCTTTGGCTTCTCCGTCCAGAAGACGGCTCCGCCACCTGTGCTCTGGAGAAAGCCTGCTTCCATTTCTTGGCCGCAGAAAGGGCATTCCATAATGAACCTCCCAAATTTCACCCCGGCCCCCTTACGCCCGCTTGTTCCAGACAGGCAGCGCCTGCCGGAACTCCGCTGGCCGCAGCCCCTCGCTATGCGGGGAAGGGACATATTGGCCTCGCTATGCTGCCGGTGGTGGTAACGGTGAGTCCATATCCAGACGATGGAATCCCCCCTGGAGGCATTTTTTAATATTTGCGCGCGTCCTTCACGTGAGCCAGGTGGCTCTTGTAGGCCTCCAGGTTCTCCTTGCGCTCGGAGACCTCGGTGTCGCCCACGCGCCACCAGGAGCCGTAGCCATCGGTCATGGTCTTGGGCAGGACCTTGATGTCGAACAGCACGGGGCGGTTCTTCACCTTCTTGGCGTCCTCAAAGGCAGCCACCAGCTCCTCCATGGTGCGAACGTGGTAGGCCTTGCAGCCGTAGGCCTCGGCCACCTTGGCATAGTCGATGTCCATAAAGTCGCCGAAGAGGCCGTCGCGGTTGCGGTAGCGCAGCTCGGTGCAAAGCGTCACGTTGCCGTGGCCCACCTGGAGGTTGTTGATGCAGCCGAAGCTGGCGTTGTCGAACAGGCAGATGTTGATCTTCTTGTGCTCCTGGCAGGCGGTGACCAGCTCGCCATGGAGCATGTTGAAGCTGCCGTCGCCGCAGAAGGCATAGACCTCCCGCTTGTCGCCGATGGCCAGCTTCACGCCCAGGGCGCCGGCCACCTCATAGCCCATGGTGGAGTAGCCGTACTCCATGTTGTAGGTATCCACGGCACGGGGACGCCACATACGCTGCATATCGCCGGGCAGGGAGCCGGCGGCGCCGATGGCCACATCCTCGTCGGCCATCATGGCGTTGATGGCACCCAGAACGGTGGTCTGGCACAGGCCCGCCTTCAGATCGGCGGCAAAGCGCTTGGCGGAGTCGGCGTTGGCGTCGTTGATGATGGGCTTCCAGGACTTCTTGTCCTCGAAGGTGATGCCGTCCAGACGCTCCAGCTCCTTGAGCCACTTGTCCTTGGCGGCCTGGATCTCGGTGGTGTAGCCGCTCTTGTAGCCCTCCAGCAGCTTCTCAAGGCGCGGCAGGGCGTCCTTGGCGTCAGCCACCACGGGGATGGCATCCAGCTTCAGGGCCTGGAACTCGGAGACATTGATGTTGACGAACTTGCAGGTGTCCTTGAACAGCCACTTGGAGGAGGTGGTGAAGTCGGTGTAGCGGGTGCCCACGCCGATGACCAGGTCCGCCTTCTTGGCGATGTCGTTGGCGGCGGAGCAGCCGGTGACGCCCAGGCCGCCCAGGTTCAGGGGATGGGTCCAGACGACGGCGCTCTTGCCGGCCTGGGTCTCGCCGAAGGGGATGTTCAACGCCTCAGCGAAGTGCTTGAACTCCTCGTGGGCCTCGGAGTAGCGGACACCGCCGCCGCACACCAGCATGGGGTGCTTGGCCTTGCGGATGGCCTCCGCCGCGTCGGCGAGAGCCGCCTCGGTGGCAGGGCGGCGCTCCAGGCGCCACACGCGCTTGGCGAAGAAGCTCACGGGGTAGTCATAGGCCTCGCCCTCCACGTCCTGGGGCATGGCCAGGCACACGGCACCGGTGTTGGCCGGGTCGGTCAGAGTCCGGAAGGCGGAGATGCAGGCGCTCATCAGCTGCTCGGGACGGACAATGCGGTCCCAGTAGCGGCACACGGCCTTGAAGGCGTCGTTGGTGGAGATGGAGAGGTTGTGGGTCTGCTCCACCTGCTGCAGCACGGGGTCGGGCTGGCGGCAGGCGTACACGTCGCCGGGCAGAACCAGCACGGGGATGTTGTTGGCGGTGGCGGTGCCGCAGGCGGTAACCATGTTGGCGGCGCCGGGGCCCACGGAGGAGGTGACCGCGAAGATCTGCTTGCGCTTCATCTGCTTGGCAAAGGCCACGGCCGCCTGGGCCATGCCCTGCTCGTTCTTGCCCTGGTAGACCTCCAGGTGCTTGGCCTCCTGGCTCAGCGCCTGGCCAAGGCCCACCACGTTGCCGTGGCCGGGGATGATGAACATGCCGCGGACAAAGCGGGTCTGGACGCCGTCCACCTCGATGAACTGGTTCTCCAGAAAGCGCACCAGGGCCTGGGCCATGGTCAAACGAACGGTTTTCATATGACGGTTACCTCCTGTCAGTGATTGGGATAGATGTGGTCGTTGGCGTCGGCCTTCCACAGCCAGGCGTGCTCGGGATCGTCAATACGGGTCTTGTCCCAGGGATCGCCGTCCAGATGCCGGATGCCCCAGGCATAGCACATGGCGTAGCCCGGCGCGGCGGTCTGGGAGTGGAAGCCGTGGTTGATGACGGCGCAGCCATTGTGGCCGGTCTTGAAGATCTCACCGTTGGCAAAGCCCGCGCCGAAGCCGTCGGGATAGTCGAAGCGGTAGAAGTAGACCTCCGGCTGGGGATGATGGTGGGGCGGATAGGAGGACCACTTGCCTGGCAGGTTCAGCACCTCGCCCAGGACCATGTTGGAGAAGGGGGCGTTGTCCAGGTCGAAAAAGGTCTTGATCTCCCGGGACATGCAGCCCATCAGCTCGCCGGCGAAGCCCTTGTGCTCCACCTGGACCTTGTCGGGGCTGTACATGACGGCCTCGTAGTCCTTTTCATTGATGGTTTTCTGAATATACAGCTCGCTGTGGCCCTGAGCCGTCAGGACGATCTTGGTCTTGCGGGGGGCCAGCAGGCAGTAGGCGTCGTGATGGAAGCAGTCGGGACGGTCGGCCTCCACGGTCTCGCCGTTCCACTGGAAGGTGACCTTGCCGGCGAACAGCAGCACGGCGCTCTCCTTCTCCGGCTCCTCGATGGTGTAGGTGTCACCGGCCTCCATCAGCAGCAGGCCGACGTCCATCTGGGTGCCCATGTCGTCCACGGCGGAGTCGATATAGGCGTTGTAGCCGTTTTTCAGTTCTGCGTTCTTATTAAAATAGGTCATCGGAAACATCTCCTAATTAAATAGTCTGAACGCGTGCATGGGTACGCGGGACCTTACAGGCCGGTGTGCTCCCGGATGTACTTGCGGCCCTTCATGGCATACTCCAGGGGGTTGGCCTTGGCGGGATCCTGCTCGGCCTCCACCAGCAGCCAGCCGGTGTAGCCGGCGTCCGCCAGGACCTTGAACACGGGGTCGAAGTCCACGTCGCCGTCGCCGGGGACGGTGAAGGCGCCGTTGCGGACGGCCTGGAGGAAGGACCAGTTGTTCTTCTTCACTTCTTCCACCACCGGCAGGCGCATATCCTTCAGATGGACGTGGCCCACCCGGTCGGCGTACTTCTTCAGCATGGCCAGGGGATCCTCGCCGGCGAAGGTGAAGTGGCCGGTGTCATAGCACAGGAACACATACCGGGGATCGGTGTTGGCCATCATGCGGTCGGTCTCCTCGCTGGTCTGGACCACGGTGCCCATGTGATGGTGGAAGCACAGCTTGAAGCCACGGTCCGCGGCGATCTTGCCCAGCTTGTTCAGCCCGTCGCAGAAGCGGTCCCACTCGGCGTCGTCCATGACGTGCTTGTGGCCGCCGGTGAGGACGGGGGTGTCCATCTGGCCCTGGATGGAGTAGCTCTGCTCGCTGACGTTGATGCGGTTGGCGCCCACGGCGGCCAGGAAGTCCAGGTTTGCGATGAAGTCCTTTTCCTCCTCTTCAAAGGGACGGGTCAGAATAAAGGAGGAATACCAACGGCTGGCAATGCGCATGCCCCGCAGATCCAGGGCCTTTTTCAGCTCAACGGGGTCCTTGGGATACTTGTTGCCGATCTCGCAGCCGGTGAAGCCCGCCAGGGCCATCTCGCTGACGATCTGCTGGAAGGTGTTTTCCCCGCCCAGCTCCGGCATATCGTCGTTGCACCAGCCGATGGGCGCGATGCCCAGGAACACGCGATTGGGATCAAACATGAAGAACGTCCTCCTTAATAATTAATAGCACTCTACCACATCTCCCCGGCGGCAGCAGAAGCCTCCGCCTCAAAACATTAAAACGTTGCATCTGTGTTCGTTCACAGAACCACATACAACAAGTCTGGGAGCATGTTTTTACTTCTTTAACCTATCATCGTTTGGAAAAAAAATCAACGGTTTTTCCAGGTCTATTTGGATTTTTTCCGATTTAGCCAAAGGGGCCCCCGCATTTTCTGCGGAAGTGACAACGCCCTTTACAGGCGGCAGCGGAGGGGGTGTTTTCCTCCCCGGGAACCGCCCGCGAAGGGCAATGTAAAATCCATGTAAAATCTCTCCCTCTTTTTTTGTCGGCGCCGAAAATTGTTTTCATATTATTCACAAACCAAACTGCATATTTTTTGGGAAAACAACGGTTTTTCTTCCATATTATTGACGGCGGACAGTCTCCGTGCTACACTTTGTTTGCGTTCACCGGGACTTTTGTTAATCGATTTTACCGTTCACAGGTTCCGGAATTTTCAAGTCGGCGAAAGTCGAAACAAACGCGAAAAGGAGAAAAGAAGCATGAAAAAACTCTTTGCACTGTTCCTGGCTCTGATCATGGCTCTGTCCCTGGTGGCCTGCGGCGGCGACACCGCTACCGAGGAGACCACTGATGACACCGCCACTGAAGAGACCACTGACGACGCCGCCGCTGCCAGCGACGTGGAGATTGCCGTCGTCCTGAAGACCCTGTCCTCCGAGTACTGGGGCTATGTGAAGGCCGGCTGCGACGCTGCCGCCGCTGACCTGGGCGTCAAGGTGACCGTTGTCGGCCCCGGCGCTGAGAGCGAGATCGAGCAGCAGGTCGCTATGATCGAGCAGCAGATCGGCGCCGGCTGCGACGCCATCATCGTTGCCCCCAATGACGCCGGCGCCGCTTCCGGTGCTCTGGCCAGCTCCATCGGCGTGATCCCCGTTCTGTCCGTCGACACCAACGTTGGCATCGAGGGTCAGACCTCCTTCGTCGGCACCTCCAACGTGGACGCCGCCAAGCAGGGTGGCCTGTGGGCCGCTGAGCAGGCCGGCGAGGGCGCCAAGGCCGTCATCATCTACGGCCAGGAGGGCGACAACACCTCCAACATGCGCCGCGAGGGCTATGAAGCCGCCTGCGCTGAGGCCGGCATCGAGGTTCTGGAGGCTCTGTCCGGCCAGAACACCACTGACGGCGCCACCAAGACCATGGAGGACCTGCTCAACGCCTATCCCGATCAGATCGACATCGTCCTGTGCCACAACGACGACACCGCTATCGGCGCCATGAACGCCTGCAAGTCCGCCGGCGTTGAGGACATGATCATTGTCGGCTTCGACGGCAACCAGTCCGCCGTGGACCTGATCCTGGCCGGCGAGATGGTCAAGGCCACCGTCGCCCAGCAGCCCTATCAGATGGGCTATCAGGCTGTTGAGGCCGCTCTGAAGGCCATCAACGACGAGACCGTGGACGAGGTCATCAACGCCCCCGTCGAGGTCGTCACCGCCGAGAACGGCCAGGAGTACCTGGACAGCCTGGCCGCCATGAAGGGCTAAGCCTTTCGGCAAATCGGTACATCTGAACAGAACTGTGGAATTTGGCGGCAGCGATGTCTGCCGCCAAATTCCCGTTCCGCGCAAACTCTTTTCTCCTCCCGCGGCGGCGGGAACCGAAGAAATCAGGAAAGGAACGAGGTAATCGCATGAGTGAGTATGTGGTCGAGCTAAAAAACATTACCAAACGTTTTCCTGGTGTCGTCGCATTGAAAAACATGTCCATTGGTATCCGGCCGGGAGAGATCCACGGCCTGATCGGTGAGAACGGCGCCGGCAAGTCCACCCTCATCAAGGTGCTCACCGGCGTCCACACGCCTGAGGAGGGCGAGATCTTCGTGGATGGCCAGAAAAAGGCCTTCCGCAATCCCGTCCAATCCCGCGAAGCCGGTATCGCCTGTGTCTACCAGGAGCTGAACATCGTCAAGCAGCTGTCTGTGACGGATAACGTTTTTATGGGACGCGCCATCAAGAAAAACGGCCTTCTGGACTATCCCAGAATGCACGCGGAGGCAGAGGCCGCCCTGAAGACGCTGGGCCATCCGGAAATCAATGTCAGAATGGAAAGCGGCAAGCTGGGCGTGGGCCAGCAGCAGATGGTGGAGATCGCCAAGGCTGTGTCCCTGGACGCCAAGCTGATCATCATGGACGAACCCACCTCCTCTCTGGGCAAGGAAGAGATCGCCCAGCTGATGGAGACTGTCCGTGGCCTCAAGGCCAAGGGCGTGGCCATTTTGTTCGTCTCTCATAAACTGGAGGAGCTCTTCGAGCTGTGCGACCGTGTCACCGTCATGCGGGACGGCGAGCACATCGTCACCGAGGACATCGGCAATATGACCGAGGACTCCCTGATCAACGCCATGGTGGGCCGGACTCTGGACAACCTCTATCCCAAGGAGTTCGGCGTCAAGGGCGACGTGTGGCTGGAGGGCCGGAATCTCAACGAGGCCGGTGTGCTCCACGACGTCTCCTTCCAGGCCCACGCGGGCCAGATCACCGGCTTTGCCGGCCTGGTGGGCGCCGGGCGGACGGAGACCATGCGGGCCGTGTTCGGCGCCGATAAGCTGGACAGCGGCGAGGTCTACGTCAAGGGCGAGAAGGTACATATCCGCTCTCCCAAAGACGCCATCCAGAAAAAGATTGCGTTCCTCACCGAGGATCGCAAGGGCCAGGGCCTGGTGCTGTCCCTGGACGTGCGCACCAACCTGATCCTGGCCAACATGAAGGGCTTTTCCAACGGCCCCTTCCTGAACAAGAGCAAGATCGAGGCCTCCGGCCGGGAAAACGTGGAGGCTCTGAAGATCAAGACCCCGTCTCTGGACGAGGTGACGGCCCAGCTCTCCGGCGGCAACCAGCAGAAGGTGGTCATCGGCAAGTGGGTCAACACCGACGCGGACATCTTCATCTTCGACGAGCCCACCCGCGGCATCGACGTGGGTGCCAAAATCGAGGTTTACCGCGTCATGAACGACCTGGTCAAGGCCGGCAAATGCGTCATCATGGTCTCCTCCGAGCTTCCGGAGATCCTGGCCATGAGCGACCATGTGGTGGTCATGCGGGGCGGCCGCGTCATGGCCAACATTGACCGTGACACCCCGCACTTCAACTCTGAGGATATCATGAAAGCGGCCTGGGGAGGAGAGTTAGACTGATATGAAAAAGAATTCTGGGAAAGAGCTTCTGCAAAAGCTGGGCACTCTGCTGGCCCTGGTCATTCTGATCATCATCTTCTGTGCCCTGATGCCGGATAAGTTCCCGAAGCTCAGCAACATTATGAACATCCTGAAGCAGGCGTCCATCAACTGCCTGATCGCCGCCGGTATGCTGTGCGCCCTGATCACCGCCGGCATCGACCTGTCCGTGGGCTCCAACTGCGTGCTGTGCACCTGCACCATCGGCGTCATGGTCCAGAACTTCGGCATCACCAACCCCGTGGCTCTGATCGTGGTTGGCCTGGCTGTGAGCACCTTCGCCGGCTTCATGAACGGCACGCTGCTCACCCGTCTGGATCTGCCCCATCCCTTCGTTTCCACTCTGGGTATGAAGAACGTGCTGTGGGGCGTTGCCCTGGTCATCACCGGCTCCAAGTCCATCGCCTTCACCAACACTGGCGTGGACGGCCTGATGTGGATTGGCAGCGGCTCCGTGCTCAAGTTCGGCAGCTTCCCCGGCATCCCCTTCAGCTTCATTCTGGTGCTGGTGGTGTTCGCTATCTTCCACGTGTTCCTGACCCGGTCTGCTCTGGGCCGTCAGATTTACTGCGTGGGCGGCAACCCCGAGGCTGCCCGGCTGTCCGGTATCCCCTCCAAGAACGTGCTGACCTTCGTGTATGCCCTCTCCGGCTTCACTGCGGGTCTTGCCGGTGTGGTGTCCGTGGGCCGTCTGGCCTCCGCCAACGGCAATGCCGGCTCCACCTACGATACCGACGCCATCGCGGCCTGCATCATCGGCGGCGCCTCCTTCACCGGCGGCAAGGGCACCATCTGGGGCACCCTGATCGGCGCTCTGCTGATGGCCGTTATCCGCAACGGCCTGAACCTGATGGGTGCTCAGACCAACGTGCAGTACATCGTCATCGGCGCCGTCATCATCCTGGCGGTCACCATCGACGTGTTCCGCAACAAGGCTGAGGCCAAGGCCCGGAAGATGGCTGCTCAGTAATCCCCTTCCGCACAGATGTTTCTATTGCAGCGGCCCCGCCTTTTGGCGGGGCCGCTTTTTCCATGCTTTTTACCGGACGGTACCTTTCTTCCGGAGGAATCAGGAATGGCCTGTGAGGGATACTTGATTTATTCACACTTTTCCTGTATCATGAATTTCAATTTTTAAAAGAAGAGAAAGGAGCGACTTCATGCCGATCCAATTCAATTTCGGCGGATTCGACTTCGGGAATTTTGGTGCGGGCGCCCAGAACAATCCGGGCGGCTTCACGCCCCCATCCAAAAAGCCCCGCAAACCCCGCAAGGCCGTGGGCAGCCCCGCCGGGCGCATCGCCATCAACCTGCTGGTCACACTGGTATTCGCCCTGGGCTATTTCTATATCGAGCTGCCCGCCCTGAACTTCCACGCCGAGGAGCTGTATGTGTTCCTCTTCCTGGTCTGCGCGGTGTACTGCGTGTGCGCCGTGTTCACCTCCGGTTTCCAGGGAGACGGTGCCAAGGGCTATTTCCACTTTGTGAAAAAGCAGTGCACCATCCCCTTCTTCGCCGTGGCGGCACTGATCGCCGTGATCCTGGTGGGCGCTGCCAGCTCCTGGGTGGTGATCCGGGCCGGCAGCTATGCCAAGCTCCTCACGGTCGAGTCCGGCGATTTCGCCGCCGAGGTGGAGGAGATCTCCTATGACCAGATCCCCATGGTGGACAAGGACTCCGCCGAGCGTCTGGCTACCCGGAAGCTGGGCGAGCTGGCGGACATGGTGTCCCAGTTCGAGGTCCAGGAGGGCTTCACCCAGATCAACTATCAGGGTCGTCCTGTGCGGGTGGCGACGTTGGAATACGCCGACCTTATCAAGTGGTTCACCAACCGCTCCGAGGGTCTGCCGGCCTACCTGATTGTGGACATGGTGACCCAGGACGTGGAGGTGGTGCGCCTGGAGGAGGGCATCCGCTACACCACCGCCGAGCACTTCGGCCGAAATCTCCAGCGGCACCTGCGGTTCCATTACCCCACCTATATGTTCGCCAACCCCGTCTTTGAAATCGACGAGGAGGGCACGCCCTTCTGGGTCTGCCCCCGGATGGTCAAAACCATCGGCCTCTTCGGCGGCACCGACATCCACGGCGCCGTGCTGGTCAACGCCGTCACCGGCGAGAGCCAGTACTATGAGGAGGTCCCCTCCTGGGTGGACCAGGTGTACGTGGCGGACCTCATTATGGAGCAGTACGACTACTACGGCATGTACGCCAACGGCTTTTTGAACTCCATCTTCGGCCAGCGGGACGTGAAGGTCACCACCGACGGCTATAACTATATCGCCATCGGGGACGACGTGTATATGTACACCGGCGTCACCTCCGTCACCTCCGATCAGTCCAATATCGGCTTCCTGCTGAGCAACCAGCGGACCAAGGAGACCAAGTTCTACACGGTGGCCGGTGCCACGGAGTCCTCCGCCCAGGCCAGCGCCCAGAGCCAGGTCCAGCAGATGCGCTATATCGCCACCTTCCCCCTGCTGCTGAACGTGGCGGACCAGCCCACCTACTTCATGGCCCTCAAGGGCGAGGACGGCCTGGTGAAGATGTATGCCATGGTCAACGTCCAGCAGTACTCCATCGTCTCCACCGGCGCCACCGTGGCCGCCTGCGAGACCAGCTACCGCCAAGCCCTGGCGGACAACGGCATTATCAAACAGGAGGAGGCCGGGGTGGATCAGTCCGGTGACAGAGACCTGGGGCCCGCCCAGTTTGAGATCACGGATATCCGCACGGCGGTCATCGGCGGCAGCACCCAGTATTTCCTGGGCGCCGGTGAAAACGCGGAGCATGGCGCGGTCTACTACCAGATCAGCGCGGCGGACGATCCCAGGGTGGCCATGCTGCAGGTGGGAGACGGTGTGCTCATCAGCTTTGACCGGAACCAGACCCCGCAGGAGCTGACCGTTGGGAGCGGCGGAGACAAGGTGGTGCTGTACACCATTTTCCGTGCCGAGAGCCTGGGCGACTACTACGGCTCATCAGCCCAAACAGACACATCCCCCGGCCAGACGGCGGAGAACGCCGCCTGAGAACAGAAAGAAGGAATTTTTATCAACGCACTTCAGGAATTCGTCTCCCTGCTGACCGGCACCTTTGATAACCGGGACCAGCTGGCGGCCTTCCAGGCCCAGGGTGTGGAGGGCTACCCCGCCGCACGCCACGTGAACACCGTCCTCAACGACCGCATTGACGGCCTGCCGGAGAACTTTGACGGCGTCTTTATGCTGGAGGAGAGCGACTACACCGTGAACGGCCGCACCAACCCCATGCCCCACCTGTTCCTCTTCACCCTGGAGCCGGGCGGCCGGGTGAAGCTGACCAGCTACGACATGCCCGCCCCCTACACCAAGGAGACCTTCCGGGCGGAGAGCCTGGGCCGTCTGAACTACGCCGACCTGACCCCCTCCGCCAAGTTCACCCCCGCCCTGTACGAGTACAGGGACGGCGGCTGGGAGGGCGGCAGCGAGAGCATGTTCACCCCCGTGCTGAAATTCAAGCTGTGGGAGCGGTTCACCCCCGAGGTTCTGGTGGTTTCCGAGTCCATGGAAATGAACGGCAAGCGGACCTTCGGCTATGACCAGCCCCTGGAATACCGCCGCTGCCGGTAATGCATCCGCCGAAAAGGCCGCCCTGACGGGCGGCCTTTTTCTGTTCCGCGGAAGAGAAAAATTGTTTTGAAGTCGTTGACATCCCTTTTTCCGGCGCATATACTGGAATTCATTAGAAAAAGGAGCGTGAAACCCATGGACCTGAGACTCAATGACGCGGTCATGAACGTGGAGCTGTCCGGCATCCGCCGGTTCACCTTTCTGGTGCGGGACACCCCCGGCGCCTGCGCCCTGACCATCGGGGAGCCGGATCTGAACACCCCGGACCCCATCAAGGAGGCCGCCAAGGCCGCCCTGGACGCCAACGACACCCACTATCCGCCCGGAAACGGCTTCCCCTACCTGCTGGAGGCCATCTCCAAGTTTGAGGCGGAGCGCCACGGCCTGCACTACGGCCCCGACGAGATCCTGGTGACCGTGGGCGCCACGGAGGCGCTGTCCGCCACCTTCAACACCCTCCTCAACCCCGGCGACGAGGTCATCATCCCCACCCCCGCCTTCGGCCTGTACGAGTCCATCACCCGCCTGTGCCGGGGCGTGCCGGTGTTCCTGCCCACGGAGGACAACGGCTTCCAGATCGACCCCGCAGCCCTGGCGGCGGCCCTGACCCCCCGGACCAAGGCCATCATCCTGACCTCCCCCAACAACCCCACCGGCTGCATGTACAGCAAAGAGACCCTGGACGCCATCCACGAGGTGCTCAAGGACCGGCCCGTGTTCGTGATCTGCGACGACGTGTACCGGACGCTGACCTATGTGGACGGCTACCACAGTTTTGCCGAGTACCAGGACATGCGGGACCGGATCGTGGTTGTCCAGAGCTTCTCCAAGCCCTATGCCATGACCGGCTGGCGCGTGGGCTACCTGCTGGCGGACAAGGCCGTGAAGAGCCGGCTGGAGGTGTTCCACCAATACGCCGTCACCTCCGTCCCCGCCTTCATCCAGCCCGCCTGCGTCAAGGCCCTGGAGAGCGACACCGCCCCCATGGTGGAGATCTTCCGCAAGCGGCGGGATTACATCTACCGGCGCCTGACCGATATGGGCTTCGCCATCCAGGAGCCTCAGGGCGCCTTCTATGTGTTCGTGGACGTGCGCAAGTACGGCATGGACTCCATCACCTTCTGCGAGCGGATGCTCAGAGAGAGCCTGGTGGGCGCCATCCCCGGCATCTATTTCGGGACCGAGGGGTACATCCGGCTGTCCTACTGCTACTCCGACGCGGACCTGAAAGAGGGCCTGGACCGGATCGAGCGGTTCATCAAGAGCCTGTAAGAAAATGAAGCGGCGCCGTGCGTTTGCACGGCGCCGCCTTTTATTCCCGATATTCCAGCAGGTCCTCCACCCGGCAGCCCAGGACGAAGCAGAACCGGGCCAGCACATCCGCGTCGATCTTCTCCACATCGTCCCGGAACCATTTGTCCACCACCTCAAACCGGGTGTTGGCGGCCTTGGCCAGCGCGTTGCGCTTCATCTGCCGCTGTTCCAGAACTTCCCGCAGGCGGACATGGACCCGGCCGTATTCCCGTATCGCCATGACAGACTGGTTCTTCTCCATATCCTCACCTCACACAATAACCCTATCTGGAAAGTTACAGATTGACAATCCGCTTAAATATAGTTACTATATTTATAGTTATTTATGAGGTGATTGGATGGATTTCTACAAAGACCTGTATTTTCAGATGGTACGCGCCAGTGAACAAGCGCTCCGGGCGCTGGAGCGGCAGGATTTCGGAACGGCCCGGAGCATTTTGATCTCCGCGCAGCAGGAGGCGGCGGAGGCACGGTACCTGGAGCAGGAGGAGGCAGAAGCATAAGGCTTGTTCGAGATACAAGCGCTGCCGCCTGCGGGGAATCCGCCCCCATTTTCTTTTGTCTTGACAAAAGAAAATGGGGGGTGCATTCCCCGGGAACCTCCCGGTCCCCGCCGCCCTGCCGCACCGGCAAAAAAGGGCCGCCCCCTGCGGGGCGGCCCTGCGCGTATGAAAGGATCTTCGCCTCAGTTCAAAGACACCGCGGTGCCGCTGACGGTGACCATCAGCATCCCGTTGTCCGCGCCCAGCACCTCGTAGTCCACGTCGATGCCAACCACAGCGTCGGCGCCCAGGATCTGCGCCCGCTGCTCCAGCTCCGCCAGTGCCTGGGTGCGGGCCCTCATCAGCTCGTCCTCATAGGTGTTGGAGCGCCCGCCGAAGAAGTTGGACAAACCAGCGGCAAAGTCCTTGAGGACGTTGACGCCGGAGATCACCTCTCCGAACACGACGCCGTGGTACGCGGTGATGGTGCGGCCCTCCACAGAGGGGGTGGTGGTGAGAATCATGAATCTTCCTCCTTTTGTCGTCCGGTGGTCAGTCCAGCATCAGCAGCTTCTGCAAAAACGCCACGCCCTGGGGCAGCACCGCCTCGTCGTCAAAGGCGAACTCCGGCGCGTGGAGCTGGGGCGTATCCCCCACGCCCAGCAGGAAGAACACACCGGGGGTGTACTGCTGGTAGAAGGAGAAATCCTCCGCCGCCAGCATCGGCGCCTCCAGAAGAAGGGGCGCGTCGGCCCCCAGCTTAGCGGAAACATCGGCGTACAGCTCCTCGTGGTTCCACACCGCCGGATACCCCTCGCTGAGGTGGACGGTAACGGTACAGCCGGTCTCCGCCTCCAGGGCCTTGCCGATGTCCTGGAGCTGGCGGCGGCAGAAGCGGAAGGTCTCCTCCCGGTAGGTCCGCAGGCTCCCCTCCAGCACCGTGCGGCCGCTGATGGCATTGCGGACCGTGCCGGAGACCATCTTGCCGAAGCGCAGCACCCGGGGCTCCGCCGGGGGCAGGGAGTCCATCATGGCATAGGCCCGCTGGAGATAGGCGATGCCCGCGGTCAGGGCGTCCCGGCCCTCGCTGGCCCGGCTCATGTGGACGCTGCGGCCCTCCACGGTGACGGTGACCTCGTTGGACCGGGCCATGAGGGGACCGGGGCGGGAGGCGATCACGCCCTGCTCCAGTCCCGGCCACAGGTGCAGGCCGAAGATGTGCCGGACACGGTAGCGCTCCAGCACGCCGGCCTGGCAGAGCTTGCCGGCGCCGCCGGTGGTCTCCTCCGAGGGCTGGAAGATCAGCAGCACGTTCCGGGGCAGCTCAGAGAGGTGGGCGGCCACATATTCCGCCAGGGCCAGCACCATGGCGGTGTGGCCGTCGTGGCCGCAGGCGTGCATGACGCCGGGGTGGGCCGAGGCATAGGGCAATCCCGTCTGCTCCGGCACCGGCAGGGCGTCCAGATCCGCCCGGAAGGCCACGCTCTCATGGCGTCCGGCGTCGAACCAGGCGCACACGCTGCCGGTGATAGGCGTAAACACCTTGCACCCCAGCGGCTCCAATACAGAGCGGACATAGGCCGTCGTCTCCGGCAGCTGATTGTCCAGCTCCGGGATCCGGTGGAGCTGGCGGCGGTATTCGACCACGGACATGGGCAGGACCTCCTTGCACGCGCATACTCATTGGTACCAATATACCACTTCCCCGCCCCGGGGAACAAGGGGCGGGGGCGAATTTGGCGCTTTCCACAAGAGAGGATCCGGAATCGCTGGGGAATTTTTGAATTTTTCTCTTGCAACCGCCGCCTGATGGTGTTATGATGTCTCAAAATGAGATAGAGGCGCGGATGCGACGATGTCATGGGAGCCGACGGGCAAGGATCATGGCAAAAGCAAGTCCGCCGAACTTTCCGCTCAGGTATGAACGGGAGGTGGGCCCGTGGGGAATACCTGCGGGACTGTCCGCGGGCGTCCCCGCGGGGGCGCTATCCGCTAACAGGTCACTCCGTGCATGGGCGCGGGAGCTGTCGGTAGGGGCGTGTCTCTACCGACTTTTTGTTTTTCTCCCTCAGGGGAGAGCTGGTCCCCGTGACCGAAAAAAAGAAAAGTATGGAGGGCACACAGTATGAAGTTCGAACATTTGCAGGGATCCATCGTCGCTATGGTCACCCCGTTCCACGAGGACGGCAGCGTCAATTTCGAGGTGCTGACCGAGCTGCTGGAGCGCCAGATCGCCGAAGGCACCGACGCCATTTTGACCCTGGGCACCACCGGCGAGTACTCCACCATGACCCATGAGGAGGACGCCGCCGTGGTGGCCCATACCATCAAGGTCGTGAACGGCCGGGTGCCGGTCATCGTTGGCAGCGGCTCCAACTGCACCGCCACCCAGGTGGAAAAGAGCATCGAGTACCAGAACATGGGCGCCGACGCCCTGCTGCTGATCGCGCCCTACTACAACAAGGCCAACCCCGAGGGCATGTACCGCCACTTCGCCGAGACGGCGGACGCGGTCCACATCCCCTGCATCCTCTACAACGTCCCCGGCCGCACCGGCTGCTCCATCCCCGTCTCCGTGGTGGAGAAGCTCAGCAAGCACCCCAACATCGCCGGCATCAAGGAGGCCAGCGGCGATATGTCCTACGCCATGAAGATCGCCCACTGCATCGGGCCGGACTTCGCACTGTACTCCGGCAACGACGACATCACCGTGCCCCTCATGAGCATCGGCGGCAGCGGCGTCATCTCCGTCTACGCCAACGTCATGCCCCGGATGTGCCATGAGATCGTGGCGGACTACCTGGGCGGCAACCAGGCCCGGGCCGTTGAAAATCACCTGAAGTACTTAAAGCTCATGAACGACCTGTTCATGGAGGTGAACCCCATCCCCGTCAAGGCCGCCATGAACCTGATGGGATTGAACGTGGGTCCCATGCGGCTGCCCCTGTGCGAGATGACCCCGGAGCACACCGAGGCTCTGCGCCGCACCCTGGAGGAGGCGGGACTGCTGTGAGATACATCCTCATCGGACGGGGCAAAATGGGCAAACTGATCCGGGAGACGGCCACCGCCGCCGGAGACGAGATCCAGGCCGCCTTCGGCCACGACGATCTGGACCAGCTGGGACAGCTGGGGAAGGTGGCCGACGTGGTCATCGACTTCTCCCGGCCGGAGGCCCTGCCGGAGATCGCCGCCTACGTCCGCCGGACCGGCACGCCCCTGCTCTCCGGCACCACCGGCTACTCCCCCCGGGACCTGGAGCTGCTCCGGTCCCTGGGCACCGCGGCCCCCGTCCTCTGGAGCGCCAACTTCTCCCTGGGCGTGGCGGTGCTGTACCGGGCCTTGCAGACCGTCTCCGGCGTGCTGAAGCCGGACTTTGACATCGAGATCACCGAGACCCACCACAACCAGAAGGCCGACGCCCCCAGCGGCACGGCAAAGCTGCTGGTGGAGGCCCTGGACCCCCAGCACGCCCTGCGGCCGGTGTACGGCCGGGAGGGCAATTGCGGCAAGCGGCCCCGGGAGGAGATCGGCATTCACGCCCTGCGGGGCGGCACCGTGGCCGGGACCCACACGGTCCACTTCTTCGGCCCAGACGAGGAGCTGGAGTTCACCCACCGGGCCGCCAGCCGCCAGATCTTCGTCAACGGCGCGCTGCACATGGCCCGGCTGCTGCCGGGAAAGCCCTGCGGGGTCTATGACCTGCAAAAAATCTTGTTTGGAGAGTGACTATGAACGCCCAGGAGATCATTGATTACATTGCAAATTCCGAGAAAAAGACCCCGGTGAAGGTCTATGTCAATACCACCGGCCCCGTGGACTTCGGCACCGCCAAGGTCTTCGGCGGCGCCAACGCCCAGGGGGTTGGCAGCTACGTGGTGTTCGGCGACTGGAAGGACCTGGCCCCCATCCTGGAGGCCAACGCCAGCAAAATCACCGACACCGTGGTGGAGAACGACCGCCGCAACTCCGGCGTGCCCCTGCTGGACATGAAGGGCATCCCCGCCCGGATCGAGCCCGGCGCCATCATCCGGGAAAAGGTGGAGATCGGCGAGGGCGCCGTCATCATGATGGGCGCCGTCATCAACATCGGCGCCGTCATCGGCAAGGGCACCATGATCGACATGGGCACCATCCTGGGCGGCCGGGCCATGGTGGGCGACCGGTGCCACATCGGCGCGGGCACCGTGCTGGCCGGCGTGGTGGAGCCTGCCTCCGCCACCCCCGTGGTCATTGAGGACGACGTGGTCATCGGCGCCAACGCCGTGGTCATCGAGGGCGTCCGGGTGGGCCGGGGCGCTGTGGTGGCCGCCGGCGCCGTGGTCATTGAGGACGTGCCCGCCGGCGCCGTGGTGGCCGGCAGCCCCGCCCGGATCGTGAAGATGAAGGACGAAAAGACTGAGGGCAAGACCGCCCTGGTGGATGCTCTGCGCAAGCTGTGAGAATTGACAAACCGCCCTGCTGAACAGCAGGGCGGTTTTTTGCAGTTTGACAAAATTCGCAGGATTTTTTTGGCAGAAAGCGTTTGCGGTTTTGATTGCCTCCGCCGGGAAAGTATGCTATCCTTAATACCAACCATTCAACTGAACAAGCGAAGGGGGCCTGGGGATGCTGGCATTGGACTTCATCAACGTAGGCAACGGCGACTCCATTCTGATCCGGGAGCTGGACGCAGGACGGCAGACATTCGCCATGCTGGTGGACTGCGGCCATGACAACCTGGTGCGGGACGACCACCCGCCGCTGGAGAACGACCGCTCCCGCCGCATCTACGCCGGAGACTTCCTGCGCAAAAACGGCGTGACCCGGCTGGATCTGCTGCTGGTGACCCACTTCCACCGGGACCACATCGGCGGCCTGGGCCGGGTCCTGGACGCGGTGGAGGTGGACGAGCTGGTGTGCACCTACCTGCCTCCGCTGGATGCGCCGCCCCTGGAGCCGGACCGGGATATGACCATGCCCCGGGCCGCCCGGAACCTGATGCGCTGCGTGGAGATCTACACCTCCGCCCTGCGGACCCACCCGGGCCGGATCAAGCGCGTGACGGTGCTGCCCGGCGACCGGACGGAGCGCCGCCAGCTGACGGAGGCACTGTCCATGGACATCCTCTGCGGCGAGCCGGCCCTGTATCCCCGCCAGAAGGCGGTCTACGACGCCGCTTTCCAGCGCCGGGAGAACGCCTATGACCTGATCCACTGGGGCAAGTCCATGAACGTGTCCAGCCTGCGCCAGCGGCTGTACTACCACGGGAAGGAGATCGTCCTGGGCGGCGACGCCTACGCCCACGTCTGGGAGACCGCCAGCTCCACCCCCTGCGACATCCTGAAGGTCCCCCACCACGCCTCGCTGTCCTCCACCACCCGGAAGCTGCTGCATATGCTGCGGCCCCAGACGGCGGTGGTCTGCGTGGCCGCCGGCCGCCCCGACGAGCGGCCCCACCCCTACATCGTCTCCCTGCTGAAAGAAGAGGTTCCGGAGGTGTACTTCACCGACGCCGTGGACATCCCCGGCCTGGTGGAGCCCGCCTACCACGAGTCCGTCCATCTGGAAGTGGAGTAAACCTGATCAGGCCGCCCCGCCGGGCGGCCTTTTTCCAAAACTGAGAAAAAACGGGAGGAATACACCATGGATACCCTGCGCATCGGCATCGTGGGCCTGGGCCGCCTGGGCCGGGTCCACGCGGAGAACATCGCCTGCAAGATCCCCGGCGCCCGGCTGACCGCCGCCTGCACCACCCGGCCGGAGACGGTGGAATTTGCCCGGCAGCTGGGAGTCACGGCCCTGTACACGGACTTCGACCGGATGCTGTCAGAGGCGGAGATGGACGCCGTGGCGGTGATCTCCACCTCCTCGGAGCACTGCCGGCAGATCGCCGCCGCCCTGGACGCCGGCAAGCACGTCTTTTCCGAAAAGCCCCTGGGCGTGGACCTGGAGCAGTGTCTTCAGGCCCAGGCAGCGGTGGAGCGGCACCCGGAGCTGACCTTCATGCTGGGCTTCATGCGGCGCTACGACCCCTCTTACGCTTACGCCAAGCAGCAGGTGGATGCAGGCGTCATCGGCACGCCCTATCTGGTCAAGGCCACTGGCCTGGACCCGGAGGCGGTGGTGGAGGACGCCATCCGCTTCTGCAAGAACTCCGGCGGCATCTTCCTGGACGCCGGCATCCACGACATCGACCTGATGCGCTGGTTCCTGGGCAGCGAGGCGGAGGAGGTCTACGCCCTGGGCGCCACCTTCAAGCACCCGGAGTTCCGGCAGGCCGGGGACGACGAGACTGGTCTCGCGGTATTCCGCTTTGCAAACGGCGCCATGGGCTCCATCCACGTGGGCCGCACCTGCCCCTACGGCTACCACGTGGAAACGGAGATCGTAGGCACTGAGGGCACGCTGCGGATCTCCGCCGTGCCGGAGAAGAACCTGGCCCGGGTCTACGGTCCCGGCGGCGTCCGGGCCGAGTGTGTGGCCTCCTTCCCGGAGCGATTCCGGGAGGCGTACCTGCTGGAGATGCAGGAGTTCGTGGACTGCGTCCGCACGGGCCGGAGGCCCGGCACCACCGTCTATGACGGCGTCCGCTCCACCGCCGTGGGCTACGCCACCACCGAAGCCTGGCGCACCGGCCGCCCGGTGAAGATCCATCTGCCGTGACAGAAAAAAAGACCGCCGGAGGGCTTTGCCCTCCGGCGGTCTTTCGCGTGCGCGCCCGTCAGGCGCGGCGGGATATCACTTGGTCACCAGCAGCTTGTCGTCCTCCACGGTGAGGCGGGCGGTGTCGCCGCTGTGGAGCGTGCCGTCCAGCATCTTCTCGGCCACGGCGTCCTCCACCTTGCTCTGAATGGCCCGGCGCAGGGGTCTGGCACCGTACTTGGGGTCGAAGCCCTCCTTGGCCAGCTCCGCCACGGCCTCGTTGCTGGCGTCCAGATGGATGCCCATGGCCTCCATCCGGGCGGAGACGGTCCGCAGCATCCGGCGGGCCACCTCTTCGATGTCCGCCTGGGTCAGGGGGCGGAAGACGATAATGTCGTCGATCCGGTTCAAAAACTCCGGACGGAAGGTCTGGCGCAGCTCCGCCAGGACGGCCTCCCGGGCCTGCTGGAACTTCTTCTCGGCGTCGGGGTCGGTGCCGTGCTCCTCGGCGGAGAAGCCCAGCTTCCCGCCGGCGGCGGTCAGGGTCTTGGCGCCGATGTTGCTGGTCATGACGATGACCGTGTTCTTGAAGTCCACGGTGCGGCCCTGGGAGTCGGTGATGCGGCCGTCGTCCAGGATCTGCAGCAGGATGTTCCACACGTCCTCATGGGCCTTCTCGATCTCGTCGAACAGCACCACGGAGTAGGGCTTGCGGCGGACCTTCTCGGTCAGCTGGCCGCCCTCCTCGTGGCCCACATAGCCCGGGGGAGAGCCGATCAGGCGGGACACCGTGTGCCGCTCCATGTACTCGGACATATCAATGCGGATCATGGCGTTCTCGTCACCGAACATGGCCTCGGCCAAAGACTTGCACAGCTCCGTCTTGCCCACGCCCGTGGGACCCAGGAACAGGAAGGAGCCGATGGGTCGCTTGGGGTCCTTGAGGCCCACACGGCCGCGGCGGATGGCCCGGGCCACGGCCTTGACGGCCTCGTCCTGGCCCACTACCCGCTCGTGGAGGGTCTCCTCCATGTGCAGCAGCCGCTGCCCCTCGTCCTCGGTGAGGCGGGTGACGGGGATGCCGGTCCAGCCGGCCACCACGGCGGCGATGTCATCGGCGGTGACGGGGCGGTGCTGGGCATTGTTTTTGCGGCGCTTGTCCCGCTCGATCTCCACCTGCTCGCGGTAATCCTTCTCGATGTCCCGCAGCTGGGCGGCCTTCTCATAGTCCTGGGCGGCGATGGCGGCATCCTTGTCCTTGACCAGGGCGGCGATCTTCTCCTCCAGGCTCTTGAGCTCGGGAGAGATCTCCTCCGTCTCCATCCGCACCCGGCTGGCGGCCTCGTCCATCAGGTCGATGGCCTTGTCGGGCAGGAAACGGTCGTTGATATACCGGGCGGACAGGGATACGGCGGCCTCCAGGGCCTCGTCGGTGATCTGGAGCTTGTGGTGCTTCTCATAGCGCTCCCGCAGGCCCTTGAGGATCTCCAGACTGGCCTCCTGGCTGGGCTCGCCCACCTGGACCGGCTGGAACCGGCGCTCCAGGGCGGCGTCCTTTTCGATATACTGGCGGTACTCATTGAGCGTGGTGGCGCCGACCACCTGGATCTCGCCCCGGCCCAGGGCCGGCTTGATGATGTTGGCCGCGTCCACAGCGCCCTCGGCGCTGCCGGCGCCCACGATGGTGTGGAGCTCGTCGATGAAGAGGATCACGTTGCCGGACTTCTTGACCTCCTCCAGCACCTTCTTGATCCGCTCCTCAAACTCGCCCCGGTACTTGGTACCGGCCACCATGCCGCTCAGGTCCAGAGACAGCAGGCGCTTATCCAGCAGGTCGTCAGGCACGTCGCCCAGGACGATCTTCCGGGCCAGCCCCTCGGCGATGGCGGTCTTGCCCACGCCGGGCTCGCCGATCAGGCAGGGGTTGTTCTTGGTCCGGCGGGAGAGGATCTGGATGACCCGCTGGATCTCATCGTCACGGCCGATGACCGGGTCCAGCTTGCCGGAGCGGGCGTCCGCGGTCAGGTCCCGGGTGAACTCCCGCAGAGTCTTGGTCTTGGCGGCGTCCTCCTTGGCCGGGGCGCTCTTGGCCTCGGAGGCCCGGCCCCGGGGCGTCTCATTGAGCTTCTGCATCAGGGCGGAGTAGAGGTGCCGGGCGTCCACGCCGGCGGTGCGCAGGATGCGGACGGCCATGTTGTTGCCCTCCCGCAGGATGCCGGCCAGCAGGTGCTCGGTGCCCACGTAGTTGTAGCCGCCCCGCACGGAGTCCTCCATAGCGATCTCCACCACCCGCTTGGCCCGGGGGGTCAGGCCCTGGGCCGGGTTGCCGCCGGGCAGCCCCGCGCCCACGCTCTTTTTCAGGATCTCCACGATCATCTCGTCGGTGAGGCCCGCCTCGGTCAGGACGGTGTGGGCCATGCCCTCGCCCTCCCGGATCAGGCCCAGCAGCAGGTGCTCGGTGCCCACGTACCCGTGGCCCAGATCCCCAGCCGCCTCCTGGGAAAGCCGCAGAGCCTCCTCGGCCCTGGGCGTGAATTTGTTCTCATTCATATGTCTTTACCTTCCTTTCCTTGGGAAAGTCCTTATTCCTTGTTCTCCTTGGACTCCTTGCGCTCGGCCTCCAGGGCCTTGATCTGGTCCCGGATCTCGGCGGCCCGCTCGAAGTTCTCCTGATGGACGGCCTTCTTCATCTCCATCCGCAGCGCGTTCATCTGGCGCATCCGGGAGAAGCGGCTCTGCTCCTCCTTCTCCACCAGATCCTCCTTCTTCTCCTCCTGCTGACTGCTCTGCCGGGCGGGGGCGCCCAGGGCGGGCATGTCGCTGAAGAAGTCGTCGAAGGGATCGTCCAGCAGGTGGTTCATCCGGCTCATCAGGCTGGGCATGGGGGCGAAGAAATCGTCCAGCAGCCCGCCGCCGAAGAAGCCGTTGCCGAAGAAGTTCTGCATCATCCGCTGGTTGTGGGCGGTGATCCGCTGGGTGTAGCCCAGCTTCTCCGCGCAGTCGCTGCAAAGGTGCTTCTCCTCCACCTGGCCGTTGATGTTGCTCCGGTATACAAAGGTAACTTCATTCTTACCGCAATGTTCGCATTTCATAATCGATTCCTCCTATATTCACGGTTGATAGTTTATACAGTTTGATGATGTGCGATCCCTCCGGTCTACACCTGGAGGATCAGGACGTTGCGCAGGATGTCCGCCCGGACGGTGTCCCGGTTCTCCCGGGGCACTGCCGCCAGGGCCTTGTCGCCCACGGCGGCCAGGATGGATCGTCCCACGCTCTCCTCCAGCGCCCCGGCCTGGACCAGGTTGCTGAGGATGGCTCTGGCGGAGGGCAGGTCCATCTGCTCTCCCAGGGAGTTGATGACGTGCATCAGAAGCGTCTGCCGGTCCACCCGGACCCGGGTGATGCGGATATATCCGTTGCCGCCCCGGCGGCTCTCCACAATGTAGCCCCGCTCCGGGGAAAAGCGGGTGGACATGACGTAGTTGATCTGGCTGGGCACGCAGTTGAAGCGCTGGGCCAGGTCATTGCGCTGGACCTCCACCACGCCGTTCTCCGCCTCGTCCAGGCTCTCCTGCAGGAAGCTGGCGATCAGATCTGAAATACCCACCTGCATCACTCCTTTCTGAAAAAGCCTCTGTCTTTTTTGACTTTGACTTTCTTTAACCTTTCGTTCTGCACACAGTATACCACGGTGCCGTGAAATGTCAAGAGTTTATTTTTGACTTTCTTTGACCAATTTGAAAACAATTTGTGAACAGAGTTAGCTTTGACAAACCACAGTTTTTTGTCAATTTCCCAATTTTTTAACAGAAATATTTTGTGACGTTTTTCACAGCCCCCTTGCATTTTTTGATTTGTGTGGTAGAATGGCAATACAAATTCTTATGGAGGTGCTTCCCATGGCTTACAAGATTACTTCTGCCTGCGTGAGCTGCGGTGCCTGCGCGGATGCCTGCCCCGCCGGTGCCATCAGCCAGGGCGATGACCAGTACGTCATCGATGCTGCCGCCTGCCTGGACTGCGGTTCTTGCAGCGACACCTGCCCCAACGGCGCCATCGTCCCCGAGGAATAATCAAAGGGATACATAAACGCACCGCAAGCGCTGCTTGCGGTGCGTTTTGTTTTTCCCGGCCGGTGAGAGCAGCGTGTTTCGCCGCTTGTGCCGGGGGAGATTTTTCGGTATAATGGGGAAAATCAGTTCCGGCGGAGGGAGGCGAGGACCATGGAGCGCTGGGACCGGCTGCGGACCGGCGGATACCGCTTCGTCTACGACGACGCCCTGTTCCCGCCGGGGACGGACAGCTTTCTCCTCTCCGCTTTTCCAAAGCTGCGGCCAGGGCTGCGGATCTGCGACCTGGGCTGCGGTACGGGCCTGCTGGGCCTGCTGCTGCTCCAGCGCCAGCCGGCAATGACGGCGACCGGGGTGGAGCTGCTGCCCCAGGCCGCGGCCCTGGCGGAGCGGACGGCCGCCGCCAACGGCCTAGAGGACCGCCTCACGGTCCGGACCGGCGACCTGCGGCAGATCCGCCAGCTGCTGCCCCCTGCCGCCTTTGACCTGGTGGTGTGCAATCCCCCCTACTACCCCGCCGGCTCCGGGCTTCTGCCGGAGTCCCGCGTCCTGCAAACCGCCCGGACGGAGCTGGGCTGCACCCTGGAGGAGGTCTGCGCCGCGGCGGCGTACCTGCTGCCCTGGGGCGGGCGATTCTGCCTGGTCCACAAGCCGGAGCGGCTGGCGGATCTGTGCTGCGCCCTGCGGGGGGCGGGACTGGAGCTCAAGCGCCTGCGGGCCGTGTGCCCCAGGGCTGGGGACGCCCCTTCCCTGCTGCTGGCGGAGGGCCGCCGGGGCGGGCGGCCCGGCGTGGAGATCCTGCCGCCCCTGATACTCCGGGGGCCGGACGGGGCTCCCACGGCGGAGCTGGATACCATCTATTTTCGCACACAGGAGGAAACGCCATGAGCGGTACCTTATATCTGGTGGCCACCCCCATCGGCAATCTGGGGGACTTCTCCCCCCGGGCGGTGGAGACACTGGAGGCGGTGGACTTCATCGCCGCCGAGGACACCCGGGTGTCCGTGAAGCTGCTGAACCACTTCGAGATCAAAAAGCCCCTGGTCAGCTATCACCAGCACAACCATGTCACCGCCGGGCAGGCGATCCTCAACCGGCTGCTGGGGGGCGAATCCTGCGCCCTGGTCACCGACGCCGGCACCCCTGCCATCTCCGACCCCGGAGAGGAGCTGGTGCGGCTGTGCGCGGACAACGGCGTGGAGGTACTGTCCATCCCCGGCTGCTGTGCGGCGGTGAACGCCCTGGCGGTCAGCGGCCTGCCCACGGGCCGCTTCACCTTCGAGGGCTTCCTCTCTGTCAACAAGAAGACCCGGCGGGAGCACCTGGCCGCGCTGGAAAACGAGGAGCGCACCATGATCTTTCACGAGGCGCCCCACAAGCTGCTCTCCACCCTGGAAGACCTCTCCGCCGCCTTCGGACCGGAGAGGCCGGTGGCATTGTGCCGGGAGCTGACCAAACTCCACGAGGAGACCATCCGCACCACCCTGGGCCAGGCAGCGGACCATTGGCGGGATACCGCCCCCAAGGGGGAGTTCGTGCTGGTGGTGGCAGGCCGCCCGCCCCGGCAGGAGGCCGCCATGACGGTGGAGGAAGCCGTGGATCGGGTGCTGGTTCTCCGGGACGGCGGGATGCGTCTGAAGGACGCCGCCCGGGAGGTGGCCGACGCCACGGGCCTCTCCAAAAATGAGCTGTACGCCGCCGCTCTGGGGCGGTAAAGGCAAAATCGAAGCGCTTCCGCGGCAAAGCCGCGGAAGCGCTTTCATTCTATCTCCATGGATGAGCGGACTCTTACAGGCTCTTCAGCTCTTTCAGGCACTTGGGACAGACGTTCTTTCCCTTAAATACGGTGATATCCTTGGTCCCATCGCAGAAGATGCAGCTGGGCTTGTACTTTTTCAGAATGACGGACGAGCCCTCCACATAGATTTCCAATGCATCCTTTTCAGCGATGTCCAGGGTACGGCGCATCTCAATGGGGAGCACGATCCGACCCAGCTCATCCACTTTTCTCACGATACCAGTTGATTTCACAGCAGCACTCCTTCTCCGACCGTCCGAATCAGCTATTCGGACCGGATTCCAATATTTGATGTCCGATACACATGCACTGACCTTATCATAAATTCTTGCTGTGTGTCAATGACAGATCTGTCATATTCTGTAACATTTCGCCGCAATTCACAATAATTTTACAACTCTCCGCCGCAGGCTTCAGACGGCCGCCGGCGGGCACCTTTCAGGAGGGATCTGCATGGCAATGACTTGGGTCTGGGCCGGGATGGTCATTCTCTCCCTGGCCTTCGGCCTGGCCACCGGGAGTCTGGACGCCGTGGCCGCGGCGGCCATGGACGGCGCAGCCTCAGCGGTGGAGCTGAGTCTGTCCATGGCGGGGGTACTGTGCCTATGGAGCGGCGTCATGGAGGTCATGAAGGTCTGCGGCCTCTCCGACGCCCTGGCCCGGGCCTTTCGTCCGGTGCTGCGGCGGCTGCTGCCCCAGGCCAGCCGGGACAGCGAAACCCTGGCGGCGGTGTCGGCCAATGTCTCGGCCAATCTGCTGGGCCTGGGCAACGCCGCCACGCCCCTGGGCATCCGGGCGGCCCGGCGCATGGCCCGGGGCTGCGGCGGCATAGCCAGCGATGAGCTGTGCCTGCTGGTGGTGCTGAATACCGCCTCCATCCAGCTGCTGCCCGCCACGATTGCCTCCGTCCGCTCCGCCGCCGGGGCGGCGGCCCCCTTCGATATTCTGCCGTCGGTGTGGCTGTCCTCTGCATTGTCGGTGGCGGCGGGCCTCACTGCGGCAAAGCTGCTGGCGCACTGGGGGAGGTGGCGGCGGTGAACCTCAGCTCGCTGGTGATCCCGGTGCTGCTGGCCGGGGTGGCAGCCTGGGGCCTTGGGCGGCGGGTGGATGTCTACGCCGCCCTGACCCACGGGGCTGAGGAGGGCCTGGGGATGCTGCTGCGGATCGTGCCGGCCCTGGTGGGGCTGCTGACAGCGGTGGCCATGTTCCGGGCCAGCGGCGCCATGGACTGCCTCTCCGGTCTGCTGTCCCCGGCGCTGGAGGCCCTGGGCATCCCGGCCGAGACCGCGCCGCTGCTGCTGGTGCGGCCGGTGTCCGGCAGCGGCGCCCTGGCCGTGGGCACGGAGCTGATGACCACCTACGGTCCCGACAGCTACATCGGCCGGGTGGCGGCGGTGATGCTGGGCAGCACGGAGACCACTTTCTACACCGTCGCCGTGTACTTCGGCTCCGCCGGCATCCACCGCACCCGCCACGCGGTTCCGGCGGCGCTGATCGCGGACCTGACGGGTTTTGCTGCCTCCGCCCTGGCGGTACGGCTGTTTTTTGGAGCATAAAGCCGCGCGGACCCGATGGAACCGGGCCCGCGCTGCTTTTGCCTTTCTCAAACGATATAGGGATCCGCGATGGATGCGCCGCCGTACTCCGCGGCAAAGTCGCCATCCACCAGAAAGCGCACCTCCGACACCGTGTCCAAAGAGCACAGCGACAGAGCCAATGCCTGCAGGATCATCGGCATATCCGTCTCTTCCGGCAGAGTTTCCAGCTGGCTGGAGGACAGGTTCACATAGCACACATCCTCTTCCAGCCACACCGACTTCACCTGGAACTCCTCCGGCTGGACCAGGCGCAAAGACCGGTTCTCCGGTCCGAGTTCCAGAGCCCGCGCCACGGCGCTGACCTGGGTGTCACCCTCGTACAGGTCCAGCGTCCGCTCCTCCGGCGTCAGGCGGCCCTCCTCGTCCAGGAAGTACAGCGTCGCCGGCACCGTGCCGATCACATCCTCGTTGCTGCTGAGCAGTACGTCCCGGGCCGTAAAGGTCTGCGTATCCCGGTAGGCCAGATCCTGACCGCGGACCGTGATGCTCACAATGGCGATCTGGGGCAGCTGGGTCAGCGTCAGAGTGATGGCATAGTCCGCCAGGGTCAATGCCACGCCGGAGAGGGAGCGGTAATTGGAGGACAGGTCCACCTTGGCGTAGGCGCCGTTGAGTTCCAGAGACAGCAGGCTGGTCCCGGCGGGAATGGGGTTTTCCAGCGTAGCGTCGGAAGGCCCCTCCAGCAGCCGCTCCACCAGGGCCTCCGCCAAAGCCGTGGTCCCCAGGTCCTCCTCCAGATACACGGTCTCTGCCCGCAGGGCATCGCCGCCGGGGACGGACTCCAGGTCCGCCTCCAGGAAGTACAGGCTGTACGCCGTTCCCTGCTGGCTCTCTCCGCCGCGGGCGCAGCCGCTGAGCAGAGCCGCGGCGCACAGGAGCAGGGACACCAGCTTTCTCACAGGCTCTCCCCCTCCTTTCTCCAGGGCCAGCGAACGGTGAACACCGCGCCGCCGCCGGGCCGGTTGGCAGCCTCCACCGTGCCGCCCCGGCGCCTGACCGTGTCGCTGACGATGGACAGTCCCAGTCCGGTGCCGCCGGCGGCCCGGGACCGGGCCTTGTCCACCCGGTAGAACCGTTCGAAGATCCGAGGCAGGTCCTCCTCCGGAATACCGGCGCCGTTGTCCTCCACCATCAGCTTCACATTCTCCCCCTCCCGGGCCAGCGTCACCAGCACGGCGCTGTGGGGCGGGCTGTATTTGACGGCGTTGTCGGTGAGATTATAGATGATCTGGTGGATCTCGTCCTTGGTAGCCAGCACCGTGCAGCCCTCCGCCGCCCGGTAGGTCAGGTCGATCTCCTTTTCCTGGGCCACCAGGCTCATCATCCGCATGACCTGCTCCAGCACCGGCAGCACATCCACCACCGTTGGCGGCTCCAGGACTCCGCTGTCCAGCCGCGTCAGCCGCAGCAGGTCCTCGGTGATGCGGCTGAGCCGCTCCGCCTCGGCGCCGATATCCGCCACAAATTCCCGGGCAGTGGCCCGGTCGATGTTGTCCGTCTGCAAAATAGAGTCCGTCAGCAGCCGGATGGCCGCCAGAGGCGTTTTCAGCTCGTGGGAGGCGTCCGACACGAAGCGGCGCCGGGCGTTCTCCGTGGTCTGGAGCCGGTCCGTGAGGCTGTTGAACTCCTGGCCGATCTGGGCGATCTCGTCGTGGCCCCGGATCTGGGCCCGGTGGCTGTACGCGCCCTCCCGCACCTGTCGGATGGCGGTGAGCAGCAGGGCGATCTTCCGGGTCAGCGCCCGGGACAGCAGGCCGCTCAGGCACAGCACCGCCGCGCCGATCATGGCCGACAGCCGCAGCAGGTTGGACTGGAGCCCCTCCAGCAGCGCGCCCTGGGAGGGGTCGTACTCATAGGCGTACACCGCGCCGATGATCTGGTTCTGATACAGCACCGGCGAGGAGGCCCGGCTGCGGAACGCGCCGTCGTGGTAGCTGCATGTAAAGGCGTCATTTCCCCGCAGGGCCTGGACGATCTCTGTGTAAAAGCTGTACTCCCCCACGGCGCTGCCGGTCTCCCGGGTGTCGTAGAGGACCCGGCCGGCGTCGTCGGTGACCAGGATGCGGCTCAGCCCCGTCTCCTCCACCACCGCCATGGCCGCGGTCACGTTCTCCTCGTTGAGCTGGTCCAGGCCGGAGAGGGAGTACACCATCACGGACACGCTGCTCTGGAGGGAGGTCTCCTTGGAGTAGAACACCAGGTCCTCCGACACCAGCAGCGGGTAGCTGTTGAGCAGCAGCAGCACCGCAGCGATGATGAGGATGTAGCTGAGGACAAACTTGAACTGCAGGCTGCCGATGATCCCGCGTCTATCCCTTGAAATAGTACCCCACTCCCCACTTGGTCATGATATGGTCCGGCTCCGCCGGGTTCTCCTCCAGCTTCTCCCGCAGGCGCCGGATATGGACGTCCACGGTCCGGTAGTCTCCGGCGTAGGTATAGCCCCACACCACGTTCATCAGGTTCTCCCGGCTGTACACCCGCCGGGGATTGCGCATCAGCAGCTCGACCAGGTCGTACTCCTTGGCGGTGAGATCCACAGTCTCCCCGTTCCGAACGGCCACCCGCTCCTGTGTGTTCAGGGTGATGTTCCCCACCGTCAGCACCGCCCCCTTGTCCTGACGCAGGCCGGCCCGGCGCAGCAGGGCCCGGACCCGGGCCTTGAGCTCCAGGATATTGAAGGGCTTGGTCAGGTAGTCGTCGGCGCCGGACTCAAAGCCCATCAGCTTGTCCGCGTCCTCGCTTTTTGCGGTCAGCATGATGATGGGCACGTTGGAAAACTCCCGGATGCGCATGCAGGCCTCCAGCCCATCTACCTCCGGCATCATCACATCCAGCACGATCAGATCGAACCGGCCGTCCCGGGCCAATTCCACAGCGGCGGCGCCGTCGTAGGCGCACTCCACCTGATAGCCCTCGTTCTCCAGATTGAATTTCATGCCCTTGACCAAGAGCTTCTCATCGTCCACCACTAAGATCTTCGCCATGTGTTACTCCTTCGCTGTCGTTGTTTCTCCGCCATTCTCCGGCGGCTGTTCCACGGTGACCCAGCCCTCCAGCTCCGCCAGCTTGGCCTCGCCGATGCCGCTGACCTCCAGCAGCTCCTCCACGGCCGTGAAGGGGCCGTTTTCCTCCCGATAGGCCACGATCCGCCCCGCCAGCACCTCTCCGATGCCCGGCAGCTGGTCCAGCTCCTCCACGCCGGCGGTGTTGAGGTCGATGGGGCTCAGGTCCGGCGTCAGGGCCTCCTGGGGCACCTGCGTCTGCGCCTGCACCGTCATGCCCGGTCCCGCGGCGGCGCGGTCCTGCCAGAACAGGGCCAGCACCAGGCACAAAAAGACCCCCGTGATCCCCAAGAGGACCCATTCACTTTTGGATGGTTTTCCTGGTCTTGTCACTGTTGAACTCCCGCATTTTTTTTGGTATACTAAACAGTAGGATGTCGAATCCCGGCGAATGGCGTTCCCGCCGGGCGCCGATACAGAAAGATTATATCACAGATCACAGGAGTTGGACATGAAAACGAACCGCTTTTTTTCTGTTTTTTTGCTGATGGTCCTGCTGACCTCTTTGTTGATCACCCCACCGGCCCTGGCAGAGGAAACCGCATCCCAGGCGGCGCCGCAGCTGCACTCCAAGGCTGCGCTGCTGGTGGACGCCAACACCGGCGCCGTGGTATATGCGCTCAATGAGCATCAGGAGCTCTATCCCGCCAGCACCACCAAGATCATGACCGCCCTGCTGGTACTGGAGGCGGTGGACGAGGGGAAGCTGTCCATGGGCGATGAGCTGACCGCCTCCCGGGCCGCCATGACCACGGGCCTGTCCGAGGACGGCAGCACCGCCAACATCAAAGAGGGCGAGATCATGACGGTGGAGGAATACCTCACCTGCATGCTGGTGGTCTCCGCCAACGAGGCGTGCAACGTGCTGGCGGAGGCGGTCTCCGGTTCTGTGGAGGCCTTTGTGGATGCCATGAACGCCAAGGCGGAGGAGCTGGGCTGTGAGAACACCCACTTCGTCAATACCTCCGGCCTCCATGACAGCCAGCACTACACCTCCGCCTGGGACCTGTATCTCATCACCGCCGAGGCCATGAAGTATGACGCCTTCATGCGCATCTGCGACACGGCCACGGCCACCATCCCCGCCACCAACCTCTCCGAAGCCCGGACCCTCCACACCTCCAACTACCTCATCGGCGCCTGGTGGTCCCGGGGGTATCTCTATGACGACGCCCACGGCATCAAGACCGGCTCCACCTCCCAGGCGGGCCACTGTCTGGTCTCCTCCGCCACCCGGGGCAGTCTCAGCTTCATCAGCGTGGTGCTGGGCGCCGACCGGGTGACCCTGGACGACGGCGAGATCCGCACGTACAGCTTCTACGACACCCGGCTCCTGTTCGACTGGGCCTTCGACAACTTCTCTTACCAAACCGTACTGACCTCCGACGAGCTGATCCGTGACGTGGGCGTGGCCCTGTCCAAGACGGACCGGGTCAGCGTCCATCCGGCGGAGGATGTGGAGCTGCTGCTGCCCAACGGCACCGACCCGGCCGATCTGGAGCGGGCACTGGATCTCCAGGACCCGGTAGACGCTCCCATCTCCCAGGGGCAGAGCCTGGGGACCATGTCCCTCTCTCTGGACGGCCGGGAGCTGGCCACCGTGGAGCTGCTGGCCATGGCGGATGTGGAGGCGGATGGTCTGCTGGTGTTCTGGCGGAATGTGAAGGATTTTTTCAGCAAGACCGCCGTGCGGGTGGTCCTCATCGTACTGGGCGTGCTGATCCTGGCGCTGGTGCTCTGGAAGCTGACTTTGGGCCGGCGCCGTTACCGGTACGGCCGCAGCGTTGGCCGACGGAGCCGGGGCGGCGGATACCGGGGCCGCCGCAGATAATCTGCAAAGCTGGAAAAAGCAGCGGGAACACATTTGTTCCCGCTGCTTTTTTGCGCTTACAGATAAGTGACCAGCTCCTCCAGCGGCTTGCGGCTGGCGTGGAGCCGGGAGGGATGGGCTCCCTCCGCCGGATAGCCCAGGGGCAGCAGGGCGATGGGCACCAGACCCTTGAGCTGCTCCGGGAAGGCGGCACAGAGCTTCTCCGGGTCGAACATGCCCACATAGGTGGTGCCCAGGCCCAGGTCCGCGGCCTCCAGCATCATCTGGGTGGCGGCAATGGCGGCGTCGATCTCTCCGTGGTTCTTGCCGTCCTCCTCCCGCTTCCAGGCCTCCTCCGGGTCGTAGGACACCACCAGCATCACCGGGGCGTGGAGGTGGCAGCTGGCGCAGCGGTCCGCCTTCTCCTGGGCCTCGGGGCTGCGCAGCACCAGGATCCGCTGGGGCTGAAGGTTGTGGGCGGTGGGGGCGCTGCGGCCGCTCTCCAGAACGGCCTGGAGCTTCTCCTCCTCCACCGGGCGATCACTGAATTTCCGCAGAGAGTAGCGCTCCGCGGCCAAGGTTGCAAAATCCATGGGACTCTCCCTTTCTTTTGTGTAGATACCCGGATTTTACCACATTGCCCCGCAGCGCGCAACGGTTTTCTCAGGTCATGGGCTCCTGCCAGTTGCTCTGCATAATCTGGTCGCACATCTCTCTGCGCCGCGTGTCATAAAATTCAATGAATTTCAGGGAATAAATGTCCGAGACGATGTAGCGGTCCCGGCCCGCCTGGTAGATGGTCACATAGTCGTTCCCCACGTCGTACAAGATTCCTTCCCAGGAGACCGTGTTCTGGGTCCCCACCAGGAAGGACGCCACCACATAGGTGCCGATGTATTTTGCCAGCATGGCCTTTAAAGAACCCCGGTAGGCCTCTTCCACACTGATGGGAGAATTGATGACCTCACTGGGCAGATGGTTGCGAAAGTCCGTGCGGGTCCCGTCCTCAGGGACGGAACTGCCGGCCGTCGACAATCCGATCATGGGACGGCCGGTGCCCATCATCGCCTGGCGGTTGGGCGCGATCTCCGTGGAGACGGCCGGTCCCTGGGGAGAAGTCCTGCTGATCTCGCCGGACCAGTCTCCGCTCTGTGCGGCGGGTGTGGCCGCGGGTGCGTGATTTGGATAATACTGCATAGTGACACCTCTCAAGTCTTGTAATATGCATCGGTGGGATTGTAAAAGCAGTGGTCGCCGATCCGGGTCTGCCAGTAGCCCACCTCCGAGGGAAAAAAGGGCCGGCAGTTGGGGCCAAAGGGATTGTAGAACCAGATAGATTCCGCCACATCCGGCAGACGGTTCCCGGCGATGGCCCAGTCGGCGATATCGTAGTGGATCTGCTCCGGGTGCATGTTGTAGATGTTCTGGGGGTTGTAGGCGCCATTTTCTGTCTCGCTGGCGCAGACGAACTGATAGGGCTGGAAAATGATGTTGCGGATACTGCCCTGGCCCACCCGGGCATACTCGCCGCCGGTGGCATTGACCCGGTTCATCACCACGCCCGCCACGGCCTTCATGCCGTTTTCTCCCTCTCCGCCCGCCTCGCACTGGATCAGACGCGCCAGCAGCTCCCGGTCGGAATATGCCATGTGTCATCCCCTCACTTTGGTTGCTGTTCCATGGTATGCAGCGGCGCCCTTGCCGGTGAACGGCATAAAAAAGCCCCCGGCAGAAGCCGGGGGCTTTTGGTCACGCTCTTTTTTGTTCCTCGATGGCCTGACGGAACATCTCCTCCGTCTGGAAGATGGAATTGCGCAGGCTGTACTGCCCGGCATGGACGGCGTAGCGCCGCTCCATCTCCGCCCGCTCCTGCGGGTGGTCGATCCAGTAGTCGATCCGCTCCGCCAGGGCATCCACGTCCCCGGCGGGAAACAGGCTCCGTTCATCCAATGCGAACTGGGGCGTGGCAGACCGGGGAGAGTCGGCAATCACCGGCACCAGGCCGCAGGCAAAGGCCTCCATACAGCTCATGGCCTCGATCTCCGCGTCGGAGGTGTGTACGTACAGGTCCGCCATGTGGAGGATCTCCAGCAGGCGGGCAGGCTCATAAAAGCCCATGACGACGGGGTTGGGCAGCTTTTCCGCCAGGCGGCGGTACTTCTTCTCCAGAGGTCCCTTTCCCGCCAGAATCACCTGGATCTGCTGCGCGTGGCGGCACCGGGCCGCCGCCTCGATCAACTCGTCCTGGCGCTTCTCTCCGGCGTACCGACCCACCATCAGCACGTTGAAAAAGCCCTCCATCCACGGCTCCTTTGGCCGCTTGCCGTAGGTGTACTCCGGGCTGATGCCGTTGGAGATCACATGGAGCTGGGCGGTGTAGCCGTGGCTGCGCAGCTGGTCCGCGATCATATTGCTGGGGCAGTGGATGTGGGTGAAGCGGTTGAAAAAGGTGTCCCGGAAGCGGTTATAGACAAAGTCGTTGGCCCGCTTGCTGTTGCCCATGTGGAGCGTGAAGGTGATGTTCTCCGGCTGGCAGTGGAAGGCCGCCGTGTGGGGGATGCCCAGTTTTTCCACATGCCGCAGGCCCATGATCCCCAGGGGGGAGGGCATCATAAAGTGCACCACGTCCGCCCAGGCCGCCGCCTTCTCGAACACGTGGCGGTTGGGGATGGCCAGACGCATCCCCTGGCTGGTGATCAGGTGCTCCACCACCGGAAAAAAGCGCATCTGCCGCACAGCATATTTATAATCCGCAGGCTTGCCGGTGGCAATGACCCGGACCTCGTTGCCGTGGTCCCGGAGGGCCTGGGCAAAGCGGCGGGCGCTGATGGTGGTTCCGTTATTGGCGTCATCAAACTGGTCGATGACCAATACGATCTTCATACGATTCTACCGTCTTTCTTGTGGGTTTGGCCGGGAAGGCGGAGGACCCCGGCGGGTGCCCCATTGTACCACTTTTTTGTGCCGCTGTCCACTGCCGCAGCCGTGAAAAAGCGAAAAGTGCTTTCTTTCGGCAAAAAAAGAGACCGCTTTTCAGCGGTCTCCCCGGCAGTTTTATCAGCCCTTGCGGCTCAGCGCCGCCTCAAGGCCCCGGGCGAACTGATCCGGACAGGAGGTGTCCTTGGGGCCGCAGTGGATCCCTTTCAGCCGGGCGATGGCCTCCTGGGCCGGCATCCCCTTCACCAGGGAGGAAATGCCCTGGAGGTTGCCGCTGCACCCGCCCAGGACCTCCAGCCGCTGGATGATGCCCTGGTCGTCCACCTCCACCCGCATCTCCTGGGAACAAACACCCCGGGGACGGAAGGAATAAGTCATGGTCGTCTCTCCTCTTTTTCTGGTCTCGCCGTTCAGAATAGCACACCGCGCGGCAAATAGCAAGGAAAACCGCGTCCGCACTTGACAATATCGATATTCGACTATATACTGAGGGCAAGGAGAAATAACGATATTCGATATAGCGGAGGTGAGATCGTGGCCAGGGAGAAATTCCAAACCCTGACGGAGCAGATGTTCTATATCCTGCTGTGTCTGCGGCGGGAGTGCTGCGGCGCCGACATCATGACCCAGGTCCAGCAGCGCACCGGAGGCCGGGTCAGCGTGGGCCCTGGAACGCTGTACAACCTGCTGGAACAGTTCCTCTCCGCCGGCATGATCGCCGAGACCAAGGTGGAGGGCCGCAAGCGCAGCTATCTCATCACTGAAGCGGGCAAAACCGCCCTGGCGGAGGAATACCGTCGGCTGCAGCTGCTGGCCGCGGACTATGAGGCCTGCATGAGAGAGGAGGACGCCACATGAAGGACACCAAGCGGGAACTGAACCTGTACCAGCTTTTTGACTACCAGGGCGTGGAACGCCATCTGGAGGCCATGGCTGCCAAGGGCTGGCGTCTGGAGCGCATCGGAAACGCCTTTTGGAGATACCGCCGGTCAGCGCCGGCACAGGTGTCCTACGCCGTCACCTACGTCTCCGACGGCTCCATGTTCAACCCACGGCCCACGGACAGCCAGAACCGTCTGGATGAGCTGTGCGCCGCCGCCGGATGGGAGAAGGTCGGCGACTGGGCCCAAATGCAGATCTTCGTCTCAGAGCAGCCGGACCCGGTGCCGCTGGAGACGGAGGACGCCGTCCGCATCGAGGCCATCCACCGCTCCATGAAGAAAAACTTCCTGCCCAGCAATTATGCTCTGCTGGCGATGCCGCTGCTGTGGCTGTTCATCGCCTTCAGTAATTTCCGGCGGGATCCGCTGGACTTCTTCTCCAGCTCCAACGACTTTTTTCTGATCCTGCTGAGCACCCTGCTGCTGGTTCTCCAGGGGGTGAATCTGTCCGCCTACTACCGCTGGCGGAGGCGGTCGCTGACATCAGTGGCCCACGGGGGAGGCTGCGCCGCCACCGGCGGCTACCGCCGGTTCAATCTGGCGGCTCTGGGAGCGCTGGCAGCCATTACAGCGGCCTATCTGTTGTCCCTGATGCGGTGGCAGCGGTCCTCCATTGCCGCCTTTCTGCTGATCCTGCTGGCCTATGGCGGGATCCTCTTTCTGGTGCTCCGCACCCGGGATGGTCTGAAACGGGCTGGGGCCTCCAGGCGTCTCAACATCGCTCTGACGTTGCTGATGGATGTGGTGCTGGCAGTGGGGCTGGTGAGTCTGCTGACCTTCGGCATACTGCGGCTGGGCTGGTTCACCGGGGAGGGAGACACCTACCTCTGTCAGGGACAGGAATGGCAGACGGACCCGCCGGCCATCCCCCTGACGGCGGAGAAGCTGACCGGCATCTCCTATGCGCACATCCGCCGGTGGGATTTGGGGGACGGCTCCTTTCTCATGAGCCGGCACACGTACTCGGAGACCGCCCGGCAGGACGCCGCATCCGGAGACACCCGTTACCACCTCAGCTACACCATCACCCGCACCGGCATCGCCCGGCTCTATGACCTGGTCCTGGAGGATACCATGGCCAACGACGACCCGGAGTTCTGGGAGATCACCTGGCAGAAAACCGATCCGATGCCCTGGGGCGCGGAGGCTGTCTGGCGGCGGTATCTGGACGGTGCGCCCACGGACACGTGGCTGCTGTGCTGGCCGGGGCAGATCGCGGAGCTGGAGCTGGACGGAGAGCCGGACGAGGCCCAGATGGCCGTCGCCGGAGCGGCCCTGGCACCGGATCGCTGACGGCCTGCAACGTCCATTTGCGCTCCAAAAGAGGACCGGCGGGAATACAGATCGTTATTTATCTTGCATTTTATACCAAAAGGCCGCCCGACCGGGCGGCCTTTTGGCTGGGAGGGGGAAACAGAAAGGGCTATGTCCTCAAGCCTGCTGGGCGCGCTTCTGGGTCTTTTGCTCCAGCACCAGCCGGTCGGCGATCATAGCGATGAATTCACTGTTGGTAGGCTTGCCCTTGGCATTGGAGACCGTGTAGCCGAAGTACTTTTGCAGCGTCTCCAGATCGCCCCGGTCCCAGGCCACCTCGATGGCGTGGCGGATGGCCCGCTCCACCCGGGAGGCGGTGGTGCCGAACCGCTTGGCCACCTCGGGGTACAGGACCTTGGTGACGGCGTTGATCACATCCATGTCGTCCACGGCGATCATGATGGCCTCCCGCAGGTACTGATAGCCCTTGATGTGGGCGGGAACGCCGATCTCGTGGATCACGGCGGTCACCAGGTTCTTCAGCTCCGCCGGGTGCTCCACCGCCGCCGGGGCCGTGCCGAAGGCCGCCCGCATCCGGTCCATGAGGGCCTCCGGATCACAGGGCTTGGGCAGGAAGTAACAGGCACCCAGTTCCCGGGCCTCCGCCACCACCTGGTCGCTGCAAAAGGCGGACAGCAGCACCACCTTGGGGTTGCCCAGCTCCTTGAGCTGCTTCATGACGCTCAGTCCATCCACCACCGGCAGCACCACGTCCATCACTACCAGGTCCGGCCGGCACTGCTCCGCCAGCCGCAGGGCCTCCGCGCCGTCTCCGGCGGAGGCCGCGACGCTGAACTCCCCCGCTTGTTCCATAGCCTCCCGCAGCATGGCGCGGAATTCCTCATTGGCATCTGCCAGTAGTACGGTTCTTCTGATGTCCATGTTCTCCCAGTCCTTTTTTCAGAATTTTTCAGCAATCAAACCTGCTTTTCAGCGGGGCTCCACGCCGTTTTTCCATCCACGGCGCCCCTCGCCCCCTTTGCGACGGATTCGCAGAGCTTGAAATCACGTTTTCTATAAATTACCATAAACTTACAGTCTTTGCAAGCGCGAACTGTAAATAAATCCCAAAAATCATTCGACGGTTTCTGCCACCTCCCGCGCGGCGCTCTTCCCTTTCCCGCCGCTTTGTGCTAAAATCGGGACATCTGAACGAAAAAGGCGGCGGTGAAATGGAGCTATTGGAGCAGATCAGGGCCTTTCAGCCCTGGAACCCCCAGGAGGAGCAGGACCGGGCGGAGCTGCTGCGGCGGCTGGGCAGCGGCGAGGCGCTGTATACCCGGGACAATGCCTCCGCTCACCTGACAGCCTCGGCCTGGGTGGTGAGCCCGGACCGGCGGCAGGTGCTGATGGCGTATCACAATCTGTACGGGTCCTGGGCCTGGCTGGGCGGCCACGCCGACGGGGAGCGGGACCTGCTGGCAGTGGCCCTGCGGGAAGTCCGGGAGGAGAGCGGCCTGACCCGTGTGCGGCCGGTATCGCCGGAGATCTACTCCCTGGAGATCCTGACCGTGGACGGCCACGAGAAGCGGGGCGTGTACGTCTCCTCCCACCTGCACCTCAACGTCACCTATCTGCTGGAGGCAGACCCGGCGGACCCGGTGCGCCGCAAGCCCGATGAGAACAGCGCCGTGGGCTGGTTCGGCCTGGAGGAGGCGGTGGCCGCCTCCACGGAGCCCTGGTTCCGGGAGCGGATCTACAAAAAGCTCAACGCCAAGCTGGCCTTGGTATGAGCCGCGGCTCGTCCGTATCCTTCATCTCATGATATGGAAAATTGTTCTCCTCGTCAAGTACCCGTGACACAGGCCCGCCGGTGATCCGGCGGGCCTGCTGCGTGAGCGGCCGGTCAGGCGGCCTGCCCCGCTTTGAGCATAGTTTCCATCAAAATTCCATATCCTTTGGTTGGGTCATTCAGCAGCACATGGGTCACGGCGCCCACAAATTTTCCGTTCTGCAAAATGGGGCTGCCGCTCATGCCCTGGACGATGCCGCCGGTGGCGGCGATCAGTTCCGGGTCCGTCACGGAGATCACCAGGTCCCGCCCGTCTGCGGAACCCTCTACGATCTGTAAAATTTCCACATCATATTCCGCCACGTGATCGCCCTCCACATTGGAGAGAATCACCGCCGGGCCGGTTCGGACCTCCGAGGCCTTCGCCACCGGCAGCGCACCGGTCAGGCTCTCGGTAAAATCGCTCTCTTCCACTGTGCCGAACACGCCGGAGGCGGTGTTGGCAGACAACGTACCCAGATCCCGGGCCAGGTCAAAATCTCCCCGCAGCTCCCCGGCCGCGCCGGAGGCGCCCTTTTTCACCGCCTTGACGGTGGAGGGCAGGATGGAGCCGGAGGAGAAGGGCATCAGCTGGGCCGTGTCCACGTCGGTGATGCCGTGGCCCAGAGCGCCGAACGCACCGGTGGCCGGGTCATAATAGGTCATGGTGCCGATGCCGGCCATGCTGTCCCGGATCCAGGCACCGATGGCATACTGGCCCTGGTCGTTGGGACGGGGCTCCACCTCCAATGTCATGCTCTCGCCGCCCCGGCGGATCTGGAGGTCCGTGGCGTCGCCGCCGTTCTCCTGGAGCAGGGTCTGGAACTGCTCCGTGGAGGTGACGGACACGCCGCCGCACTTGACGATGACGTCGCCGGTCTGGAGGCCGCAGTCCTTGGCGGGGGTCCCGCCGTCGGAGAGCTTCACCACCAGCACGCCTCTTGCGAACAGCTTGATGCCGATGGTGTGGCCCACGGGCACCAGCATCCGGGCGGAGGATTCACTGCCGGCGGCCGAGGCCGTCACACCGGCGCCGAAGGGCGCCGTGCACAGCAGCAATGCCAGAAGGAGTGCCGCGCCGCCCCGCAGCACACCGTTCGCTTTTTGAAATGGTCCATACAAATGAAATCACCCCTTTCTCAAACGCAGCCGGCAAACGTCGAAATTTGCCGGCACCGTTATCATCTGCCGCAGAGGTGAAATCAGCCCATGCAAAAACCGCCAGCGCCGCCATGGCAGCATTCGGAAACCGGGACGGCGCCAAGATATACAAAGGACCCGCAGGCAAACTCCTGCGGGTCCTTCCAAAAATATTCAATCCCGTTTGTTGAAAATTTTGAAAATATCGTCGAAGGGATCTTCCTCCGGCTCCTGGGGCTTGGGCACATCCTCCTGAAGGGGCACCGGAGCCGGAGCGGCGTTGGAAGCGGGCTGCTGGGACGCGGCCATCTTGGGCAGGTCGCCCGGCGCCTTGTCGAAGCCGGTGGCGATAACGGTGACGCGGATCTCGTCGTCCAGCGTCTCATCGAAGGTGGCGCCGAAGATGGTGAGGGCGTCGGGATGGACGGCGGCCTGGACCAGGCTGGCGGCCTGCTCCACTTCCTCCAGTCCGATGTCCATGGAGCCGGTGACATTGATGAGGACGCCCTTGGCCCCCTCGATGGAGGTCTCCAGCAGGGGGCTGGAAATGGCCATCTTGGCGGCCTCCTCGGCCTTGCCCTTGCCGGCGGCCCGGCCCACGCCCATGTGGGCCATGCCGGCGTTTTTCATGATGGCGGTGACGTCCGCGAAGTCCAGGTTGATGAAGCCGGTGTCCCGAATCAGGTCGGAGATGGACTGCACTGCCTGGCGCAGCACATCGTCGGCGATTTCGAAGGCGTTGGCAAAGGTGATCTTCTGGTCCGTGGCGTGCTTGAGCCGCTCGTTGGGGATGATGACCAGGGAGTCCACCTTCCCCTCCAGCTCGGCGATGCCGGCCTCGGCCTGCTGCATCCGGCGGCGCCCCTCAAAGCCGAAGGGCTTGGTGACCACCGCCACGGTGAGGATATCCATTTCCTTGGCGATCTCCGCCACAATGGGTGCACCGCCGGTGCCGGTGCCGCCGCCCATGCCGGCGGTGATGAACACCATGTCGGTGTCCTCCAGCGCCTTGGCGATCTGGTTGCGGCTCTCCTCGGCGCTCTTGCGGCCCACCTCAGGATCGGAACCGGCGCCCTGGCCGTGGGTCAGCTTTTCGCCGATCTGAATTTTATAGTTGGCGCTGGAGACGTTCAGCGCCTGCTTGTCGGTGTTGACCGCCACGAAGTCCACGCCCTTGGTGCCGCTGCGGACCATGCGGTTGACCACATTGTTGCCGCCGCCGCCCACGCCGATGACCTTGATATTGACAACGGTATCGGGACCGGTCTCCAATCCAAATGCCATAGTGGTGCCTCCTACTATCATTTGTAGAAAAGGGGAAAAACCCCCTCTTGATCTCACAATATCCTGTGGTTTCGATATTTAGTTTATTGTATGACACTTTCCCCTTCCGGTCAAGTGCCTCTCTTCCTTTTCCCCAGGTTTTTTCCCGGCGGATCCGGGAATTTTCCGTCGGATCCCGGCGCCGCCCGCTCAGGAGGGGATGAAATTCACCTTGCCGTCGTCGCCAGTGAGCTGGATGGTGCCGCCCTGGTTGTTCTGAATGGAAGTCTCTTCCAGACTGACCGTCAAAAACCGCAGCTTGTAATCGTAGTCCGCCCCATAGGGCAGCTCCACCACGAAGCGGCCGGCGTAGTCCATCCGCAGCACCGCCAGGTCCTCCAGGTGGATGGCGTCCACCTGGTCCAGCAGGTCCGCCTCCTCCAGCGCCGAGAGCAGGTCCAGCAGGCTCTGCTGTTGGGAGGCGTACTCCGTGGCCAGAGCCAGCGGCGTGCCCACGGAGGGCGCCAGCAGCTCGCAGCCGTCGATGACGGCGTACTGCTCCGCGGCGGAGGGCTCTGCCTGCTCCACGATCTTTCCGGCAGGGCTCACCAGCCAGGCGCTGCCGTCCTGGACCACCGCCAGGGGCGTGCTGCACTCCGTCACCTGGATCACCAGGGTGTCCGGCAGGCTGCGGCTGATCCGCAGCTCCTGGACATAGGGCAGCGCCGCCTTGATGCTCTGGTCCACGCTGTATTTGTTCAGCAGAAAGAGGTTGTCGCCGGTGCTGACGCCGGAGGCGTCGATGATCTCCTGAGCGGAGTAGCGCGCCGTGCCGCTGACCTCGATGGTGTCCACCCGGAAAAACAGCGTCAGAGCCGCCACCACCACGGCGCAGATGGCCAGCGTGGACAAGAGCTTATAGAGGAAGCCGAAGCTTCCCCTTCTCCGCCGGCGATTGGAATTCCTGCGTCTGGCCATAGTCCTGCTCCTAGCGTTCTTCTGTCTCCACGCGGACGATGTCCGCCCCCAGGGCCCGCAGGTCCCGGGCAATGTCCTCATAGCCCCGGTCGATGTGGCAGATCTCGGAGACCTGGGTCTCCCCCTCCGCCCCCAGGGCCGCCACGCACAGCGCCGCCCCGCCCCGCAGGTCCGTGCACCGGACCGGCGCGCCGTGGAGGGTCTCCACGCCGGTGACCACCGCCGTCCGGCCGGACACCCGGATCCGGGCGCCCATGCGGGTCAGCTCATCCACATGGCGGTAGCGGTTTTCAAAGATGTTCTCCTCAAACACCGTGGTCCCCCGGCTGCGCAGCAGCGCCGCCATCAGCACCGCCTGGGCGTCGGTGGGGAATCCCGGATAGGGCGCCGTCCGCACCGCCCGGACAGCCCGGAGCCGCTGGCGGCACACGGCGGTCAGCCCGCCCTCGTCGGAGGCGATGGCGCAGCCCGCCTCCCGCAGCGCAGCGGTGACGGTGGCCAGGTGCCGCTCCCGGGCGCCCAGCAGCCGCACGCTGCCTCCGGCGGAGGCCAGGGCACACAGGTAAGTAGACGCCACGATCCGGTCCGGCATACAGGCGTAGGTGCAGCCGTGGAAGGTCCGCCCGCCCTCCACCGTGACGGAGGAGGAGCCCGCGCCCTGAACCTTCGCGCCGCAGGCGTTGAGGAACATCTGCAAATCCACGATCTCCGGCTCCCGGGCAGCGTTGGAGATCACGGTGGTCCCCTCCGCCCCGCAGGCAGCCAGCATCAGATTCTCCGTGGCGCCCACGGAGGGCATGCTCAAAATCAGCTCCCGCCCCATCAGCCGGGGCGCCCGGCACCGAAGGACGCCGCCCTCCTCCCGGATCTCCGCCCCCAGGTCCCGCAGGCCGCTGAGGTGCAGGTCAATGGGCCGGGGGCCCAGCTCGCATCCGCCGGGGTAGCTCAGGTCCGCCTGGCCGCAGCGGGCCAGGATCGCCCCCAGAAAGATGGCGGAAGAGCGCATTTCCCGCATTAGTATATCAGAAATCTCGCACCGGTTCAACCCGGCGGTGTCCACCACCAGGCTGCTCCCCTCCCACCGGGCGTCGCAGCCCAGGTGCCGCAGGATGCGCACGGAGGCGTCCACGTCCCGCAGCCGGGGACAGCCCAGCAGCTCCACCGGCCCCCGGGCCAGCAGCGTGGCCGCCAGAATGGGCAGCACGCTGTTCTTGGCTCCCTGGACCGTCACCTCGCCCCGCAGAGCGCGGCCCCCTGTGATCGTCAGCTGACTCATACACGTTCCCCTCCGTATCCAGAATGGTTCAACAGTCCATCCTATGGAAGGCGGGGAAAAGAGGTTACTTGCAGATCTCCAGGACCGTCTGATAGATCCGCTCTGCGGCGTCCCGGATGCCAAGCGACGCCATGGCCGCCGCCATAGCGGTCCGGCGGGACTCGTCGTGGAGGATGCCGCAAGCGGCCTGAAACAGGGCCTGGCCGGAGCTGTCCTGCTCCAGCACCACGACCGCGGCGCCGGCGGCCTCCAGCACCCGGGCGTTCTTCTCCTGGTGGTTGTTGGTCACATAGGGGGAGGGCACGATCACCGCCGGGACCCCCAGGGCCGTCAGCTCGCTGATGGTGGAGGCGCCGGCCCGGCACAGCACCAGGTCCGCCGCCCGCAGCACCGGGGCCATATCGTAGATGTACTCCCGCACCTGGAGCGCCGGATGGGCCGCCAGGTCCACGCCCTTCTCCCGCAGCTGTGCCAGGAGCACCGGATAGCCGGCCTTCCCGGCGCCGTGGATGTGGTGGAAGGGCTCCTTGGCCGCCTCCAGGGCCAGAAAATCCGCCATCTCGCGGTTCATGCCGGAGGCCCCCAGGGACCCCCAGAAGGACACGATCAGGGGCCGGCCGTCGTCCACGCCCAGCTGGCGCTTGGCCTCCTCCCTGGTGATGCGGAAGAAGTCCTCCCGCACCGGCGTGCCGGTGACCACCACCTTCTCCGGGTGGCGGTAGTGCTCCCGGCAGGCCTCAAAGCCCACCATGACCCGGTCGGCGTAATTCGCCAGCACCTCTGTGGTCAGGCCCGGCACCATGTTGGACTCGTGGATGGCCGTGGGGATGCCGGCCCTGGCCGCCGCCTGGACCATGGGGTAGCTGGCGTAGCCGCCGGTGCCGATCACCACGTCCGGCCGGAACTGGCGCAGGATGGCCCGGGCCTCCCGGGGCGAGCGCACCAGGTTCACGGCGGAGATGAGATTGTGCCGCAGCTCGGCCGGCCGCAGGGAGCGGTGGAAGCTGGAGATGTGGACCGTCCGGAAGGGATAGCCCGCCTTGGGCACCAGATCCTTCTCCAATCCCCGGTCCGCTCCCACGAACAGCACCTCCCGCGCCGGGTCCCGCTCCTGCATCAGCTGAGCCAGGGCAATGGCCGGGTTCACGTGTCCCGCGGTGCCGCCGCAGGTGAATAGGATGCGTTTGAGCGTATGTTCCATGGTCCGTACCTCTGTTTCTGACGGAGATTGCGGCGCGCGGCGGGAAAACTTTTCCGGCGGCGGGCGCGTCTTTACAGTGTGGAAAAGCGGGGCCGGCAGCGCCTACCCCGCTCTGGTGGGCTTCATCTGCCGGGACACCGACAGCACAATGCCCATCTCCGCCAGCTGGATGGAGAGGGCGGTGCCGCCGTAGCTGAAAAAGGGCAGGGAGATGCCGGTGGTGGGCAGCAGGCCCGTGACCACGCCGATGTTCAAAAAGGTCTGGACGCCCATGAGGGTGATGATACCTACCACCAGGAGACTGCCGAAGCGGTCCCGGGCGTGGAGGGCGATCCAGAAGCCCCGGAGGATCAGCGCCGCGAAAATGGCCATGATGATGACTGCACCGATGAGGCCCAGCTCCTCGCAGACGATGGCAAAGATGAAGTCGTTGTGCTCCTCCGGCAGGTAGTAGAACTTCTGCTGGCTCTTGCCCAGGCCCACGCCCAGCAGCCCGCCGGAGCCGATGGCGATGAGGCTCTGGGTCAGCTGGTAGCCGCTGCCCTGGGGGTCGGCCCAGGGGTCCAGCCAGGAGGTGATACGGGACTTATTGTATTCCACCACGAACAGCACCGTATACAGCAGGCCTCCCGCGGCGGCCAGCGCGCCGCCGACCCAGGCCCAGTTGATGCCGCCCACCAGCATCATGGCGGCACCGGCACCCAGGATCAAAATGGCGCCGGACAGGTGGGGCTCCGGCAGTACCAGGCCCGCCACCACCAGCAGGATCATGGCGTAGGGCAGGATGCCGTAGCGGAAGGAGCGCATCTGGTCCTTCTTTTTGGAGATGCTGTCGGCAAAGTACAGCACCACCGCCGCCTTGGCGATCTCCGAGGGCTGGAACTGGAAGGAGGTGCCGGGGATACCCAGCCAGCGTGTGGCGTTATAGCGGGTGAGGCCCACGCCGGGGACCAGCACCAGCGCCAGCAGGATCACGGACAGGTACAGCAGCGGCTTTCCCAGGGCCCGGAACCGCTGGTAGTTGATCTTGCCGATGAAGATCATGGCGGCCACGCCCATAACGGCGAACACCGCCTGATGGCTGAAATAGTACAGGGGATTTTCCCCGTCGGTCTCCGCGTAGGCGGAGGGAAAGCTGGCGGACAGCAGCATCACCAATCCGATGCCCAGCAGCAGCATCACCAGCACGAAGAAGGGCAGGTCGATGGGGCCCCGGGCCAGCTCCCGGCTCTCCTCCTCCAGCTCCTTCTGCCGCTGGCGCCGCTCCTGACGGGCCAGGGCCTCCTCCCGGCTCATGGGCCGGCGGCGGCGCTGGGGCCGGTCCTGCGGACGGGGTTGGGGCCGGCTGTGGAATTGGGGCCGGGCCTGGGGGCGCGGATATGACATGACCTTCCCTCCTCTCCCTCAAAATATCAAATGGTTCAATAGCGGCCCGCGGCGCCGAAGTACGCCAGCACGCAGCACACCACCGTCACCAGGGAAAATACCGTCACCAGCTTCGCCTCGCTCCAGCCGGACAGCTCCAGATGGTGGTGCAGCGGCGCCATCTTGAAAAAGCGCTTGCCGTGGGTGGCCTTGAAATAGCCCACCTGGATGATGTCGGACAGGGTCTCCAGAATGTAGATGATGCCCACAGGAATCAGGATCAGGGGCATATCCATGGAGAAGGCCAGGGCCGCCACGGCGCCGCCCAGAAAGAGGCTGCCGGTATCGCCCATAAAGACCTTGGCGGGGTGGTGGTTGTAGACAAAGAAGGCCGCCAGGCCTCCGGCCATGGCCGCCGGGAACAGCGCCCCGGCGCCGCCCGCGCTCCAAAGGTACCCGGTCACAGCGAAGAACACCATCACCACAAAGGTGACGCTGCACGCCAGGCCGTCGATGCCGTCCGTCAGGTTCACGGCGTTGACGCAGCCCACGATCACGAAGGCGGCGAACACCAGATACACGATCCAGTTGATCTCCACGCTGACGTTCAGGAAGGGGATGTACAGGTGGTTGCTCAGCAGCCCCTCATAGCGCATCAGGCACAGGAACAAAATCGCCGCCGCCAGCTGCAGCACGAATTTCTGCTTGGCGGTGAGGCCCTCGTTCTGGTGCTGGCGGACCTTGCGGTAGTCGTCCACAAAGCCGATCAGGCCGAAGATCAGGGCGAACAGGTAGACGTACAGGTGCACAAACACCCCGTCCAGCATGTTCCCCCAGCCCAGAATGAATACGATCACCCCGGCGCCCAGAATGAACATGATGCCGCCCATGGTGGGCGTGCCCGCCTTGGACATATGCCAGGTGGGACCGTCGGCGCGGATCTCCTGCCCGGCCTTGAGCTTGCGCAGCTCCGGGATCAGAAAGCGGCCGATCACCAGCGTCAGCACGAAGGCCAACCCTGCCGCGATGATGGATTGTGTCATAGTTCTCTCCCTCTCCTTGCCGGGCACACCCCCGGCGCTTTTGTATGGGCGGACACCCGGCGGTCGCTTTCCCGCCAGGTACTCCGCCGCGATCTCCCGCTCATCCATGTGGTGCTTCACATGGTTGATGCCCCACAAAATCTCCGATTTTGCGGGGCCCCGCATTGGACTCAAATCGGCCGAAGTGAATCCGGCCGATTTCAAGGGTTTGCCTCCGGCAAACCGCTTGACGCCGGACTTCCGGCGCTCAGGCCTTTTGCAGGTACTCCGCCACGATCTCCCGCTCATCCATGTGATGCTTCACATGGTTGATGCCCCACAAAATCTCCGATTTTGCAGGGACCCCGCATTGGACTTAAATCGGCCGAAGTGAATTCGGCCGATTTCAAGGGTTTGCCTCCGGCAAACCGCTTGACGCCGGACTTCCGGCGCTCAGGCCTTTTGCAGGTACTCCGCCACGATCTCCCGCTCATCCATGTGATGCTTCACATGGTTGATGCCCCACAAAATCTCCGGTTTTGCGGGGACCCCGCATGGGGCGCAAATCGCCCGAAGTGAATTCGGCCGATTTCAAGGGTTTGCCTCCGGCAAAACGCTTGACGCCGGACTCCCGGCGCTCAGGCCTTTTGCAGGTACTCCGCCACGATCTCCCGCTCATCCATGTGATGCTTCACATGGTTGATCTCCTGGTAGGTCTCGTGGCCCTTGCCGCACAGGGCGATCACATCGCCGGGCAGAGCGTGGTCCATGATCCAGTGGATGGCCTCGATCCGGTCCTCGATGACCACGTGGGGCGTGTCGCTGCCCTCCAGACCCGGCAGGATGTCGGCGATGATGTCGCCGGGCTTCTCGGTCCGGGGATTGTCGGAGGTCACCACCACGAAGTCGGCGATGTCCGCGGCGATCTTTCCCATCTTGGGCCGCTTGGTCCGATCCCGGTCGCCGCCGCAGCCGAACAGGGCCACGGTGCGGCCCTTGGCGAAGCCCTTCACGGCAGTGAGGACGTTTTCAAGACCGTCGGGGCTGTGGGCGTAGTCGATGAGGATGGTGTAGTCCTTGCCGGGGGTGGGGACCACCTCCACACGCCCCTTCACGTGGGGCACCCGGCTGAGAGCGTCGGCGCTCTTCTCCAGGGGGATCCCCAGAGCCAGGGCCGCTCCCAGCACATCCAGCGTATTATATACCATAAATCCGCCGGGAATGCCAACGGAAATGGGGACGCGCTCCGTTTTCGTCACGGCGTCGAAGGCGATGCCCTCGGCCCCCAGGACGATGTTCTCCGCCCGCAGGTCCGCCGGGGCCTTCTCGGCGTAGGTGACGAGGCGGCAGGTGGCCTCCGCCGTCAGCCGTCCGGTCCAGGGGTCGTCGGCGTTGACCACACCCACGGCGCAGTGCCGGAACAAGATGGCCTTGGCGTCGCAGTAGGCCTCCATGGTCTTGTGGAAATCCAGGTGGTCCTGAGTCAGGTTGGTGAACACACCCACGTCGTAATGCACCCCGTAGACCCGGTCCAGGGCCAGGGCGTGGGAGGAGACCTCCATGACCACGTGGGTGCAGCCGACGTCCCGCATCTGGGCGAAGAGCCGCTGGACCTCGAAGGACTCCGGCGTGGTGCGCTCCGTGGGGATCACCTCCGCGCCGATCATGTTCTGGTTGGTGCCGATCAGCCCCACCTTGGCCCCGGCCTCCTGCTCCAGAATGGCCTTGAGGAGGTAGGTGGTGCTGGTCTTGCCGTTGGTGCCGGTGACGGCTGCCATGGTCATGGACGCGGCCGGGTGACCGAAGAAGTTGGCGCCGATCACCGCCAGGCTCCGGCGGGAGTTCTCCACCTGGACATAGGGGATGGCCCCGTCCGCCGGGGGCTCCTCACAGACCACCGCGGCGGCACCGGCGGCGGCCGCCTTCCCGATGAAGGCGTGGCCGTCCACGGCAAAGCCCCGCATGGCCACAAACAGGTCGCCGGGCTTTGTGGCGCGGGAGTCGTAGCTGACGTTGGGGATCTCCAGATCCAGGTCTGCCGCGGCGGAGAGGACCGGAATGTCCTTCAATAGCTCTCTGAGTTTCATGATGCAGCGCCCCTTCTCTCTCGTTTCGGCGCCCCGCCGGGTGAAGCCGGGGCTGCCGCATCCATTATAGACAGTGTGTTTTGGATTGTATACGGCGGAAAGTGCCAAAAAATATGCAGAAACTGCCCCTCAGTCCAGCACGGAATTGTCGCCGAACTGAACGGTGACCACGGTGCCCGCATCCACCTCCGTGCCGGCGGCGATGTCCTGGGAGATGGCGTGGACATTGCCGGAGCTGGTGGAGGTGGCGCCGGCCACCTTCATGATGAGTCCCGCATTGGCAATGGCCTTGTTGGCCTCGGAGGCGGACTTGCCGATGACATTGGGCACGGTGCAGGGATCGTCCGGCTTCTCCTGGCCCAGATACAAAATGATAGTGGCGTTGTTGGGAACGATGGCGCCGCCGGCCGGGGTCTGATCGGTGACGGTGTCGCCGTCTCCCACAGTGCGGCAGGAAAAGCCTGCCTTCTCCAGCGTCTCCTTGGCAGCGGAGGCCGCCTTGCCAACCACATTGGGCACGGAGGCGTCGGCGCCCACCAGTTCATCGGCGCTATACTCCGGCTCCACGCCCAGGTACGGCAGAATATCGCTCATGATGGAGCTGGCAATGGGGGCCACCATGGTACCGCCGAACACGGCGGTGCCGGTGGTACGGCTGGGGGTGTCCATGGTCAGCAGCATGATGACCTGAGGATCGTTCGCCGGGGCAAAGCACATAAAGGAGACCACCACGTCGTTGGTACCGGTCTTGTCGGCGGTGCCGGTCTTGCCGCCGATACGGTAGCCGGCCACCTGGCCGTTGCGGCCGCCGCCGCTGGCCACCACGTACTCCAGGCACTCCCGCACCGTGGCGGAGGTCTCCTCGCTGATCACCTGGCGGGTGGGCGTGGCCTGATGCTGCTGGATGACGTTGCCGTCCTGGTCCAGGATCTGCTTTACCACGTAGGGCGTGTAGAGATAGCCGCCGTTGATGCAGGCGGACTGGGCCCGGATCAGCTGCAGAGGCGAGATGTTGAAGGTCTGGCCGAAAGAATAGGAGGCCAGGGACACCACGCCGGTGTTGAAGGTCTTTTCACTGGCGAAGAGGCCCGTCTCGATCTCGGCGGGCAGGTCCACGCCGGTGGACTCCATGAAGCCGAAAGACTTGAGGTACTCGTAATAAGTCTTGGTGCCGATCTTCAAACCCATGGAGATGAAGGCCGGGTTGCAGGAGTTTCCGGTGGCCTCCTTCAGGGTCTGGACCCCATGGCCGCTGTGGTTGGAGCAGTAGATGGGCTTATACCAGCCCTCCACACGGGTGGATCCGGTGCAGGTGAAGGTGCTGGACAGGCTCACCAGTCCTTCCTCCAGGGCCGTGGCCAGTGTCACGGGCTTGAAGGTGGAGCCGGGCTCGTAGGTGTCCTGATAGCACTTGTTGCGCCATTGTTTGTACTGGGCGGAAATCTTGGCGTCAGACACAGCCGCCTTGTAGGCATCCTCGTCGGCGTAGGTATCGCGTTTGCTCTCCAGCTCCGCCAGCGTAGCGTCCAGATTCTCCTGAAGGGTCTGGTCATAGATGGTGCTGTAGCTGTTCAGATCGTAGTTGGGATAAGAGGCCATGGCCAATACGGCCCCATCCAGGGGGTCCATGACGATGCCGGTGGCGCCGTTGGCAGGATCGAACTTGGCGATCATGCTCTCCAGGCCCTTTTCCAGATAATACTGGATGTTGCGGTCCAACGTCAGCACCAGGTCGCCGCCGTCCTCGGCGTCGTAATACTGCTCGTACTGGAACAGCAAGGGCTGGTTATAGTTGTCCTTGGCGGTGACCGTCAGGCCGGTGGTGCCCTGGAGGACGCTGTCGTACTTGGCCTCCAGCCCGTAGGCACCCACGTTGTCGGCGTTGATGAAGCCGATGACGTTGGAGGCCAGGGTCCCGTAGGGATAGTACCGTTTGGTGTCCGAGCGCAGGTAGATGCCCCGCAGCTTGGTGGGGCTCTGGGTGGGATTGGAGATGAGGACGGTCTTGCCGTCGTCGTTGACGGTGGTCAGCTGGTTGCCCTCGTCGTCGATCTCGCCGTTGATGAAGCGGCGGACCTCGTCGGCCACGTCCTGCTCCGCCTTCTCGGCCACCACCTTGTACTGGGACTTCACGTCCTCCATCTTCTCCAGCAGCGTGGATTCGTCCACTCCCAGGATCCGGCTGAGTCCCCGGGCGATGTAGGACTGGTCCAGCACCGCCGGCGCCGTGTAGCTCACACCGTCTTCGGCAGCCTTCTCGGCGGCCTCCTTGATGGCATCCTCCTGGGCTGTCACAAAGGCGTCGATGTCCAGGGGCGAGAGAAAGATGGTCTCCGCCGTGGCGGAAACCGCCAGCACGTTGCCGTTGGTGTCGTAAATGGTACCCCGGGAGGCGCTGATGACGGTGCTGTCGGTCTGCTGGTTGATGGCGGTGGCCCGGAGGGTCTCGTGCTGATTGATCTGGATGTCATAGAGCTTGAAAAACAGCACCACAAAGGCCGCCACGCCCAGCAGCACCATGATCAACATGGTACGGCCCCGGATGACCTGATTGGCCCGCCGGGCAGCGTCGCTTTTTCTTCTGGGTGAATGTGCCATAGAAACGGTCTCCTCCCGCTCCGGCGGCTGCTCCGCCGGTCCGCAATACCAAAGCAAGGAGTAAGAAGTCCGCCTTCTTACTCCTCACTGACTGATCCATTATAGTGCGCGGCTCAATCGAAATATTCCACCACGGCATAGATCCCGTGGTTCAGGGACGTCAGCAGGCGGCTGAGGACGCCCGGCTCCTCCTGCTGGTAGACCACCGCGCTGTCCCCGTCGGACAGGTCCACATAGTAGATCTGGCTGTTGCTGGGCTTGCTCATGCCGACGGCCTCCGCCGCCTCCTTCACGGTATCCAGGTCGAACATCTCCTCATGCTGAGCGGTCAGGGAGACATTCTCCGTTTTCAGCTGGCTCAGCTGGCTCTGGAGGGACACCATGTCTGCCGACAGGGCGGTGAGCTGGATGTAGCTCATCAGCACCAGCACCGCCAGCGCCGCCACGGCGCCGAAGCCCACCACGGACAGAAGGGACAGATGCTGCCGCTGACGGACACGGGTCTGAGCAATCCTGCGGACCTGGGGCTTTTCCGCCGCCTGGGCGGCTGTCTGATGCCGCGGCGTCTCGCCGGCATGACGGAGGGCACGCTCCCGGACTTCCAGGTCCAGATTATAGGCCAGATCGCCATAGACGGCATTCCGGCTGTTATAGCGCAATTCACGGGCCGCAGATGCCACGGCAGCTCCTCCTCTCCCAGCTCTTCACACACAGACGGGGCTCGTCCCCGGTCAAAGATCGAATGGGTCGCATTTCTCCGCCACGCGCAGCTTGGCGCTGCGGGCGCGGGGGTTGTCCGCCAGCTCGGCCCCGTCGGCCACAATGGGCTTGCGGGTCACCAGACGGATTTTGGGTTTGTTGCCGCACACGCACACCGGGAACTCCGGCGGACAGGTGCAGCCCTTGGCCAGATCCCGCAGGGTCTGCTTGACGATGCGGTCCTCCAGGGAGTGGAAGGTGATCACCGCCAGCCGTCCGCCGGGATTGAGCCCGTCCACCGCCGATTGGAGCATGGGCGGCAGGGCGTCCAGCTCGCCGTTGACGGCGATGCGGATGGCCTGGAAGCTGCGCTTGGCCGGGTGCTGCTTCTCCCGCAGCGCCGCCGGCGGCATGGCGCTCTTGATGATCTCCACCAGCTCCAGCGTGGTGGCGACGGGCGCGGTCTCCCGGGCCCGGACGATGGCTCTTGCAATGGCGGGGGCGTAGCGCTCCTCGCCATACTCCCACAGGATCCGCCGCAGCTCCTCGCCGCTCCAGGTGTTCACCACCTCATAGGCGGTCAGGGGGGCGGAGGTGTCCATCCGCATATCCAGCGGGGCGTCCTGCATGTAGGAAAAGCCCCGGGCCCCGTCGTCCAGCTGCGGGGAGGAGACGCCCAGATCGAACAGCATTCCGTCGGCGCCGGCGACGCCTGCCTCGCGCAGGACGCCGCCCAGCTCCGAAAAGTTGCTGTGGACCAGCGTCACCCGGTCCAGGTACGGCGCCAGACGCTCCTTGGCCGCGTCAATGGCCGCCATATCCCGGTCGATACAGATGAGGCGGCCGGTGGTAAGCCTTCGGGCGATCTCCATGGAGTGCCCAGCGCGCCCCAGCGTACCGTCCACATAGACCCCGTCGGGTCGGATACGCAGTGCTTCGATACACGGTGCCAGCAGCACCGGCTTGTGGGTGTATTCCATACCGCGTCACCCGCGGCTGCGGCGGCTGCGGACCAGGGCGTCCATGGCGGCGGCCATGTCCTCGCTCTCCAGCATCCGCTGCTCCCGCTCGGTCCAGGCGGCCTCGTCCCAGATCTCCGCGAAGGAGTTGAGGCCCACGATGGTGGCGGTCTTTTTCAGTCCCGCGTGCTTGCGGAGATTGGCGGGGATCAGCACCCGGCCCTGGGCGTCCGGCTCACACTGGACGGCGTTGGCGTACAGCAGCGTCAGGGCCCGGACCTCGCTGTAAGAGAGGTCGTCGGTATCCTCGGACATCTGCTCCCACTTGGCCTGGGGATAAATACTCAGGCAGTGCTCGGCGCCGATGGTGATGAAGAAGGTGTCTCCCAGCGCCTCCCGCATGGAGGCAGGGATGACCAGGCGGCCCTTGGAATCGATGCTGTTGTTGGACTTTCCCAGCAGTCTTGCCACGGCGGCCGCCCCCCTTTTCCCCGTTTTTTGGGCGGGGTCTGCGCCTCTTTGGCACAAGGGCACACTAATTACCCACTTTTCCCCACCACATGGTTTGAGTATAAGCGAAAAAAGCGGGGATTGCAAGCAGTTTTTTCCGACGGAAATCCCAGCAAACCCGTTGTTTTTTCCTATTTTTGGCCTAAAAAGCCTCATTTGAAACAGGTGTTCGACGAGCGTTTGGAAGTTTACGTAAAATTAAAGGCGTCCGCAGGCACAAGATGTTGTGCCTGCGGACGCCTTTTTAGAAGATCGCCGCAAAATCTAGGTTTTAAGAAAAAAGTTTCAAGAAAACCTTCGTCGTTTTTTACAAAATTTTCAGGATTATGGTCGACCTGGCTCAGCCGCCCGTCTCCTCCTGCTCAGGAGCGCGGCCCTCCAGCTTTTCCCGCTGCTCCTGCATTTTGGCGGCGGAGGCGCTGCGGAAGCGGACGCGGGACTGCTGAACCTCCTCCAAAGCGGCCCGGACGGCCTCCTCCGTGCGGGCCAGGGCGTCCTCGGCGTACTCATTGGCCACCTGATAGAGCTGGCGGGAGCGGTCCTCGGCCTTGGCCACGATCTGTCGGGCCTTCTCCTTGGCAGCGTAGAGCACCTCGCTGTCAGAGACCTTGGCCTTGGCGTCCAGCTCGGCCTGGCGCATCATGCGGTCCACGTCCCGCTTGGCCTCCTCCACGAACTTCTCCCGGGCGGTGAGCAGCTCCTGGGCCCGCTTGATCTCCACCGGCAGCTGTGCCCGCAGCTCGTCCAGCAGGTCCAGCAGCTCGTCCCGGTCCACCATGCTCAGGTGGGGCTTCAGGGGCGGCGCCTTGGCATCCTCGATCCGCTCGTAGATCATATCGATCAGGCGATTGACGTCATTGGCCATGTGGCTCATCCTTTCTTATCGATCATTTCCTGCACCAGGGGGATGATGGAGGCGGGCAGATACCGCTCCAGAGGCTGGCGGTAGCGGATCATCTCCCGGGCCATGGAGGAGCTGAAGTGCTGGTAGGCCGGACTGGCCGGCAGCAGCATGGTCTCCAGCTGGGGGTAGAGCCCGCGGTTAATCAGGGCCAGCTGATACTCCACATCAAAATCAGAGGTGTTGCGCACACCCCGCACGATGACGGCGGCGCCCCGGTCCACGGCGTAGTCCGCCAGCAGGCCCGGCCACAGCTCCGCCTCCACATTGGGCAGCTCCGCCACGGCGGCGCGGACCAGCCGCAGCTTTTCCTCGGGGGTGAACATCTGGTTTTTCTTCTCGGCATTGGGGCTGACGCAGACCCAGACCTTGTCAAAGCAGGCGGCGGAGCGCCGGATCAGGTCCAGGTGGCCCAGGGTGATGGGATCAAAGCTGCCGGAGCAGACGGCTGTTCTCATGGGCGTTGTTCCTCGTTCTCTTGGTCTGGCTCCCGGCGGTACAGACTGACGGCGATCTTGCCGTACCGGTACGTACGCCGGAGGCGGTAGGGCGGCGGCAGCGGCGGCAGGCGCCGGTCCGCCGGGTGTTCCGCCACAATTATACCATGTGGGTTGAGAATGTCAAACCTTGTCAGGGTGTCCAGGGCCTGTTCCAGCAGTCCGGACTGATAGGGCGGGTCCAGGAACACCAGATCGAACTTCTCCCGGCCCTCCAGAAAGGCCATGGCCTCCCCGGCCACCACCCGGGCCCGGTCCTGGAGCTCCGTGGTCCGCAGGTTGTCCCGGATCAGCTGCACCGCGTCCGGACGCCGCTCCACGAACACGGCGGAGGCCGCACCGCGGCTGAGACACTCGATGCCCAGCTGACCCGTACCGGCGAACAGATCCAGGACCCGCCGCCCCTCGATGTCGAATTGCAGGGCGCTGAACAATCCCTCCTTCACCCGGTCCGTGGTGGGACGGGTCTCCATCCCCTCCAGCTCCTTGAGCCGGCGGCCCCGGGCGGAGCCGGTGATCACGCGCATGGGACATCCTCCTTCCGATGGCGGCGCCGCTCCAGGGCCCCGGCGGCCAGATACAGCACCAGACCCGTCCAAACGAAGCCGAACAAAATAGCGTGAGTGGCGGTGAACGCCTCCCGGTACAGCAGCACCGACAGCAGCAGCTGCAGCGTGGGGTTGATATACATTAAAATACCGGACAGACTCATAGGTGTGGTCTTCATCCCGGCGGCGTAGAACAGCAGCGGCACAGTGGTCACCGCACCGGATGCCGGCAGCAGCAGCCACTGCCAGCCCTCCAGCACCCCCACGGCGCCGGCGCCCCGGGCGTCCATCCAGAAAATGGCGATCAGCGCCAGGGGTGACACCGTCAGCGTCTCCATGAAGGTGGATACCGCCGCATCGGACTTTACCTTCTTTTTCAGCGCCCCGTAGACCGCGAAGCTGCCGCCCACCACCAGGGCGATCCAGGGCAGCTGGCCCCAGCGGACCACCGCGATCACCAGGCCCGTCAGCGTCACCGCCGCCGCCAGCCATTGCAGGGCCGTCAGCTTCTCCCGGAACACCACCGTTCCCAGCAAAATGGCCAGGATGGGGTTCATATAATAGGCCAGGCTGGCATCCAGCATGTGGCCGTGACCCGCCGCCCAGATGTAGACACCCCAGTTGACGGTGATGGCGCACCCCGCCGCCGCCAGCAGCAGCCACTCCCGCTTTTCCCGCAGCACCGCCCGCACGCCTGCCAGCCGGTCCCTGCGCCAGAGCAGCGCGCCGCCGGTGAGCACCATGGACCACACGATCCGGGTGGCCAGGACGTACAGAGAGTCCACATCCGCCAGCAGCTTCCAAAACGCCGGCATCACGCCCCACAGCACATAGCAGGCCAACACGCACAGCGGCCCTCTCTTTTCCACGGCAGTGCACCTCCTCCCCGCTGAAGCGGGAAATCCTTTGTAGTCAGAAGTCTATTTTACGGCAAACTCTCTCTCATTTCAATAGAAATCCGCCGGAAGGTCCGTCATCTCTTTTTTATACTTGTACTTTGCGGCTGAATCGTATATAATAAAGTTCCAAAAATACGGACGCCCGGCTCCGTTTCGGGGCGGGCCATCCTTCTCCGCCACTTAAGGGGAAAGAAAGGACGTTCTCATGATTCAATTCCATTCTGAACAAGGTGAGATCTCCGTCAGCAGCGCCGTGTTCTCCAACATCACCGGCATGGCGGCTACCAACTGCTACGGCGTCAAGGGCATGGCATACCGCTCCATGACCGACGGTCTGGTCCATCTGCTGCGCCGGGAGGCCATGAGCAAGGGCGTCAGCATCACCTATCACGACGACAACTCCATCTCCATCGAGCTCCACATCATCGTGGAGAACGGCGTCAATCTCCCCGCGGTGTGCCGTTCCATCATGAACGAGGTCCGCTACGTCGTCACCAAGAACACCGGCGTGCCCGTCAAGGCAGTGGACGTGTGCGTCGACTCCATGACCCTGTGAGGGAGGAACGAGAGGAATGAACGAACTGATCACCGGCGCGCTGTTCAAGCAGATGGTGCTCCACGGCGCCGCCGCCATCACCGCGCAAAAGCAGGCCATCAATGACCTGAACGTTTTCCCGGTGCCCGACGGGGACACCGGAACCAATATGTCCATGACCATCGGCGCCGCCGTGACGGAGCTGCGCAAATCCTCCCCCTCCTCGGTGGACCAGGCTGCTTCCATCACTGCCTCCGCCCTGCTGCGGGGTGCCCGGGGCAACTCCGGTGTCATTCTGTCCCTGCTGTTCCGGGGCCTCTCCAAGAGCCTCAAGGGCCGGGAATCCGCCGATGCGGCCAGCTTCGCCGCCGCCATGCAGGAGGGCGTGTCCTCCGCATACAAGGCCGTCATGAAGCCCGCCGAGGGCACCGTCCTCACGGTCTCCCGTCTGGCGGCGAAACGGGCCGTGGATGTGGCGGCGGAGGAAAAGGATGTGGAAAAGGTGCTGGAAGAGGCCATTCGGGAGGGCTATGACGCCCTGGCTCAGACGGTGGAGATGAACCCCGTGCTGAAAAAGGCCGGCGTGGTGGACGCCGGCGGCAAGGGCTACCTGCTGATCCTGGAGGGCATGCTCTCCGAGCTGCGGGGCGAGCCCATGCCGGAGCAGACGGAGGAGAGCGAGGAGACCAAGGAGAAGGCCGACTTCGCCTACATGGCGGCGGAGGAGATCACCTTCGCCTTCGACACCGTGTTCATCGTCCGCAAGGCGTCCCCGGACATCTCTCTGGAGCCCCTGCGGACCTACCTCAACAGCATCGGCGACAGCCTGGTCATCGGCGAGGACGACGAGTCCTTCAAGGTCCACGTCCACACCAACATCCCAGGCAGCGCCCTGACCGAGTCTCAGAAGTACGGCACCCTGGAGCTGGCCAAGATCGAGAACATGCGCACCCAGGCCGAGGCCCTGGCCCAGGGCCGGGAGGCCCAGAGCACCGACGATCTGGAGGCCGTGGAGGCGGAGCTGGAGGCCGGCGAGGGCTGCGCGCCCGCCGCTCCCGCGGAGCCGGAGAAGCCCTATGGCTTCCTGGCGGTGTGCGCCGGCGACGGCCTTGCCGCGGTGTTCCAGGACCTGGGCGCCGACGGCGTGGTCTCCGGCGGTCAGACCATGAACCCCTCCACCGAGAGCATCCTGGAGGGCGTGGAGAAAATCCCTGCCGAGACGGTGTTCATCCTGCCCAACAACTCCAACATCATCATGGCCGCCCAGCAGTGCGCCGCCCTGACGGAGAAGAACGTGGTGGTGATCCCCACCAAGACCGTGCCCCAGGGCATCACCGCCATGATGAACGTGGACTTCGAGGCCCCGGACGCCGAATCCATCACCCAGGCCATGACGGAGGCCCTCGCCACCGTCACCACCGCCCAGATCACCTACGCCGCCCGGAACTCCGACTTCGACGGCTTCGACATCAAGGAGGGCGACTACCTGGCCCTGGAGGAGGGCCGCCTCTTCGGCACCGACAGCGATCTCAACGCCCTGCTGGAGCGGCTGGCGGCGGAGGCTGTGGAAAAGGGCGCCTCCTTCATCTCCCTCTACTTCGGCGAGGACGTGTCTGAGGATGACGCCCAGGCGGCCGGCAAGCTCTTCGAGGAACGCTGCCCCCAGGCCGAGGTGGCCGTGCTCTCCGGCGGTCAGCCCGTGTACTACTATATCATCTCCATGGAGTAAGACCGCGTGCAATGCGTGCTCATCTCCCGGGCCTTCCGGCCCGGGAGATTTTTTTGTTCAAATCCGGCGACAGCTCTTGACAAAATACGGAAGCGATGCGTATGATGAAAAAAGCGTCTGTCGCATAAAGACGGCGTTAAGAATTTTCAACAAACGGGAGGTCGCCCGCCATGTTCTCCTGGTTCCCCTTTCTCACCTACGCCGTGGTCACCACGTCCACCCCAGGCCCCAACACCCTGATGTCCATGTCCAACGGCACCCAGCTGGGCTTCCGCCGGGCCCTGCCCTTCAACTTCGGCATCCTGGCCGGGTTCTCCCTGGTGATGGTCCTGTGCACCCTGCTGTGCAGCACCCTGTCCGCCATGCTGCCGGTGGTGAAGAAGCCCATGCTGGTGATCGGTGCGGCGTATCTGCTGTACCTGGCCTGGCGGACCTGGCGCCGCAGCGGCGTGGCGGATACCGCCGCCGTCCACAGCGGCTTCCTCTCCGGCTTCCTGCTCCAGTTCATCAACCCCAAGATCTACATTTACTGCATCGTGGCCATGGAGGGCTACGTGCTGCCGGTGTACGCCGGACAGCCCGTGGCGCTGCTGCTGTTCGCCCTGCTGCTGGCGGTGATCGGCTTCTCCTTCACCCTGTGCTGGTCCGCCTTCGGCTCGCTGCTGCGGCAGCTGTTCTCCACCCACGCCCGGGTCATCAACACCTGCATGGCCCTGGCCCTGGTGTGGTGCGCGGTGAAGCTGTTCCGCTGAGCCCCTGCAGCAAAAAAGCCGCCCGGCTGTGCCGGGCGGCTTTTTCACAGTTTTTACAGGGCCTTCATGGCGTCGGCGATGGCTTCCTCGCTGGCGCGCATGGCCTGAAGGGTCTTGTCCATCAGCTCCTCCAGGGGCCAGCCCAACCGCTCGGCGCCCTCCCGGATCACGTCCCGGGAGCAGCCGGCGGCGAACTTCTTGTCCTTGAACTTCTTTTTCAGGGAGCTGACCTCCATGTCCTGGCAGCTCTTGCTGGGCCGCATCAGCGCCGCGGCGCCGATGAGCCCCGTCAGCTCGTCGGCGGCGAAGAGGACCTTCTCCATCTCCTCCGTGGGCTCCACATCGGAGCACAGGCCGTAGCCGTGGCTGCACACCGCGTGGACAAAGTCCTCGCCGCAGCCGATCTCCGAGAGCAGCTCCGGGGCCTTCTTGCAGTGCTCCTCCGGCCACTGCTCAAAGTCCACGTCGTGGAGCAGTCCCACCGTGGCCCAGAAGTCCGCCTCGTCCCCGTGGCCCAGGTTCTCGGCGTACCAGCGCATGACGGCCTCCACCGTCAGGGCGTGCTGGATATGGAAATGCTCTTGGTTGTACTTGCGCAGCAGCGCCAGGGCCGCCGCCCGGTCAGGACATGCTCTCATGGTGATCCGCTCCTTTTTCCCAATCATTTTTTGTCAGTATAGCCGCTTTTTCCCGGCTTTGCAACCCCGCCTCACAGCTCCCTGGGGTCCGGGTCCCCCTCCAGGGTAACGAAGTAATCGTAGTAGGGCAGCAAAAACCCATACCCCTCCTTCAGCCGCTCCGCGATGGCCCGGGAGAACAGCTCCTCCGTCAGCTTCTCCTCATGGCAGATGGAAAAGCTCTTCATCCGGTACCAGGGCTCCAGCAACGGCGAGGGCGCCGCGGAGCGGGGGCGCTTGTAGTCCTCCGTCTCCAGTGCGAACTCCGTCTGCCGTGCCAGCTTCCGGGTCAGCGCCTCCATGGTTTTGGGGTCCCGGTCGATCCGGGCGCGGAGCTTGGCCATGGTCAGGGGACGGGGCATATAGTACCCCATGCCGTAGGTCCAGTCCTCCGGCCCCAGCTCGAACCAGAAGGTGGGCCGGGCGGTCCATTGCTCCGAGGGCTGCTCCACGCAGAACCACAGGTGGTCCTTGTAGGGGCCCCGGCCGTGGAGCCGCCGGGCGTCCCGATAGATGCGGGTGGTCTTGGCGATGAGCCCGTACTCCGGGCGCCTGTCCGCCAAAAAGTCCCGCAGCTCCTCCCCCAGGGCCCGCATGGGCTGGTAGAAGCTGCGGAGATACGTCTCCTTGTGGGCCTCGAACCAGGGCTTCTCATTGTTGAAGCGGATGCCCCACATGAAGTCCACGGTCTCGTCGGTAAATCCGGTAAACATGCCGTTCCTCCCGTTGGATCTGAAAATTCGGCATTTAGTATACCACACTTTTCTCCGCAGGAAAAGAGGGTGGAGGCCGCTTTGGACGGTCCCCACCCTCTCTGCCCCTCACAGGCTCTTTTGCAGCAGGCACAGCAGGGCGTCCGCCTGCCGGTAGGACGCCTCCCCCAGCTCCGTCAGCAATCGCTCCAGGCAGGGGGCCGTGGTGCTCTCCGCCGCCCGCAGGTAGTTCATACCGTTGCAGGCTTCGGCGTGATACCGCTCCCGCACCGCCGCACACCAGCGGCCCAGGCAGATCCGGCCGCACTCCACCGCAGGCCGGTAGCACTCCCCGGTGATGAGATAACAGGCCGCCATCAGCTGCCTTGCGGCGCAGCCCGCCTCCTCCGCCAGCTGGCGGACCTGCTGCCGGGCAAAGGCCGGAGCCTGCCGGCTGAGGGCCAGATAGTGCCGCCGGTCCGCCAGCTCCACCTCAATAAAGCCCTCCAGCACCTCCAGCAGCTCCTCCGCGGCGGTGCCCATGCAGCAGGGGTCCGGCTCCGCGCCGGGCAGCTGCCCCTCCGGCACTTCCGGAAGGGGCGTGCTCTCCATGGCGGGCACCGCCGGACCCTGGGCCGTCCGCAGCTCCGCCAGGCGCTTTTCCGTCTCCTTCATATCCGGGTAGGGTTCCAGTCCCGGCGCCACCCGCTGCCACACCCGGTCGTACTGCCGGTAGTCGTAAGACGCAGGGGTATGTAGATTCTGTTCCATAGAGGTCCCTCCTTTTCCCTTTAGCATATGCGCGGGAAAACATTTGGTGACTGTTGCAAATGCAACCCATACAAATTCCCTCCCCGGGTTAAAATAGCCTTGGAAAAAAGCGGCCCCGCGTTGCTTTTTCCAATTCCTTCTGGTAAACTAGAGTAGTTACGACCATATACGCCAGCAAAGGAGGTTCCAAACGATGCTGGAACTGAAACATATCAGCTACACCGTCCGGGAAGGTGAGGAGGAGCTGGGCATCCTCCGGGATATCTCCCTGACTCTGGACGACCACAAACTGGTGGTCTTTACCGGCCCCAACGGCGGCGGTAAGACCACTCTGGCCAAGATCATCATGGGCCTGGTGAAGCCCACCTCCGGCCGGATCCTCTGGAACGGCCAGGACATCACGGACCTGGGCATCACGGAGCGGGCGCGGCTGGGCATCAGCTACGGCTTCCAGCAGCCCCCCCGCTTCAAGGGCATCACCGTCCGCAAGCTGCTCAACGTGGCGGCGGGCAGCCAGAAGCTGACCAAGGACCAGTGCTGCCAGTACCTGACCAAGGTGGGCCTGTGCGCCAACGACTATCTGGACCGGGAGGTGGACGTGTCCCTCTCCGGCGGCGAGGTCAAGCGCATCGAGATCGCCACCATCCTGGCCCGGGGCAGCCAGCTGATGATCTTCGACGAGCCGGAGGCGGGCATCGACCTGTGGTCCTTCGCCCGGCTGACGGAGACCTTTGAGCAGATCCACGCCGCCGGCACCGCCACCATGATCATCATTTCCCACCAGGAGCGAATCATCTCCCTGGCCGACGAGGTCATCGTGGTGGGCGACGGCGAGCTGCGCCACCGGGGCACGCCGGAGGAGATCCTGCCCCAGATCCTGTCGGACACCCTGTCCGGGTGCCCTGTTCTCACGAAAGAAGGTGTTTTGAGATGATGGATACACAGGTGGACCGGGAGCTTCTGGAGAAGATCGCGGACCTGCTGGGCAAGCCCGTGGGCGCGTTCAACATCCGCAAGGACTGCGGCTGCGACGGCCGGGAGTCCACGGAGCACATCAAGATCGACAACCGGACCGACGGAAAGAGCGGCATCGATATCCGCGTGCTGGACGGCACCGTGGGCGAGACGTGCCACATCCCCGTCATCATCACCCAGCCCGGCATCCAGGAGACGGTGTACAACGATTTCTACATCGGGGAGAACTGCGACGTGGAGATCGTGGCCGGCTGCGGCATCCACAACTGCGGCGACCAGGAGTCCCGCCACGACGGCATCCACACCTTCCACGTGGGCAAAAACTCCAGGGTCCATTACAGCGAGAAGCACTACGGCGAGGGCGACGGCAAGGGCGGCAAGGTCTTCAACCCCCAGACCATCGTATATCTGGAGGAGGGCGCCTCCATTCAGATGGACACGGTCCAGATCCGGGGCGTGGACTCCACCAAGCGGGACACCAAGATCGTCTGCGCCGCCGGCAGCGAGGCGGTCATCACCGAGCGGCTGCTGACCCACGGCGACCAGGTGGCCGAGAGCAACATGGAGATCGACCTGGAGGGTGAGGACGCCAAGTGCCGGGTGATCTCCCGGTCCGTGGCCCAGGACCACTCCTCCCAGGTGTTCTACCCCCGGGTGGTGGGCGACGCCAAGTGCTTCGGCCATGTCCAGTGCGACTCCATCATCATGGGCGAGGCCAAGATCCGCTCCATTCCGGAGATCACCGCCAACTGCACCGAGGCCCAGCTGATCCACGAGGCCGCCATCGGCAAGATCGCCGGGGACCAGCTTTTGAAGCTGGAGACCCTGGGCCTGACCGAGGAGGAGGCCGAGGACTGCATCCTCAAGGGCTTCTTGGCATAAAAGAGTACGACGAAGCGGCAAAAAAGGAGACCCGAACGGGTCTCCTTTTTTATGATGCCGGGGCAGTCAGCGCCGTCCTTCCGCGTCCTCTGCCTCGCCGGGTGCCGGAAGAGCGGTCACCGCACTCCCCTCCGGAAGGTCCGGGTCGATCAGGAAAAGGTCGCTGGGCGTACATTCCAAGACCTGACATAGGATCTCCACTGTTTCCAGGCGGACACCTTTCGTCTTATTCTCCAGGAGGCGGACCAGGTTTTGATAGCTCATCCCCGTTTGCTTCCAAAGCCAGTACCGGCTCTTTCCCCTCGCGTCCAGGACTGCTTGAACGTTAAAGTGAATCATATTGTCTCTCCATTATCTAATGTGCTAATTAGATAATATGTAAATTCACTCTTTACATACCTATGCTATAATACATATAATGTATACATTAGATATCGTATAAGGGGAGAGCGCTATGCCTGATTGGAAAGCGATGTATCTATCTTTGATGCGTGACACGGAAAAAGCCATACGGATTTTAGAAGAGGGACAGCAGAAATGTGAAGAAATGTATTTGCGGGATACGGGGCCAACGCTTCATACCCTGCCCCGTTTGACCTCTGACAGAGCAAAAAAAGACGACCAACCCCTCTGACCGCCCCGCCTGTCCCCCGCCCCACTTGCCTTTTTTCCCCATCTGTGCTATGGTCTTTCCATGGAAATCTACGAATTGATCCGCTCAGACCGCCGGACCCTGGCGGTGGAGATCACCCGGGACGGCCGGGTGCTGGTCCGCGCGCCCCGGCGGCTGTCCCAGGCGGCCATCGACGGCTTTTTGTCCCGGCATGAGGCCTGGATCGCCCGGCATCTGGAAAAGCGTCGGTCCGCCCCGCTCCCGCCGGAGCCCACGGCGGAGGAGATCGCGGCCCTGAAGGACAGGGCCCGGGCCGCGCTGCCGGAAAAAGTGGCCCTCTGGGCCCGGCGGATGGGCGTGACGCCCACGGGGTTGAAGATCACCTCCGCCCGGAAGCGGTACGGCAGCTGCAGCGGCAAAAACAGCCTCTGCTTTTCCTGCTTTCTGATGAACTGCCCGGAGAGCACCATTGACCTGGTGGTGGTCCACGAGCTGTGCCACATCAAGGTCAAAAACCACGGCCCGGCCTTCTACGCCCTGCTGGAGCGGTATCTGCCGGATTACCGGGAACGAAAAAAACTTTTGAGATAAGGAGAACCACCCATGGACATCCAGAACCTCTCCCAGCTCCTGAAAGCCAACGCCTACCCCGGCCGGGGCATCCTGCTGGGCCGCAGCGCCGACGGCCGGTACGCCGTGGCGGCCTACTTCATCATGGGCCGCAGTGCCAACTCCCGGAACCGGGTGTTCGTCCCCACGGAGGACGGCATCCGCACCCAGGCCTTCGACCCCTCCAAAATGACGGACCCCAGCCTCATCATCTACCACCCCGTCCGGAAAGTGGGCCGGGGGCTGGTGGTCACCAACGGCGACCAGACCGACACCGTCCGGGACGGGCTGCTGGCGGGCCGGACCTTCGCCTCCGCCCTGCACACCCGGACCTTTGAGCCGGACGCGCCCAACTACACCCCCCGCATCTCCGGCCTGCTGTCCCCCGACGGCAGCTTCAAGCTGTCCATTCTGAAATCCGCCGACGGGGACCCCAGCTGCTGCCAGCGGTTCTTCTACACCTATGACCATCCCCTGGCCGGAGAGGGCCGCTTCATCCACACCTACAAGGGCGACGGCGAGCCCCTGCCCTCCTTCGAGGGGGAGCCGGTGCGGGTGGCCCTGACGGCCCCGGACCCGGAGGCCCTGGCCGACGAGCTGTGGGCGGCTCTGAATGAGGATAACAAGGTGTCCCTCTTCGTCCGCTACATCGACCTCGCAGACGGCACCCACCGGGACGCGATCCGCAACAAGCACCAATAAATCAAAAAACGAGGACGCGCATAACGCGTCCTCGTTTTTGCACTTTTCAGCGGAACAGCACCGCCGCCGCGGCCAGCAGGATCACAAGGCCCGCTGCGTTGGCCAGGGTGAACACCGCCAGGAACCGGCCCGGCCGGGCCTCCCGGGACCGCAGATACAGCTTCAGCGTGATGAGGCTGGCCAGGGAGGCGATGGGCGTGCCCAGGCCGCCGATGTCCACCCCCAGCAGCAGGTCCCGCCAGTTGTCCGTAAACCCGGACAGCAGCACCGCCGCCGGCACGTTGCTGATGATCTGGCTGGTGAGGACGCCGGTCAGCAGCGTGGACCGCTCCAGCAGGGACTGGAGCAGGTCATGGACCGCCGGCAGGCGGCCCAGGTTGCCGGAGACGATGAAAAAGCACACGAAGGTGGCAAGCAGGCCGTAGTCCAGCTTTTTCAGCAGCACCGGCTCCGCCAGGGCCAGGGCCGCCACCACGATCACCGTCAAAATGCCGTAGGGCAGGACGCGGAACACCGTCAGCAGGCACAGCACGAACAGCACACCGTACAGCGCCAGCTTCCGGGGATTGCGCAGGGCCTGGCCGGTGAGCTCCGGCGCGGGCAGCGCTTTGGGCAGCACCGGCGCCGCGGCGGCTGCCAGGCACACCAGGGCAATGCCCGTCAGGGGCAGCACCACCGGGAAAAAGTCCCCCGGCGTCAGCTCATAGGCGGCGTATAAAAACAGATTCTGGGGATTGCCCACCGGCGTGGCCATGCTGCCCAGGTTGGCCGCCACGGTCTGGAGCACCAGCAGCGGCACCGCCGCCCGGCGGCAGCCCAGCTGCTCCAAAAGCAGCAGCGTGAAGGGCACGAAGGTGATCAGCGCCACGTCGTTGGTCACCGCCATGGACACGAAAAAGGGCAGAAGCACCAGGATGATCCCCAGGGCCCTGGGGCCCGGACGCCGCAGCAGCATCTGCTCCGCCAGATACTGGAAGGCCCCGCAGGACTGGACCCCCGCCACCACCGCCATCAGGCACAGCAGCAGGCACAGCACCCGCAGGTCGATGTAGCCGATATACGCCCCGTCCGGCGGCACCAGCGCCATGGTGATCACGGCGCACACCGCCGCCACACACAGTACCGCCTCCCCTTTCAAAAAGGCAGTGATCCGCGTTTTCATCGTTTTCTCCCCCATATTCCGAAAATTTCCACGGACCACCATATCACATCCCGCCGGGGATTACAATTATAAAACGCATAAAAAGCGGCGCCGGACCGGGTCCGGCGCCGTCCTTTTGTTACTTCAGCCGATCCCGCAGCCGGCGGGACAGGGTCAGGGCCAAAGCCATCTTCACAAGGTCCGGGATCACAAAGGGGAGCACGCACATCCCCAGGGCCGCTCCCACGGTGATGGGGCCGCTGGAGCGGGTGTAGAGCACCACGAACCAGGCTGTGCCGAAGGCGTAGCACACCGCCAGGCCCAGCACCATGGCCGCCGCCGACACCGCCAGACGCTCGCCCAGCAGGTCGGTCACCAGCCAGTATACCAGGGGCATGGCCAGAAAACCCAGAATATACCCGCCGGTGGTGCCCAGCAGCGCACCCAGGCCGCCACGGAAACCGGAGAACACCGGAAGGCCCACGGCCCCCAGCAGCAGGTACACTGCCACCGCCCAGGTGCTCCGGCGGCCGCCCAGGACCCCCATGGCCGCGCAGATGGCGAAGGTCTGAAGGGTGAAGGGCACCGGCAGCGGCACACTGATCCAGGCGCACACCGTCATCAGCACGGCGAACAGCGCCGTATAGGCCAGGTCCACCGTTCTCCATTTGCCCTTTACAGCCGTCGTATCTGCCATATTTTCTGCCCCCTGTTCGTCTATTCTGCTGGGCAGTATACCATGGGTGCCGCCTATTGTCAACCATATTTCTTTTTATGGTTTACATTAACTCAAAAACAGCGGGGAGGCGGCGCCTCCCCGTGTGCTTTACGGACCGTCGGGGCCGAACAGCTCCCGGACCTTGGCCTGGATGCTCTTGAGGTCCTCGAAGGTCTCCGGCCGCTTGTTCACATCCCGCAGCAGGGCCGCCGGGTGGTAGATAGCGGTCATCTGGACGCCGCCCCGGGTGAACCACTGGCCGTGCTGGCTGGTGATGCGGAAGTTCTCGTCGATGATGGCCTTGGCGGCGATGCGGCCCAGGCAGATGAGGATCTTGGGCCGCAGCAGGGCCGTCTGCCGCCGGAGAAAGCCGATGCAGGCGTCCTGCTCCACGTTCAGCGGGTCCCGGTTGCCCGGCGGGCGGCACTTGACGATGTTGGCGATATAGACCTTGGTGCGGTCCAGGCCGATGATCTCCAGCATATCGTCCAGCAGCATGCCGGCCTTGCCTACGAAGGGCACGCCCTGCTCGTCCTCGTGCTGGCCGGGGCCCTCTCCCACCAGCAGGATCTTGGCGTCGGTGGCGCCGTCGCCAAAGACCACATTGGTCCGCGTCTGGGCCAGGGCGCAGCCCTGACAGGCCAGGCACTCCTGCCGCAGGCCCTCCCAGGTGTCCGCCATGGGACCGCCTCCCTTCCATCATGCTGATGCGATTATATCACCCCGCGCCCCGCCGCGCAATGGGGGTATGAAGCGCTCCCTTCCGGGAACACTGACGGGGAGAAACGGAGGAATGTGCGTGGGATACTGGCTGTGGGTGTTCTGGACATACAGCTTCCTGGGGTATCTGCTGGAAAAGGGCTATGCCGCCGCCACGGCGTCGCCCCGGCAGACCAGGAAGTGTTTTTTGCTGCTGCCCCTGTGCCCGGTGTACGGCCTGGGAGCCCTGGCCGTGCTGGCGCTGCCGCCGGGCCTCACCGGCACCTTTTGGTCCTTGGCCCTGTGGGGGGCGCTGACCGCCACGGCGGTGGAATATGTGGTCCACCTGCTGTACGACCGGCTGCTGGGAGTCCGGTTCTGGGACTACTCCCAGGTGCGCTGGAACCTCCGTGGGCGGGTATGCCTGCCCTTCACCCTGGCCTGGGGCTTTCTGACCGCGGCGGCCCTGTCGCCGCTCCAGGCCCTGCTGGCGCCGGCGCTGGCGGCCATGCCGCCCTGGCTCACCTATGTCCTGCTGCTGGTGACCACCGCCGACGGCGTGGTCTCCGCCGCGCTGCTGCGGCAGACCGGGGACCCGGAGTGCCTGCGGCTGGGGGCGGCCGCCTAGATCTCCTCCCGGCGGACGCTGTACACCACATGGGGCATCTCCAGGTCGTAATAGTGCTTCACAAGGCCGCCCCGGACCGCCATGCCGTTGCGCTCCGCCACCCGGCGGGAGGGCCCATTGTTATCCCGGATGATGGAGAATACCTCCGCCGCCCCCAGGACCAAGAAGGCGTAATCCCGGCAGGCCCGGGCGGCCTCCGCTGCATAGCCCTGGTGCCAGGCGGCGCGGCGGAAGAGGTATCCCACCTCTAAAACCCGGCGCTCTCCCCACTGCTGCCAGGTGAGGCCGCACTGGCCGATGACGGCGCCGTCGGACTTTCGCACCACGGCCCATAGCCCAAAGCCGTCCCGGCGGTAGCGATCCAGCTGGTTTTGGAGCCAGTCGTCCACTTCCCGGTCGGAGAAGGCGTGAGCGTAGGCGTACATCACCTCCGCATCCTGCAAAATGGCGCACAGGGCCGGGCGGTCCTCCGCCGTCAGCTCCCGCAGCCGCAAGCGCTCCGTCTCCAAAATGATCATATCACGCCTCCGGCAGCTTGCCGCAGAGCCATTGGTACAGGTCCTCACAGACCTGGGGCGCCTCCGCCTCCTGGAGGATCTCGTGGCGCAGCTGGGGGTACAGCTTCACCGTCACATCCCGAACACCGGCACGCCGGAAAGAGGCGGCGGCCCGCTCCACGCCCTTACTACAGTCGCCCACCGGGTCTTCCGCCCCGGAGATAAAAAGGACCGGGGTGTTGAGATTCATCTTTTTCAGGTTGGCCTGCTTGCTGATGAAGGCGATGCCGGAGAGCATCTCCCGGAACAGCCCCACAGTGGGGTCTCCCCCGCACAGGGGGTCCGCCAGGTAGCGGTCCACATTGCCCGGATCCAGACTCAGCCAGTCGAAGCCCGTGCGGTTGGGGGCGAAGCGCTTGTTGTAGGCGCCGAAGGCCAGCTGCATCACCACGGGGCTGGAGTGGTCCTCCCCCACCTTGCGGATCTCCCGGGCGGCAATGGCCCGGCCTGCCGCCACCAGGGCCGGGGGCATCTGGCCCGTGCCCATGAGGATGGCTCCCTGGACCGTGCCGGGATAGCGGATCAGGTACGTCCTGGCCAGGAAGGAGCCCATGGAGTGGCCCATCAGAAACACCGGCACGCCGGGGAACCGCCGCCCCGCCAGCTGCCGCCGCTCATACAGGTCCGCCACCACATCGTTCCAGCTGCCCTTCTTCCCGAAGTACAGCCGGGGACGGCCCTCCGCCACGGAGGTGCCGTGGCCCAGATGGTCGTGGCCCGCCACGGCGAAGCCCCGCTCCGTCAGGTACTCCGCCAGCCCCCTGTACCGCAGGATATACTCTGCCACACCGTGGGACACCACCAGCACCGCCCGGACCGGGCCCTCCGGCACCCACTCCACCGCGTGGATGGCGGTGACACCGTCTGCAGAGGGGAAGGTAAATTCGTATCTCTCCATGGAAAACCGGACCTCCTTGTGATATACTGGGGAAAACGGCCGGGCCGCTCTCCCATTCTGCGCTCTCCTGCCCCTATTTTACCACGCCCCGGCGATTTACACCAGAGGAGGCTGACGCCATGGAGCCCTTTGTCATTGCCCTGGACCAGGGGACCACCAGTTCCCGGGCCATTTTGTTCCGCCGCAGCGGCGAGATCGCCGCCCGGGCCCAGCACCCCTTCCGCCAGATCTACCCCCGGCCCGGCTGGGTGGAGCACGATCCCATGGAGATCTGGACCACCACCGTCCGGGCCCTGACGGAGGCGGTGGACACCGCCCACATCGACCCCAAGGCCATCTCCGCCATCGGCATCACCAATCAGCGGGAGACCACCATCCTCTGGGACCGCCGTACCGGCACCCCGGTATACAATGCCATCGTCTGGCAGTGCCGCCGGACGGCGCCTCTGTGCGACCAGCTAAGCGCCCGGGGCCTGGGGGAGACGGTGCGGGAAAAGACGGGCCTTCTGATCGACGCCTACTTCTCCGGCACCAAGATCCGCTGGATCCTGGACAACGTGCCCGGCGTCCGGGAGCGGGCGGAGCGGGGAGAGCTGTGCGCCGGCACCGTGGACAGCTGGCTGATCTGGAACCTGACCGGCGGCAAGGCCCACGTGACGGACCACTCCAACGCCTCCCGCACCATGCTCTTCAACATCCACACCCTCCAGTGGGACGAGGACCTCTGCCGCGCTCTGGAGATCCCCATGGCGCTGCTGCCCCGTCCCTGCTCCAACAGTGAGATCTACGGCACCGTGGCGCCGGGTCTGCCGGGTCTGGAGGACCTGGCGGGCATCCCCATCTGCGGCAGCGCCGGAGACCAGGCGGCCGCCCTGTTCGGCCAGGGGTGCTTCGCCCCCGGCCAGGCCAAGAACACCTACGGCACCGGCTGCTTCACGCTGATGAACGTGGGGGCGGAGCCGGTGGTCTCCCGGGCGGGACTGGTGACCTCCGCCGCCTGGACCGTGGGAGGAAAGACCACGTACGCCCTGGAGGGCAGCGTGTTCAACGCCGGCAGCGCCATCCAGTGGCTCCGGGACGAGCTGGGGATCATCGCCTCCGCCCCGGAGTGCGACCGGCTGGCAGAGAGCGTGCCGGACGCCGGCGGCGTGGTGCTGGTGCCGGCCTTCACGGGCCTTGGCGCCCCCTACTGGGACATGTACGCCCGGGGCACCATCGTGGGCCTCACCCGGGGCTCCACCCGGGCCCACATCGCCCGGGCGGTGCTGGACGCCATCGCCTTCCAGGTGACGGACCTGGTCCGGGCCATGAACGCCGACGCCCCCTGCCCCATCACCACGCTGCGGGTGGACGGCGGCGCCAGCGTCAGCGACATCATGATGCAGACCCAGGCGGACCTGCTGCGGCTGCCGGTGGACCGGCCGGACCAGGTGGAGACCACCGCCTTCGGTGCGGCGGCGCTGGCGGGCCTGGCCGCCGGGGTGTGGAGCGACCTCAGCCAGCTGGAGGGGCTGCGCCGCAGCCAGCACGTGTTCCTGCCCCGGCGGGACGAGGCCGCCTGCGACGCCGATTACCGCCGCTGGCGCCGGGCAGTGGAGCGGTCCATGCGCTGGGAAGAAAACGAACTGTAAACAAGTTGGGATTTCAGTTGCGCAAAGCGTCAAAGTGGGGTATACTGATGGCAAGCGGCTGATCCCACTATACCGCCGGTCCCCGGCGGAGAGGAAAGGAGTTCTTCCATATGGATTTTGATGATCTGAGCAAAAAGACCATTGACATCGCCGCCGTGGCGGCGGACAAGGCCAAGGACGTGGCATTCCTGGCGGCGGACAAGGCCAAGGACGTGGCCAAGCTGACCAAGATCAGCGTTGCCATCGCCGGCGAACAGCGGGAGATCGACAAGACCTACCGTACCATCGGCGAGTGGTTCGTCAACGAATACGAGGGCGAGATCCCCGATGGCGTGCGGGAACTGGTGGAGGCGGTCAACGCCGCCAAGGCCCGCATCGCCGAGCTGGAGGCCAGCAAACCCGCCAAGAGCGACGAGGCCGGAGAGGCCGAGTTCGTGCAGGCGGAGGAGGGCCAGCGCACCTGCCCCATCTGCGGTGCCGCCTCTGACAGCAAGTTCTGCCCCCACTGCGGCGCCCCCATGGGCGAGTGATCTCCGCAGACCGCGCAGGAAAAGCGCCCGGCCGGATGGCCGGGCGCTTTGTCGTCCTCAGGGGCGCTGTTTCTCCTGTCCGGGAGTCTTGTTCCGTCGCTGTTCCAGGCGGCGATCCACCGCTTTCAGCCCTTTCCAGCAAATGTACCCGGCGGCCGCCAGCAGGGTCAGGCCCCCTGCGGCGCTGCGGCGCCTGCGCGGATCACTCATGTCCCTCTCCCCTTTCAAAAGGTCAGCCGCATGTCGTACCACTCCACGCCGCCGTGGGTGGAGGCGGAGCGGCCCTCGCTGACGTAGCCGAATTTCTCGTAGTAGTGGACCAGGGCGGCCTTGCAGGTGAGAACGCAGCCCTTGCGGCCCTGGGCCCGGGCGTCGGCGATCACCCGCTCCATGAGCGTCCCGGCGCAGCCCTGCCGCCGGCGGTCCGGCCGGGTGTTGACGCCGAAGATCATCTGCCAGGCGCCGCTCTCGTCGTGGAGGGCGGCGTTTTCGTACATTTCATCCCGGAGGGTCGGTTCGTCGGTCACCATACCGTCGATGAAAGAGATCAGCTCCCCGTCCTCCTCCAGCAGCCAGAAATGGTCCGGATAGGCCGAGAGCCTTGCGGCAAAGTCCGCCTCCGTGGCAGCCTCGGCGGCGGGGAAGCAGGCAGCCTCCAGGTCCGTGACGGCCCGGAGATCGGTCATAGTCGCAGTGCGGATGGTCATGGGGCAAGTCTCCTTATTTCAAATAGCGGTATACCAGCAGCAGCCTGGCGCTGGCGCTGGTCTGGTTGGAGAAGCGGTAGGGCCGGTCTGCGGCGAACCGCAGGGCGTCCCGCTCCAGCAGCTGGAAGGTCTGCTCCTCCGCCTCCAGGCCCACAGTGCCGGAGAGCACCGTGGCGTGGCACAGGCACCCGGGCACCGAGGGCTCCGGGGCGTACTGGGCGCTGATGTACAGATCCAGGAAAAAGCTCTCCTGCCGGGTCACATCGTCATAGGGGAAGGAGGGCCGCAGCACCGTCTTGCCGCCGTCCAGGCGGACGGGCTTGGTGTCCAGTTCCCGGGCCAGCAGCAGGGACTGAAAGTCGTCGTTTTCCAGCAGCACGTCGGCGGGCACCTTCAGCGCCGCCGCCAGCTTGCCCAGCAGGGCCACGGAAGGGTTAGCCTCTCCCCGCTCGATCTGACCCAGCATGCTGCGGGAGACGCCGGCCTCCTGGGCCAGCCGCTCCATGCTGAGTTTTTTCGTCTTGCGGATACGCTTGATGTTCTCCGCCACCGCCCGGTTCAATTCCATGGGTTCCTCTCCCTCCGGCACATCCTTACAGTGACGTGCCATTATACTGCGCAATAGTGGTCCTATAATAGGAGAATTGTCGAATTTTGTCAAGGGAAAGCACCGCTTTTCCCCAAAAGCGCGAAAACTTTTTCCATTTGTTTCCCAAGGTCAAAAAAGGGACCGCGGGCAAATGCCCGCGGTCCTTTTTGATCTCGGATGGCAGCCGCTCAGATCCGCTTCCAGCTGGCGCCGCCCTTGGTGTCGATGATCTCGATGCCCTGGGCCTTCAGCTCATCCCGGATGCGGTCTGCCTCGGCGAAGTTCTTGGCCTTCTTGGCCTCGTACCGCTGGAGGACCAGCGCGTCGATGGCCGGGTCGCCCTCGCCGGTGACGGTATAGCCGCCCGAAGCCTGGGTGGTGGTGGCCTTGGCAGCCTCCGCCCGCTTGGCCGCCGCCTTTTCCAGAAGGCTCAGGGACAGCACGGTGTCATAGTCGCCGATCAGAGCCAGACGGGTGGCGTCATTGGTCTTTGCCTTCAATGCGTCGTACACGGCGGTGATACCCATGGAGGTGTTGAGGTCGTTGCCCATCTGCTGGAGGAACTTGGCCTTGTACTCATCGAACACGGCCTGGTCCACGGGGCCGTCCTCGGGCTTGAGAGCGGCGATCCGGGCGATCAGCTTGTCGTAGGCCGCCACGGCGTTGTCCAGGTTCTCCCAGGTGAACACCAGGGCCTTGCGGTAGTGGCTCTGGAGGCAGAAGAACCGATAGGCCAGGGGATCGTAGCCCTTCTCCTCCAGGAGGGAGACGGTCAAAAACTCGCCCTTGGACTTGCTCATCTTGCCGTCGCTGGTATTCAGGTGGTGGACGTGGAACCACTGCTTGCACCAGGGGTGGCCCAGGTAGCTCTCGGACTGGGCGATCTCATTGGTGTGGTGGGGGAAGGCGTTGTCCACGCCGCCGCAGTGGAGGTCCAGATACTCGCCGTTGTACTTCATGGAGATGCCGGAGCACTCGATGTGCCAGCCGGGATAGCCCACGCCCCAGGGAGAGTCCCACTTGAGGGCCTGGTCCTCGAACTTGGACTTGGTGAACCAGAGGACGAAGTCGTTCTTGTTGCGCTTGTTGGTGTCCTCCTCCACACCCTCCCGGACGCCCACGGCCAGATCCTCCTCGTCGTGGTCGTTGAACACGTAGTAATGGTCCAGCTTGGAGGTGTCAAAATACACGTTGCCGCCGGCGAGGTAGGCATAGCCGGTGTCCACCAGCTTGGAGACAATCTTGATATACTCGTCGATGCAGCCGGTGGCGGGCTGGACGGTGTCCGGCGTCTTGATGTTCAGCTTGGCGCAGTCGGAGAAGAAGGCGTCGGTGTAGAACTGGGCGATCTCCATGACGGTCTTGTGCTCCCGCCGGGCGCCCTTGAGCATCTTGTCCTCGCCCTCGTCGGCGTCGGAGGTCAGGTGGCCCACGTCGGTGATGTTCATGACCCGGTTCACGTCGTACCCGGCGTAGCGCAGGTACTTCTCCAGCACGTCTTCCATGATATAGCTGCGAAGGTTCCCGATGTGGGCGAAGTGGTACACCGTGGGGCCGCAGGTGTACATCTCCACATGGCCGGGGGTGTGGGTCTTAAATTCCTCTTTCTTATGGGTGGCTGAATTGTACAGATACATCTCAGGCAGTCCTCTCTTTCGTATTGGTCAGCTTTTGCACTTCCTGTTCCAGTTCCTCGATCCGCCGGGACATGGCCACCAGCTCCTCCAGAACCGGGTCCGCCATGTGGATCTGGTCCACGTCGTCGGCGAAGTATACGGGCTTTCCGGCGCAGCGGACGATCCGGGCGGGCACGCCCACGGCGGTGCAGTTGGGCGGGACTTCCCCCAGCACCACGGCGCCGGCGGCGATGCGGGCGTTGTCGCCCACCATGAAGGGACCCAGCACCTTGGCGCCGGAGCCCACCAGCACGTTGTCGCCCAGGGTGGGGTGGCGCTTGCCCTTATCCTTTCCCGTTCCGCCCAGGGTCACGCCCTGGTAGAGCAGGCAGTCGTCTCCGATCTCGGCGGTCTCGCCGATGATGATGCCCATACCGTGGTCGATGACCAGCCGGTGGCCGATGGTGGCGCCGGGGTGGATCTCGATGCCGGTCCAGAACCGGCTCCACTGGGACACGCACCGGGCCAGGAAGAACCGGCGGTGGACATACAGCCAGTGAGCCAGGCGGTGGTAGAGGATGGCGTGGACGCCGGGGTAGAGCAGGAAGATCTCCAGCTTGCTGCGGGCCGCGGGGTCGCGGCGCTGATAGGCGGCCAGAAGGCCGCCCAGACGGGTAACGCGTTTTGCCATAGTTGCATTTCTCCTTGTGCCGGCCGGGGGGCAAACAAAAGCGCCTCCCGTACCAAAGTACGAGAGGCGACGAATCGCGGTTCCACTCTCTTTTATCACTCAAGGAGGCCCTGTGACGGGGGCCGGTCGGGGGGCTTCCACATCCCCCGCGCTCCCGGGCGCACTTTCACAGCTCCCTCCGCAGGCACGCTTGCAGCCGGTGACGCGCCCTCTCTGTTCTTTGGGTATGCCGATACTCTTCCCGATCATCGCGCTATTCAATTTACCTTAGCATATTATCAGGATTTGTCCGGTGTGTCAAGGGGCCGGGGGATTTTTCCCTGCCGGAGGGCTTGTCAACAGAGGGTTGACAGGATGTTTTTCCCGGTCGCTTGTCAGGAAACGAGCTTTTTGCTATGATGGAATCGAAATGAGAGGGAGGGAATTTCCAATGGAACTGAAGGACCGGATCGCCGCGGTGCGCAAGGCCGCGGGATTGACCCAGGAGCAGCTGGGGGAACTGGTGGGCGTCACCCGACAGGCGGTGAGCAAATGGGAGAGCGGCCAGACCGCGCCGGACGCCGCCACCATCGCGGCGCTGTGTGAGGCGCTGCACGTGTCCGCGGACTACGTGCTGCTGGGCAGAGAGCCCGAAGAGGCCCCGCCGGCAGCCCCGGTCTACACGCCGCCGGATACCTGTCCCTGCTGCGGGCGCAGCGTGGACGGAACCGTCTGCCCGGTCTGCGGCTGTCCCCTTCCCACGGTGCCGCCCCGGGGACGGCGGTACGCTGTGGTGGCCGGCAGCCAGTATTACGCCGACAAGCGGAGCGCGGACCAACTGGTCCGCTTCTGCGGCATGACCCGGGAGCAGGCCCAGATGCTGCTGCAGGTGGGGAGCGCCACCACGGTTCTGCTGCGGCGGAACCTGACGGACAGCGCCGCCCAGTATCTGACCGCCCATCTGGACCGGGACCTGTTCCCCTCCCTGCGCATCGTGGAGGACGGCGGGGACTCCGAGGATGCCCTGCGGGCCAAGCCCTCCGCCATGGAGCTGCCGCCTGCGGACAAAAAGGACGGCATCGGCTTCTGGGGCGTGGTGGGCGCCGTGATCGTGGCGCTGCTGATTTTATCGTTCCTGTGATGGGGCGGCGGTATCTGGTGCCCATGGGGGCCATCGGCATCCTCTACACGCTCAACCGCTTCGCCCTGGCGCCTCTCACCGGCAACCGCCTGCTGGCCTGGCACTTCGCGGACTTTTTGGCCGGGGCGCTGATGCTGTGCTTTTTGAACGGGCTTTTGGAACTGACAGGGCGAAAGCCGATGCGGGGCCTGTTCCCGGTCAGCGCCTTCGCCCTGGGCTGCGGTCTCTTCTGGGAAGTCGTGACGCCGCTGTACCTGCCCCGGTCCGTGGGGGATCCCCGGGACGTACTTGCGGTATGGCTGGGGGCCATGGCCATGCTGGGAAGCCGGCGTTTTGCGGAGCGCCGGTCCCGCTCCCGGACAAAGGGCTGAACGCAGAGCACCCCCCGGCGCGGTAAACCGCGCCGGGGGGTGGCTTTTTGATCGCGGGCCTCAGGCGGAGGCGATCACGTCCTTGTTCTGGACGAAGTACTCCACGCCGGAGTACAGGGTGGTCAGGGTGATGACCCAGACGCAGATGGTGTTCACCACCGCCGGAATGGGCAGGAACATGATGACGATGCACACCATGGTGGAGGCGGTCTTGACCTTGCCGGACCAGCCGGCGGCGATGACCCGGCCCTTGTCGCTGGCGATCATTCGCAGGCCGCTGACGGCGAACTCCCGGACAATGACGATCAGCAGCATCCAGGCCGCCATCTTCCCCGTCTCCACGAACCACAGCATGGCTGCCGTCACCAGCATCTTGTCGGCCAGGGGGTCGGCGAACTTGCCGAAGTCCGTCACCAGGTTGTACTTCCGGGCGATCTTGCCGTCCAGCAGGTCCGTGAAGCTGGCCACGATGAAGATGGCCAGGGCCACATAATTGGCGCCGGGAAAGCCCCAATACAGCACCACCATAAAAACAGGGATCAATACAATACGCAAAAGAGTCAATTTATTCGGCAAATTCATGGTTGTTCTCCTTCCTTCGCCGGCGGGTAGGGCCGGTCCTTCCAGTGCCACCACTTCAGCTTTTCCGCCTCCGGCTCCGGGTGTTCGGCGTAGTAGACCGCCGTCCGCCACACGTACAGGGCGCAGCGGTCCTCCTGAAAGCCCTTGAGCAGGCACTCCTGCCGGTACAGCTCCTCCGGGTCCCGGCCCACGAGATCCGACACCTGCCGGATGCCCAGGGCCTCCATGACGGCGGCAATCCGCTTCCCCACCCCGGGGATCTCCTCCAGGGGCGACCTCATTCCGCCAGCTCGCCGGTGAGCTCGCCGTCCATGGTGCCGGTGAGGCGGACGGTCACGAAGGTGCCGGGCTCCACCTCTTCCCCGGCGGTGAACCAGATGCGGCCGTCGATGTCCGGGCTCTCGGCGTAGCTGCGGCCGTAGCACATCTGGGCCTGGCCGTCGAAGCCCTCGCACAGGACCTCCCGCTCCTCGCCCAGGAGGGACTCGTTGTAGTCGTCGATGATGTCGGACTGGACATCCACCACCAGTTCCGCCCGGCGGCGGGCCTCCTCGGTGTCCACGTGGTCCATCTGGGCGGCCCTGGTGCCTTCCTCCGGGGAGAAGGGGAACACCCCGGCCCGCTCGATGCGGGTCTCACGCAGGAAGTCGCACAGCTCCTCCAGCTCCGCCTCCCCCTCGCCGGGCAGGCCCGTGATGAGGCTGGTCCGCAGCACCAGGCCGGGGATCCGGGCCCGGAGTTTCTCAAACAGCGCCAGGAGTTCCGCTTTCGTGTCCCGGCGGTTCATGGCCTTCAAAATGCCGTCGTTGCAGTGCTGGATGGGGATATCCAGGTATTTGACGATCTTGGGCTCGGCGGCGATAGTGTCGATGAGCTCGTCGGTGATCTCGTCGGGGTAGAGATAGTGGAGCCGGACCCAGTGGAAATCCAGCTTGCACAGCTCTCGCAGCAATGCCGCCAGCTGGTGCTCCCCGTTGAAGTCTGTGCCGTAGCGGGTGATGTCCTGGGCAATGACCAGCAGCTCCCGTACCCCGGCGTCGGCCAGCTCCGCGGCCTCGGCCAGGAGCTCGTCCATGGGGCGGCTGCGGTACTTGCCGCGGAGAGAGGGGATGACGCAGTAGGCGCAGTGGTTGTCGCAGCCCTCGGCGATGCGCAGATAGGCGTACCAGGGGGGCGTGGAGAGGATGCGGGGCCCGCCCTGGGGGCAGGTGTGGATGTTGCCCAGGCGGCAGGGGCGCTCCTCCCCCGTCATGACCTCGTCGATGGCGGCAGCGATGTCGCCGTAGCTGCCGGTGCCCAGGATGCCGTCCACCTCCGGCAGTTCAGAGAGTATGTCTGTCTTGTACCGCTGGGCCATGCAGCCGGTGACCAGGATCTTTTTGATCTGGCCCGCCTGTTTCAGCGCCGCCATCTCCAGGATGTTGTCGATGGCCTCCTCGCAGGCGGACTGGAGGAAGCCGCAGGTATTCACCACCGCCACGTCGGCCCCGGCGGGGTCGGCCTGGACGGTGTGGCCCGCCGCGGTGACGGCGGCCATCATCTGCTCGCAGTTCACCTGGTTCTTGGCGCAGCCCAGGGAGATGAATGCAACACGATACTGCAAAGTCGTTTTCCTTCCCTTCATTCTAGCGGTCCGCCCCGCCAGGCGGGGTCGTCGGTGATGCCCAGGAGATAGTCCGTGGAGACGTGGAAAAACTCTGCCAGCAGCACCAGCTTTTCGATGGTGGTGCCCCGGCTGCCGCTCTCGATGGTGCTGATGGCTTTCTGTGACAAGCCCAGCGCCTCTCCCAACTCCTGCTGATTCAAGTTCATGGATTTTCTGAGGGCACGTACCCGGTCCTTAAAAACAATCATTGTTTTCATATTTACCTCTTGACTTATACCTTTTTGTAGTATACACTCATGTTATCGAAAATACTACAAAAAGGTATATTTAAGGAGGGTTCCACATGAACGATGCGTTCCTTACCCAGCTGTTCTACCTCTCCCTGGACGCGGTCCGGCCCCCGGCCAATCCCTGTATCCAGGCCGCCCGGCGGGAGCTGGAAGATCTGGAGCGCAAGTGGATGCAGACCATGGGCCAGCGCTTCATTGAACGGTATCAGGCCGCGGAGTACCGGGCCAACAGCTGGCAGGAAGAGGCCCTGTTCCTCCAGGGCCTGCGGTGGGGCGTCCACCTGATGCTCTCGGCGCTGCCTTACAGCTCGCCGTCAAACCCCTCCGCGCCGTAGCGGTTCCAGCCCGCCTTCACGTCGCCCCAGTTGTAGCCCCGGCGCAGCAGGGCGTCGGTGAGGCGCTTTTTCTCCCGCGGGTCCGGGGCGCGGCCCTGGAGCTTGGCGGCGAGAAAGCGGTCGATCTGCTCCGCCGACTCCGGCAGGGCGTCCAGGGCGTCCTCCCACAGCTCCCGGGGCACGCCCTTTTCCCGCAGCTTCTCCTGGACGTACCGGGGGCCGTAGCCCATCTGGCCGTAGTGCCGGACCAGAATGGCGGCGTACTCGGCGTCGTTGAGGGCGCCGATGGCCTCCAGCCACTCCCCGGCGTACCGGGCCTCCGCCTCGCTGGCGCCCTTGTCCCGGAGCTTTTTCTCCAGACTGGCGCGGCTCATGGCCCGCTTGCCGATGAGGTCTGCGGCCGTCGCCTTGGTGTCGGAGAGGCCCGCCGCCTCCTTCAGCTTCGTCAGCTGGGGGGCGGAGAGGTCATCCCCGCTGCGCAGGCCGAAGTCCAGCAGCTCCTGCTCCGTGATCTTCAGGCAGGCGCCGTCCTCCAAAAACACCAGCACCCGGCCCTTTTTATGCCTGGACGCTTCGATCCGGTCAATCCGCATCGTTGAAGTCGTCGGCGGACACGTCCACCGCGCGGCCCGCGGCTCTGGCCGCGATCCGGTCCTGGTTGCTCATGAGCTTGTCAAAGTTCTTGCGGATGTCCGCCTCCAGCTGCTCCGCCACCTCGGGATTTTCGATCAGATATTTCTTGGCGGCGTCCCGGCCCTGGCCGATGCGGGTCTCCCCCATGGAGAACCAGGAGCCGGCCTTCTGGACCAGATCCAGCTTCACGCCCAGGTCCAGCAGCTCACCCTCGTGGGCGATGCCCTGGCCGTACATGATGTCAAACTCCGCCTCCCGGAAGGGGGGCGCCACTTTGTTCTTGACCACCTTGGCCCGGGTGCGGCTGCCGATGATCTCACTGCCGTTTTTCAGCGCCTCGATCCGCCGCACGTCGATGCGGACGGAGGAGTAGAACTTCAAGGCCCGGCCGCCGGTGGTGACCTCGGGGTTGCCGTACATGACGCCCACCTTTTCCCGCAGCTGGTTGATGAAGATGACGATGGTGTTGGTCTTGCCGATGGCGCCGGTGAGCTTGCGGAGCGCCTGGCTCATGAGCCGGGCCTGGAGGCCCACATAGCTGTCGCCCATCTCGCCCTCGATCTCCGCCCGGGGCACCAGAGCTGCCACGGAGTCCACCACGACCACGTCGATGGCGCCGGAGCGGACCAGGGCCTCGGTGATCTCCAGAGCCTGCTCGCCGGTGTCCGGCTGGGAGATCAGCATATCCTCCACCTTCACGCCCAGAGCCCGGGCATAGGTGGGGTCCAGGGCGTGCTCGGCGTCCACAAAGGCCACCTCGCCGCCGCGGCGCTGGGCCTCCGCCACCACGTGCAGGGCCAGGGTAGTCTTGCCGGAGGACTCCGGCCCGTAGATCTCCACGATCCGCCCCTTGGGAAGGCCCCCGATGCCCAGGGCCAGGTCCAACGCCAGGGAGCCGGTGGGAATGAAGTCCACGTTCAGCTCCGCCCGGTCGCCGAAGCGCATGATGGAGCCCTTGCCGTACATCTTCTCGATCTGGGCCATGGCGGTATCGATGGCCTTCTTCTTGTCGTCCGCCGGGCCCGCGCTGGGCAGCGGCGCCTTGTCTCTTGCCATATGTCTCTTCCTCCTGCAAACAATCTCGGTCTATGGGAATGGGCGTCCCCGCCCGTCAGATCTCCGTACAAAGGGTGCCGAACACCACCCGGGGCACGTCCCGCAGGTCCTTGACCACCTGGATGTCCCCGAAGCCCTGGGCGCGCATGATACGAAGCACCGCGTCCGCCTGGCCGATTCCCACCTCGAAATAGAGGCGGCCGCCGGGGACCAGGGCGTCCTTCCACTTCTCGGAGATGCTCCGGTAAAAGTCCAGGCCGTCGTCGCCGCCGTCCAGGGCCAGGTGGGGCTCATAGTCCTTCACGGACACGTCCAGCCCGGCGATGTCGCCGCTGGGGATGTAGGGGGGATTGGAGACGATGCACTGAAACTCCCCCAGGGATTTCTCCGGCTTTTCCCGGGCGTCGGCCCCCATGGGCACCACCCGGGCGGAGAGGCTGTTGCGGCGGATGTTCTGACGGCAGATGCGCAGCGCCCCGTCGGACCACTCCCCCAGCACCACCCGGGCCTGGGGCGCCTGGGCTGCTACGGCCAGGCCGATGCAGCCGCTGCCGGCGCACAGGTCCAGCACCCGGCACTCTCCCAGCGTCTTGACGTAGCCGATGGCCTGCTCGGCCAGCACCTCCGTGTCCGGCCGGGGGATCAGCACGTCGGGGGAGATGTCCAGGGGCAGGCCATAGAACTCCCACTCCCCGATCAGGTACGCCACCGGCTCTCCGGCCAGGTGGCGGTCCACCAGGTCCCGCACCCGCTTCTCCAGCTCCGGCGAGGCGTACAGCCCGCCGTCCCGGACCAGCTGCTCCCGGCTCTTGCCGGTGCCGAAGCACACCAGCTCCCGGGCCTCCAGCGTGGCCTCCTCGATGCCGGCGCGCCGCAGCTGCTGGCGGATATCCAAATACAGGTTGTTATAGGTAATGGCCATAATTACGCCTCGTTGTTGTGATTGGTCCGCAAAAGCGGCCGGGCCGTCACCACGCGTCCTTGCCCTTCTCCTCCGGCAGCACCAGCTCCAGGGAGCGGATGGCCACCTCGATCATGGAGTCGTCGGGCTCGTTGGTGGTGAAGTTCTGCATCCAGAGGCCCGGCTTGGTCAGGAACTTGGCCAGGCCGCTGTCCTGCACATGGCGGCCCACCCAGCGGTTGAACTCGTAGGTGATACCCACCACCAGGGGCAGCAGCACGATGTGGGCCGCCGTCCGCAGCCACACGTTGGTGATGGGCCAGATGCCGAACACCACGCTGGACACCAGGATGGACACGAAGATCACCACGAACAGGAAGCTCGTGCCGCAGCGGGGATGGTGCCGGGGCTGGATGCGGACGTTCTCCACCGTCAGCGGCAGGCCCGCCTCGTAGCAGAAGATGGTCTTGTGCTCCGCTCCGTGGTACTGGAACACCCGGTAGATATCCTTCTGTTTGGAGCAGAAGATCAGGTACAGCAAAAAGATCAGGACTTTCAGCACGCCCTCGATCAGGTTCCGGCCCCACATGGGAAAGCCGGGGAAGAAGTGCAGCAGTCCGCCGGTGAGGAAGGTGGGCAGCACCATGAACAAAAACACGGACATGCCCACGCCCAGCACCACCGCCAGGGCCACGATGGCGCTCTCCAGCTTCTTGCTGGTGAGGTGCTTTTCCAGCCACAGCTCGAATTTGGAGGGCTGGGCCGCCTCCTCGTCGGGGTAAAAGTCGGCGGAGTACATCAGAGCCTTGACGCCGTTGACCATGGCGGAGAGGAAGTTGACGGTGCCCCGGATCAGGGGCACGCCCAGGATGGGATAGCGGTCCTTGATGAGCCGCAGCTCCTCCACCTTTTCCACCAGCTGCCCCTCCTGGTCCCGGACCACGATGGCCTGCTTTTCCGGGCCCCGCATGAGGATGCCCTCGATCAGCGCCTGTCCGCCGATGCTGGTGCGGAAGGCGCAGGATTTCTGTTCTGCCATGAAAATTCCTTTCTAATGATTGAAGTATATCACAGACATTCGCAAAAAGCAAACATTTGTTCGATTATTTTCCGTCTTATTCCTGGATGGGCAGGCGGATGGTGACCTCGGCGCCGCCGCCGATGGCATTGCCGATGGTGAAGGTGCCGTTGTGGAGCTTGATGATCTCGTCGCACACGGCCAGGCCGATGCCGCTGCCCCGGGCCTTGGAGGAGCCCTTGTAAAACTTCTGCTTGATGAAGGGCAGCTCCGCCTCGGGGATGCCGGGGCCGTAGTCCCGGACCCGGACCACGGCGTCGTCCACCTCCCGGGTGACGGAGGTGGAGATCCGCTTGCCGGAGCCGCCGTGCTTGGCGGCGTTGTCCAGCACGTTGCAGAACACCTGCTTGAGCCGCTCCGGATCCCCCTGGATCATGGGCAGCTCCACGGTGCCGGTGCGGTACTCCAGCTCGATGCCCTCCTGCCGGAACAGCTCCCGGTAGGTGAAGATGGCATCCTCGAACTCCGCCTGGAGGTCTACCTCCTCGATCCGCAGGGTGAAGTGGCCATCCTCCATCTTGGAGAACTCCAGCAGCTCCTCCACCATGGTGGAAAGGCGCCGGGACTCGTTGAGGATGATGCGGATGCCCCGGCGCAGCTGCTCCGGGTCGCCGGTGGGATCCTCCAGGATCGTCTCGCCCCAGCCGTTGATGGCGGTCAGAGGCGTGCGCAGCTCATGGGACACGGAGGAGATGAACTCCTGCTTCATCTTCTCGTTGCGGCCGATCTTCAGCGACATATCGTTGATGTTGTCCACCAATTCTCCTAGTTCGTCGGGATATTTGTTCTCGATGCGAATACCGTAGCTGCCCGCCGAAATCCGCTTGGCGGCGTCGGTGACCACCGCCACCGGCTCTACCACATTGTTGATGAACAGCAAATTGGAGATGACCACCAGGGCCATGCAAATCACGGCGATGGCCAGAATGGCCATTACCGCCATGATGATCTGACGGTTCACCGCCCGCAGGGAGGTCACCAGCCGCATGACGCCCACCACCTTGCCGTTGAACAGCAGCGGATAGGACACGGAGAGGATGTTCTCCCCGGTCTCCGGATCCCGGCCCTGATAGGGCCGCATCTCCCCGTCCTGGATGGCCTGGCGGATGTCGCTGGTACCGGGGAAGGTGCCGGCCTTGAGGCCGGAGGTGGAGGTCTGGACGCTGCCGCTGCTGTCGATGAACTGCAGCTCAATGCGGTCCTTGTCCTCAAAGCTGTCGGTGGTCTGGACCGCCATCTGGTAATATTCCGTATAGCTGGTCATGAAATAGTCGTTGAAAGCGCCGGCCATGGCCTGGGCCTGTTTCTCCAGGCCGTCCCGGACGCTGCTGTAATAGTAGCTGGAGACGCCCGCGGAGAACAGCGTCACGATCAGCACCAGCAGCACCAGCACGGGCATGATGGTGTTGACGATCCAGCGCTGACGCAGGCCGCGGATCCGCAGGGCCTTCCATTTTTTCGTCTTTTCGTCCTCCGTCACGGCCTGTCCTCCTCTCTGTCGTGATCCAGCTGCGCCTCAGCGGCGGCTCAGAACCCCCACTTGTAGCCGTAGCCCCACACGGTGGTGATGTAGGTGGGGTTCTGCACGTTGTCCTCGATCTTCAGCCGCAGACGGCGGATGTTCACATCCACGATCTTCAGCTCGCCGAAGTAGTCCCGGCCCCAGACCATGTCCAGAATCTCCTCCCGGGACAAGGCCTTGCCGGGGTTTTCCATAAACATCTTCATGATGGAATATTCCACCTGGGTCAGCTTGATCCGCTCGCCGTTTTTCTCCAGGGTCCGGTTCCGGGTGTTCAGCAGGAAGGGATCCTGACGGATCTCACCGGTCTGCACCGGCTCCTCGCCGCCGGCCCGGCGGAACAGGGCGTCCACCCGGGCGGTCAGCTCCGCCGGGGAGAAGGGTTTGGTCACATAGTCGTCGGCGCCGGTCATGAGGCCCGTCACCTTGTCCATCTCCTGGGACCGGGCCGTCAGCATGATAATGCCGATCTTCGTGTTGGTGGCCCGGATGCGGCGGCAGACCTCGAACCCGTCGATGCCGGGCAGCATGATGTCCAGCAGCGCCACCTTCACATCGGGGTTCTCCTTCAGCTGCTCCAGGGCCTCCTCGCCGGTCTCAGCCTCGATCACGTCGTAGCCGCCCCGGCGCAGATTGATGACGATAAAGCTGCGGATACTGGACTCATCCTCCAGAACCAATACTTTTTTCATACGCTCCTGTCCTTTCCGCCGGTCAGTTGTCCCCTGCCAGCCACTCTGTGGTGATCAGGTTGAACGCCTCCCGGACCTCATCCTCGGTCACGCCGTATTCCCAGGTATCGTTGGCATCCAGCAGCTCCGCGGTGAAGATCCGCTCCACCTGCCGCCGCAGGATGATCCGCCCGCCCCGAGTCGCCTTGATCTCCCGGCTGGAACCGGTCAGGGCGGTGATCTTCAAAAACGGCTGGGGCTCCTCCTCCGGGTCCTCTCCCAGGATGGAGAACACCACGGTGATCTCGTCCTGACCGGTGACGCGGCTGACCAGAATCCGGCCCCGCCACTCCTCCGGCATCTGCAGATACCAGCCGTCCTCCGTGTTGTGATAGGTGCTGACCACCTGCTTCTCGGTGCCGGCACTGTCGTAGCTGCGCCAGTTCACCCACTGGTAGGTGCTCCACTCCCAGCCGGTCCAGGCGGAGACACTCAGGGGCTGAGGCAGCTCCGTGACACCGTCTCCATTGATATCCGTGGGATAGAGGCCGCTGTATGCCACGATCTCCCCGGAGACGCCGGTGACATCGGACAGCAGCAGGTTGCTCAGCTCCCCGTCCCGAACCGTAAGGATGTCGGTCACGGACCAGGAGGCATCTTCCACGCCGGTGATGAACAGCGCCGGCGCGCCGCCGGACAGCGTTCCCTTCTGGACCCGCCCCTGCTGGCCGCTGAGCTCGGCCATGGTACTGGAGATCCGGGCATAGGAGCGCAGACTCAGGCTGCTCTCCTCCCAGCAGTAGTAATCCGCCAGGCCGCTGCCCATCTCATCGGGCCGCAGCACCACCAACTCCTTCATCTGGTCCTGGTCCAAGTCGGTAATGGCGTATTTGACGTAATTGGTTCGCATCAGCTCCTCCGGACGGCCGGTCCGCAGAGAGTAGACTGTCAAAGCCTGGGCGTCAGTGCTGACGCGCCAGCCCACGATCAGCTCCTGCCGGCCGTCGTTGTCCAGATCGCTGTACTCGATGCTGTAAATGGCGGTGCCGCTGCCCTCGATGACGGCGGTCTGTTCATAGCGTTCCCCGTCCGCCGTGTAGATGCAGATTTTCAGCGGCTTTTCGTCGGCGGAGTTGCGGAAGAAGGCCACTGCCTCCTGCTGTCCGTCACCGTCCAGATCCTTCATCTGCACCGGCTGGATATTGGTGCCGGAGACCGGAGCGGCATATTCGGCGCCGCTGTCGATCATCTGGCTGATGCTGTTGTTCAGCTCCGTATATTCCGCCGGAAGGGCCGGCAGGCTGTACAGCTCCTCCGGGGAAAAGGCAAAACCGCAGCCGGTAGTCAGCAGCGCCAGCACGCCCGCCATCAGTCCCAGGCCGGCCACGCGAAGCGGATATCTCATGGGGGCGCCTCCCTTCTCTCGCGCCCAAAGGCGCAAATTCGCAGAATTTAACTCATATATCATAGCACGTCTGCACCGGTTTGTGTAGCATTTCTTTGGATTTTCCCGGCATTTTACGCTCTGTTCATTTTTCCAAGCAAACCGGTATCCTCCGGCAAACAGGCGCAAAAAAGGACGGGCGCGTTTCTCACTGCCCGCCTTCCCTGCTTTTCAGATCTCCGCCGTCATAAATCGCATCCACATCCCCAGCCGCATACTGACGATGCAGACGGTTGAACGCCTGGTAAGTGGTCACCACGTCCTGAATGGCGTTGCGCTGTTTCGCCGTCAGGCCGCTGACATCGATCATACACCCGCTGCTCCGCCCCAGCAGGTTATCTGTGGTCACATGGAACAGATCCGCAATCTTCACCAGCACGTCGTAGGAAGGAAGCCGGGAGCCGTTCTCATAAGCCGACACCGTGGACTTCGCCACGTTGATGCGGTTTGCAAAGTCCTCTTGTGTCATGCTTCGGGCCAGCCGTAAAGCGCGAATATGATTTCCAATATGGTTTCCTTCCACGGGAACTCACCTCCCTTTCCTGCATTTTACCCAATATGAACATACTATTGGTAAACTTCTGGCATACAATTAGTATTGGCAAAATTCCCGCAGCCATCCCCCTGCTCGCAGGAAAAGCCGCACAAAATGCAGGCACAGGCGGAAAAAAGCAAGGCGTTTCCCTCTCCGGAGATAGGCCGTGAAAAACAACACTTGAATTCCCGTGCCGCTTCCTGTATAATGAAGGCCACAAGTTTTGCCGGTGTGATGGAATTGGTAGACGTGACGGACTCAAAATCCGTTGGTAGCGATACCGTGTGGGTTCGAGTCCCACCACCGGCACCACGTCGGAGCAAGCTCTGTATCGCTTGCTCCGACTTTTTTTACAAAAGTCAGAGCGCGCTCACGCCGCTGCTCCTCCTTTCCAAATCGAACCCGCTTCGCTAGGCTTCGATTTGGTTTTGGGTGCAAACCTGGAAGTTTCGGCATCCATAGTGTTACGATGTTCCACGTCGGAGCAAGCTCTGTATCGCTTGCTCCGACTTTTTTACAAAAGTCAGAGCGCGCTCACGCCGCTGCTCCTCCTTTCCAAATCGAACCCGCTTCGCTGGGCTTCGATTTGGTTTTGGGTGCAAACCTGGAAGTGTGGCGTCTATAGTGTTGCAATGCTCCACGTGGCCGCAAAGTCCGCTTTGCGACCACGTCTTTTTATGCCCATGGCAAAAAAGACGTCATCCGCCCGCTCCCTTGCTCCTTCTTTCCAAATCGAATCCGCTGCGCGGGACCTTGCCGCAGCCCAGAGCGCGAAGCCATTTGAACCACAAGAAATTGAAAGAATGATAACATCGGCCGATTGGACATTCAGACTGCCCGTTGTTCAGAAACGTTCCCCTCTTTTTATACGCCAAGTTCGCCTCTCCCTCCGGCTCTCCGTTTCCACCGCCTCTCAGATTCTCCCCGGCACCTTTCCAGCCCGGCCACATAGGATGGATGCGAAAGGATGTGATGCAATGGCTCTTATCAACCGGCTGGACAATAGCGCCAGCGTCTCCTTTGAGGGTACCAGCATTCTCAGCAACACCGTCTCCACTCTGCTGTCTCTGCCGCCCACTGTGGTCAAAGCTGTGGATAAGCTCTCCGCCAGCATCGGCGAAACCCTGACCTACACGGTCACCATCACCAATGTGTCTCTTACCGCGCTCTCCGACCTTCCCTTCACCGACACGCTGCCTCAGGGCTGTGCATATCTCACCGACACCTTCAAGGTCAACGATGTCTCCGCTGTTCCCACTGTGGCCGGCAGCACCCTCAGCTATACGATCCCCTCCGTTCCCGCAGCAGGGAGCGCCGTCATCACCTTTCAAGTGCAGGTTACAGGCGGCTCCGTTTAACTGTATCAACCGCTGCGCGCCTTGTGACTGCGGGCACAAACGGGCAATTCCCGCCCGATTCACCCATTTTCTGCACAACCGCGCTCAGGTGCGTTTTCAGGGCCGGCCTCTTTTCAGCAACACAGTTATCGTACGGCTGGAGGACCGGATCTTTCTTCTCTGCCCTCTGTGACAAAACGTCCGCAGCGACCTACGGGTCCTGCGGACATCTCCCGCCCATCTCAGAAAGGAGCGTCTCCATGTTCTTTCCCGCTCCGCCGGTACCGCAGGAGGTGCCCTTATGAGCCCCGCGCCGGGCCGCTGCGGTCTCCGCGGCCTTCTGGACCGGATCCATCCTGTGGATAAGGGGCTGCTGGTATTTATGCTGGTGCTGCTGATCCAGTCCGCATACAGCATTTTCTGTCCGGCCGGCGCCGGACAGGCGACAGAGGATATCGACATCATCGTCCGCACCTCCGCCGCAGCCATTTTCGGTTATTTCCTCAGCGCCAATTTCATCCGCCACACCGCCGGACAGACACCCGCCTCACTGCCGCCGCGTAAGCTGGAGACGGGGAAAGGCTTGCCGGCGGACCCTGCCGCACCCATGGACCGTATCGGTTTTTCCGACGGCGGCCAGGCCGCCGCGCCGGATACCGCCGGGACCGCTGACAGCACCCCGGATTCTTCCGCCGGAGATGACGCCGCCAACTGCCTGCAAGTGGCCGTGGCCACCTGTATCGGGCTGTTCTGTCTGGTGACGCTGCTGGTTCTGCGGAACCTGAGCCAGTGGGATCTGACTGCGGCGGAGTCTGACTCCGTGGCCGCCACAGTGGTCCAGTTCCGGGACTTCGTCTCCGGCTGCGTGGGCTTTCTCATCGGCTGCCCCGCCCATACCGACAAACAATCATGATCTAACAGGAGGATTCTCATGGCCGATATCAAACAGGACCTGCTGAGCTTGCAGTACAGCCAGAATTTTGACATCCAGGGAATGCAGGAGGTCAACGTGGACCTGGAGCTGCCCCCTGCCGCCGCCTCCCTGGCCACGGTATACGGCGTGGTCACCGACGGCGCCGTCCCCGTGGCTGACGCCACTGTCAAGCTGTTCGACAGCGCGGGCCTGCCCTATCAGCACACCATGACCGACGCCTCCGGCGCCTATACCCTCTCCGGCATCCCCGCCGGCACGTACAGCCTGGGAGCCGTAAAGGACGGATACCTGCTCAGCGACGCGGCAGGGGTCACCCTCACCGCCGGCGTCACCACTCAGGTCAACCTGACCTGTACGGCAGACGCCTCATTGTCTCTGGGCACCATCGCCGGCGTGCTGACGGTGGAGGACCCTCTCCAGGGCACCTCCACCCCTCTGTCCGGCGGCAAGATCACCTTGCAGGACGCCCTGGGCACCACTCTGGCCGTCACCTATTCCGCCGCTGACGGCGAGTTCGCCTTCTATGACCTGGCCGGCGGGGTCTACACCCTGCTCTCCAGCGCAGAGGGCTATGTGGCCGCCTCCACCATGACCGCCGTCATCGCAGGCGGCTCTATCGCCAACGTCACCATGTCCATGACCGTGGACAGCCGCACCTACAACGGCACTGTCAGCGGCATGATCCGGGACAACACCGGCGCGGCGGTGGCCGGATGCTTCGTGGGTTTGTACCAGGTGGTGACGGTGGCGGGCGTGTCCCAGGAGCTGCTGATTGCCACCACCAAGACCAACGACGCGGGAAAGTACCTGTTCGGCGGCGTCACCGGCGGGGAATATCTGGTCAAGGCCAAGCTGGAGCAGTAAGACCCGACCGGGGCATCCAGGCAGTCCGCCGCTTCTGCCTCTGCGACGGAGGCGAGGCGGACGTTCCCCTGTGCCTGGAGGGCGGATGCCGCCGGTGCGGCATCCGCCTGCTCCTGAAGGATTTCCGGCCCGGAGACACCGCGGTCCTGCAGCCCGGCAGCGGCTGCAGCTGCTGGGCCCGGTCGCCGCTTTGTCAGGGAGAGATCCTCTTCGGTTTCCTGGCACCGGGGGACTACGTCCTGACGCTGCGTCGGAGCTGCGGCAGCCGCGTGACGCTGCGGGTGGTACTGCCGCCCGGCGGCAACGTGGAGATCTTCTGCCGCCGGGACTGCTGCCGCTGGCGGCGGGACAGCTGGCAGTACCTCTTCAACCGCTGCTGAACCGCCCGGACACCGGAAAAAGGACGCCCGACAGGCGTCCTTTTTCCCTGGGAAGTTTTCGTTGTGTTTTATCTCCGCCGTCACTATAATGAAACCAACAAAGCACACCGGGAGGGACGGCGGATGATCGACCTGCACAACATCCAGCGATACCGGGAAAACAACCGCATCGAAGCCAAGCTATCCACCGGCGGGCTGCCGGAGAGCCTGTGGGAGACCTACTCTGCCTTCGCCAACACTCTGGGCGGCATCCTTCTGCTGGGAGTGGAGGAGCTGCCGGACCACTCCCTGCGGCCGGTGGACCTGCCGGATCCCCAGTGGCTGATCCGGGAGTTCCGGGAGATCCTCAATGACCCCCGCCGGGTCAGCGTCAACATTCTCTCCGAACGCAGCGTCAGCGTGGTGGAGGTGGAGGGCAGGCGCATCGTGGCCATCGAGATCCCCCGGGCCCGGCGATACGACCGGCCGGTATATGTGGGCGGCGACCCCATGACCGGCACCTACCGCCGCCGGGGCGACGGCGACTACCGCTGCTCCCGGGAGGAGGTCCGGCGGATGCTGGAGGCGGCGGCGGTCCGGTCCGCCGACACCCGGCCTCTGGACGGGGCGGATCTGGAGGCCCTGGACGCCGGGACACTGCGGCGCTACCGGCTGCGGCTGGAACGGGAGCGGCCCGACCAGGGCTGGCGGGACCTGGACCGGGCAGCGCTGCTGACCCGCCTGGGCGCCGCGGCCGCCGATGAAAGCGGCGTCCTCCGCCCCACGGCGGCAGGTCTTTTGATGTTTGGCCGGGCGGAGGCCATCACTGCCGTTTTCCCCCGTTACCGGCTGGACTACCGGGACTGCCCCAAAGAGGGAGAAGCCATGGCCCTGGTCTCCTCCGCCGGGGACTGGAGCGGCAATGTTTTTGACTTCTATCTCCGGGTCCGCCGGGCTCTGACCTGGGACGCGGATCCCGCTGTGGCCGATGCCGTGGGGGAAGCGCTGGCCAACTGCCTGGTCAACGCCGACTATCGGGGTACGGGCGGTATCCTGGTCCGCCGGGAA